>CAXMUM010000175.1:0-4229 GCA_964196585.1 uncultured Opitutaceae bacterium
GCCTCGATCGAGGCATTGGAGGAAGCCCTTTACGCAGCCGATTTTGGCGTTGAGACAACAGAGGAGATCATTGCAGAAGTTCAGGAGGCTTATCGCAAGGACAAGGAGCTACAGGGCAAGGAAGTTGCCAGAATTGGCGCGACAGTTCTCAAGCGCGTTCTTGAAGGATCGGAGGGTAAGCTGGAACAGGTGGAGAATAAACCAACGGTTGTTTCGCTCGTTGGAGTGAATGGTTCAGGGAAAACGACGACGACTGCAAAGTTGGGCTACGATTTAAAAGAAGATGGCTATTCTGTTTTGTTGGCTGCTTGTGATACGTTTCGGGCTGCCGCGATTGAACAGTTGAAAGCATGGGCGGATCGCTTGGGGCTCGATATGATTGCGGGGCAATACGGAGCAGATGCGGCTGCGGTTGCGTTTGATGGTTGGCAAGCTGCTAAAAGTAGAGGGAAGGATTTTCTGATTATTGATACAGCGGGCCGACTACATACGAAGAGCCATTTAATGGAGGAGCTGGCCAAGATCAAAAGGGTGCTGAAAAAGCATGACGAGTCGGCTCCGCATTATAACTTGCTGGTGGTGGATGGTGGTATCGGGACTAACTCAATCGAACAGGCTCGAATTTTTCACAAGAGTTTTGGGTTGGATGGTCTCATAGTCACAAAGTTGGATGGAACGAGCCGGGGAGGAGCTCTGGTGGGTATCTACCGGGAACTGAAACTGCCTATTTACTTTATTGCTTTGGGCGAGCAGGCCGAAGACCTACAGCCCTTTTCGATTGAGCATTATGTCAACGCCATCTTTGGATTGGAATCCGAAGATAACGAATAGCATTTCAGATAGAAGTTTTCAGGCCATTTCTTAAATAACGCCGTAGGCATGAACAGCTTGAGCGACTCTAAGAAAGCCTGCTACGTTAGAGCCGAAGATGTAGTCATCCTTCCGATGGTACTTCTTGGCGTAGTGAACACAATTGCCGTGAATCGTGTTCATGATCTCCTGGAGTTTCTTATCCACCATATGAAAGGTCCAGTGCTCAAGGGATGCGTTTTGCTGCATTTCCAAGGCAGAGACGGCGACACCACCGGCATTGGCAGCTTTGGCCGGGCCAAAAAGGATTTTCTTTTTCTGAAAAACTTTAATGGCGGCTGGTGTTGAAGGCATGTTTGCTCCTTCTGCCACAAGGATACAGCCATTTTTGATAAGTAGCTTAGCATCCTTTTCGTCCAGCTCGTTCTGAGTGGCACATGGGAATGCCATATCGCAGGGTATATCCCATACGGTTTGGTCCTCTCGAAATTCGGCATGAGGGCGGCGGCGTACGTATTCAGAAATTCGAACTTTTTCAGTTTCTTTGAGAAGTTTGACAACATCCACATCAATTCCTCTTGGATCATGGATACTTCCGGAGGAGTCTGAGCAGGCGACAACTTTTGCGCCGAGGTCCTGCAGTTTTTTAATGCAGTAGATGGCCACATTGCCGGAGCCAGAGACAACGCAGGTTTTCCCTTTGAAGTCCTCTTTACGTGTTTGCAGCATTGCTCTGGAAAAATAGACCACACCAAATCCCGTGGCTTCTTTTCGAGCGAGTGAACCTCCCAGACCCACGTCTTTTCCGGTGAGGACTCCAGGTTCGAAGCGTTGTGTCAGTTTCTTATATTGGCCAAAGAGAAATCCGATCTCCCGGCTTCCCACGCCAATGTCACCGGCGGGGACATCTGTTTGAAAGCCCACATAGCGTAAAAGTTCACTCATGAAGGCTTGGCAGAAACGCATGATTTCACACTCTGACTTTCCCTTGGGATTAAAGTCAGAACCTCCTTTGCCACCGCCGATTGATAGGCCAGTCAGGCTGTTTTTGTAGATCTGCTCAAAACCCAGAAATTTAATCGTATCAAGATTGACGGTAGGATGAAATCTTAGTCCTCCTTTATAGGGACCGAGGGCACTGTTGAAACCAACTCTGAAACCACGATTCACGAGTGTCTGACCCTGGTCATCCTGCCAGGCGATTCGAAAAATGATTTGCCTCTCCGGTTCGCAAAGGCGTTCGAGAATGGCTTCTTCTGCAATTTCCGGATGTTCAGCTATGATGGGGTTGAGAGATTCAATTACTTCTGTGACTGCTTGAAGGAAAAGAGGCTCAGAGGGATTTCGTCTTTCGACTGATTCCAGGACTTGAGAAAGGTACTTATTCATAGAAGTCGATAGATGGATTCTTATACATTAGCATGGAGAGGACAACGAAATAAACAATCCGCACAAGGTGTAGAAGGCATCGGTTTTTTGCAAATGAGGATAGAGGTTTGCTTTAGAGAAGGTCTTAAAATTTAGTTTAGTTGAAACTGAGCGATATTTCGGCTCAAAAGCCAGTGCTGCAAACTCGATGAATTTCAATTCACCTCGTTTTTGAGCTATCTTTTGATCTCGAAACCTCATCTCATTTTCTTATTCCTAAATTTCTCAACCCTCCCTGGGAGAAAAGATACAGTTGGTGTGTGCTTAGCATGAATGATAATATTCCGAAATCAGAATTGGAGACAGAACTTGTTTTAAGAGATTCTGTAATGGTGGTTATTCCGGCTCTTGATGAAGAGGAAACGATTGGTGAGATTGTTCTTTCTCTAACCCAACAAGGTTTTACCTGTATTCGTGTTGTTGATAATGGAAGCCGTGATCGAACTAAAGATGTGGCGCTTGAAGCGGGTGCAGAGGTGATGGAGGAGCCAGTGCCTGGTTATGGACGTTCCTGTTGGAAGGCATGCCAGGATTTTCCGGAAAAAATTGAGTGGATCTTATTTTGTGATGCGGATGGCAGTGATCGTTTAGATGAACTGGATTCTTTTCTTTATGCAGCCAGAAAGGGTGATTTTGTATTGGGAGATAGGCGCCATGCAAAAGAAGGTCGAAGCCATATGACCATGGCGCAGAATTTAGGGAATGGGCTGGCGACTTCTTTGATTCGAATCGGGTGGGGGTATCGTTATTATGACATGGGGCCTCTTCGTTTGATCCGCCGGCGCTTATTTGAGAAGATACAAATGGAAGACCGCGGATTTGGCTGGACGATTGAAATGCAGGTGCGAGCTGTTGAATTGAAAGCCCGTATCATCGAACTCCCCGTTGGTTATCAAGCAAGAAAGGGCGGGCGTTCAAAAATATCGGGAAGGATTCGAGGTAGTTTTAAAGCGGGTACGATTATTTTGAGCACTTTGGGAAAATTCTGGCTAAGGAAAATGAAAAAGCGCCTTAGGTGATTTCATATGAGAGAAAAACTTTTTCAGCATGAATAATTGGAAGGTTTTGATAGGAGCAGCTTTTTTGTTGGCAGGTTGTGTTTTGATGCTTCCGTATGGGGATTTGATGCTGGAGGGAAATGTGCCTGCCTTTTTGATGGGAGCAGGGGTTGCTTGTGTCGGGTTTCTTCTGGTTTGGTCGGCTAAATCGATCGATGTTGTTTGGTTCTGGGCTGTCGCTATAGGAGCTCGTTGTCTGTTACTGATGATGGAGCCAGGAGATGATCTGTGGCGCTACCTCTGGGAAGGGGAAATACAGCTGCATGGCTTCAGTCCTTATCTATATGCTCCTGATGTACCTGAACTGGAGGGGCTGCGCAGAGATTGGTGGGGCCATATCAATAATCCGTCGGTGTCTGCGATCTACCCACCGTTATTGCAATTATGTTTGCGATTTATTTCAGGGACTCTGGGAACGGTTTTGGGGATGAAGTTTATCTTTGTGCTGGCGGATTTGGCTCTCTGTTTTCTGTTGGTCAGGCGTTTCGGACGAGTGAAAGGATTGATCTATGCCTGGAACCCGCTGGTTATCTATGCCATCGCTGGAGGCGGGCATTTTGACAGTTTGTTTTTGCTTCCTCTAGTGGGCGGTTGGATCCTCTGGGAGAAGGCTGTTGAAGAAGACACTGTTGGGGAAACGTGGCGTTTGTTTGCCGCGGCTTTGTTTGTCGGGGCAAGTGTTGCGATCAAGTTGGTATCGTTACCCGTTTTGGCCTGGATGGGGTGGAAATTTCTACGTAGAGGTATGTGGAAACAGATGATAATTGTTTCTATAGCAGGAAGTGCTCCCTTTCTTCTTTCCTGGGGATTGATGGGGATGTTACTTGGAGAGGTAGGACCCCTTTTGCCAAGTGAGTTCACCTTGAAGGCGCGAAGTTGTGAGGTTGTTCCCTGGTTGGTTGGGTTGATCTGGCCGGTGGCATCGGAGTCAAA
>CAXMUM010000176.1:0-4140 GCA_964196585.1 uncultured Opitutaceae bacterium
CAAAAGAACCCGGAACAACAAACTTTCTAAATAAATTTAAGACGACAAAGGCCAAATACAATCATCTTAATCAGCATCCACCCATGAGAAAACCGGGAAATATTGGTTTCTCCATACGTTCGATCTTTATAACGAACTGGAATGTCTCTGATTTTTAAATCGAGGAGGGAAGCTCCAAAAAGAAGATTATAATCTCCGAAAGGATCAAAATCTCCCAGTACCTTTATTCGCTTCATTAAACGGTTATAGTCACTCCTCAGGATCATCTTTGTTCCGCACAGACTATCTTTTACTGGCTGCCCCAATACAAAACTCAAAGCGATGGCAAAGGTCTTGTTCCCAATCAGATTCAGGAATCTCATGGCTTCTGACTCCATGGGATAAACCAATCGGCTGCCATTGGCAAACTCCGCAGAACCCGAGACAATTGCTTCGTAGAACTTATCCAAATCTTCAGGCGGTGCGGTCAGGTCAGCATCCTGAATGACCAATACCTCCCCAGTTGCATGCTCAAATCCAGTTCGCACCGCATCCCATTTCCCTTTCCCAGGCTGCCTAGCCGCTTTCACCATGTGGGGACCGTTATATTTCGATATCTCCCGTTGAATCGTCTCCCAAGTATCATCCTTACTATTCCCTTCCACAAAGATGATTTCTGTCTGCAATCCCAAACATGGGATTCGCTCTAAAACGGCCAAAATGTTTCCAGATTCATTGCGAGCCGGGACAACAACTGAACAGCTTGGCGACTCTTTTAGAGTAAGCGGCATCTTTGGACGTGCAATCAAATGAAGCGAAATTCCTAAATGCCTAAAAAAAGGGAGTTTAACCAAAAATCGATTAAAAAAAGCAGAAACGACTGGGATCTCCCAGGGGAGGAGTTGCTCTGTTTTGGATCTCAACACTTCCCACCCTGACAGTTCCAATAAATTGATTAAATCCTGTGACGACAACCAATTGCTCGGTGGTTGCTTGGCTACAAATCCAAAAGTTTGAGCCCACCGTAGTGGCAGCCGCCAAAGAGTATTCAAAGAAGTGATATGCAACCTGGTTCGAGCATGCACCGAAGAACTCCTGACCCTTTCCAATGCGGTCTGAATATCCGGCAAATACCCAGTGAGGTAATCCATTATGATGTGATCAAACTCCTCAGCAACGTCGGAAGTTAGTATATTTCCTTCTCGAAATTCACACATCCCTGCCTGCTCATCCGTCTGGGCACGGCCAATCATAGCATCACTTATATCAATTCCCACTCCATAAGATGGATTGAGCCCACGAAGCAACTCTCCCGCGCTACAGCCCCACTCTAAAACCCTACTTCCTTCAGGAATATGAAATCGATAGAGTCTTATTAACTGGCGGTGAAAACCTATCTGAAATCGACGCGCTCTTTCATCCGTCTGTGCGACCCAGTTAAAATGCTTCCGCAAATCCATTTGAACGACAATCTTCAGTCTTTAAAAAGAGGCCAGCTAATAAAGCTGGTCCTCTTCATGGCAACATCTCAAGGTATTTTTTCATATAGAGTGCCTCCGCTTTATCCTCATCGACAATCTCTTTATTCTGAGTAGTTGATTCCGACAATTCCTGCTCTTCTCCATCTTTCGGATCTATCCTCTCAAGTTGGCTGATTCTTGAAAAGTAAAGTGGCTTGAACATTCTCTCCGCAGTTGGCTCAAGCACAAAGCGTGAGCTTATCACACTATGCTTATCATACGGCATTTTTTCTCCTGATTGCGGATCCCTAGCCAATCGCTGGAAGACGTATACACTCTCGTAGGTTTTTTCACGCATGTGAAATTGTAGTGATTCTTCTCTCCCATTCAAAACAATGTTCGCAACAGAAGGTTCCTCCAAGACGATAGCAGGTAAAGCCGATGGCATGACGTAGAGCGCATTTTCGCCTTTATGCTTTCTTATAAAATCCATGAACCACTCGGTCTCTTTATAGGCGTAATTCGCCTGTGTGGCTGCATGTTTAGCTGAATTCGGCAGAGTAAAAGCAACCAAGCCAACAAGGGGAAAAACAAGAAGAAGACGCTTCAAAAAAACCCGATTACCCAACTCCGAATAAACGAATGCAACAGAAAGAATGGCCATCGCCAAAAGTGGCAACGAAAGCCGAGAGACCATGAAATCATCTAGTTGCCCCCAATGATATGCCATCAATATGAAAAAATTGCCGACAACAACTATTCCAAAAACAAGCAATACCACAATATCTGGGCGTAAACGAAATACAGAGCGCCAACGTTTTACTATGAACACCAATAGAAAGATAACTGACACACATCCTATGAGTGAAACGATAATGGAATTCGTTTGATACCTATCCACACTGAAAAAATACGAAAAGGCAGACTCCAGGTTTCCATTGATATATGATAACGAAAATGGAGCATCTCGATCTCTTAAGACCCATAACTCCTCACTCACCTCAAACGAATTGCGTTGTAGTAAGCGTAAAACCAAGAGAACCGGAGCAAAAAGAAAGCTCCAGGTCAGTCGCATCCTTCGTTCGTAAACCCATCCAATTAAGATAACAGCCCCCACTGCTAAAACGTACAAAATAGACTCATATCTGGTATGCGCCAGCAAAACAACCGTCAGAACTAGGGCATTCATAGTGGAGTCATCTCTCTTCTCCAAATACCGCACAGAAAGCAACATACTCAAAAGGATCAGAACCAGATTTAAGAGCTCAAACCCGGCCCCTGTCGCATTGAGAGCAACTAAGGGTAAAGAAACGATCATCAAAATAACCATAATCCCCCCTTTTCGGCATTGAGAAATTCCTTTCCCCAAAACATAAAGCAGCCCAATAAGACAGAAACTCAGCAGACCATTCAAAACGAGAGCATTCGCAGGACGATAACCTGTCAGGTCATGGAATATTGAAAGTAGAAATGGGAAAAAAATAGGCCTCTTATCAACCAAATCGCCCATCAGAAAAAATTCTCCACTGACTCTATTTGAGCCCAACGGCAAAACCACCTCTCGATCAAGGTGCATCGCTAGAGATGTTGCGATAAGGTTTAACTCATCCATTAGTACTTTGTAGCCCCAAGGCTCTTGAACAAAAAGAACGAGTCCTAAAGCAAAGATACCGCAAAAGACTCCCCATCGAAATTTCCCGGTCGTTTCAAACCAGACGTCTTTAATAACTGGAACCAGAGCATAACAAAAGAGCCCAAACGAAATCGCAATAATCCAGTAACCTCCATAGCGAACAACTTGTAGGCTCTGCTTTGGATCAAAAAGACCAAAGCTTAACGCAAAAGCGATTATCACTGAGGTGAGAAAACCTAGCCAAATATAGCTCTGATGCATGGGGTTTGGAGGATCCAATCTGTTCAAAAAAAAACCGCCCACAAACAGTGGGCGGTTTTTGCAAAAAAAGAAACCTAAAATTAAGGATTATAGGTAATTACAGGGTCTCCTGTTGTTGCAAGAGCTGAATCTGTATCAAGAATCGTACCAGGATAAATTTCTAGTTTAACCTGATTGATGGTCTTGATGTAATCTGTAGCAGATGTGCCAACTAGATCCCCAGAAGCAACAGTGCTCTGACCTGCTTCGAGGAAATACTGCTGAGCAGCTCCATAAAGCTGACGAAGATTATTCAAGATAGCTTTTTCCTGAGAAGTAGTACGAACCTTCTGGAAAGCTGGAATAGCCAACGCTGCCAAAATACCGATAATGACCACAACGATCATGATTTCCACAAGGGTAAAACCCTTTTTCGATTTATTTTTATTATACATGATATTCAATTTTGAATGTTAAGATAATTTACTATTTTCGACCTCTATAATCGGCTAACCACAGCTACTCTCAAGGGCGAACATGGTCAAAGAAGTGTAAAACGTTTCACAGAAACAGAGGAAATCCTCTAAATACTAGTTTTTTAGGGTCGATTCTCTCTAGTAAATTGACCTCAATAAGGTCGCTACCCAAACCAATACTATTATCTCAGCCTTCTCTTTTTACGTTATGAAACGTTGTTTCTTCCTCCCTCTCTTTTTCACAAGTATGTATTTGCTATGCCATGCGGCCGAACAAGTTGTCTTTGAAAATGGTGATGTCCTTCGAGGAGAAACCGTTAAAATTGAAGATGGAATACTCTATTTCGAATCT
>CAXMUM010000177.1:0-4112 GCA_964196585.1 uncultured Opitutaceae bacterium
TCTCCTCCTTTTAAAATTCTTTCTTTTATCTCGTTGGTTACATGAGGAATAACCTGAACTGTTTTTCCCAAATACTTTCCCCGACGTTCATTCTGAATGACAGATTCGTAAATCTGGCCTGAGGTAAGATTATTGAGCTTACTGAGCTTTCCCGATGTGAATCGTTCATAATGCCCCAAGTCCAAATCCGTCTCAGCTCCATCATCGAGCACATAAACCTCTCCATGCTGGAATGGGCTCATCGTCCCGGGATCCACATTGAGGTAAGGATCAAACTTTTGTATCCTGACAGTTAGCCCTCTCTGTTCGAGTAACGCTCCAAGAGCAGCTGCGGTTAGTCCTTTACCCAGGGAAGAAACAACTCCGCCAGTTACAAAAATATACTTCATTGGCGACTGTTAAAATTGGGGTGCTCCCATATGACAAGAAAAAGGTGCTTTTACTTTTCTCAATTACCCTAAAAAGTGGATAGCTAAATAGGCTATTCCAGCAATTCCAATAGCGATCATCGCAAGAATAATCCCAAATCGGATGACCTTGCCCAACAGAAAAAGAAGGCCTGCGCCGACGATGATCCCACAAGTAACAACCAACCATCTGGGATAAGCCGAAAGCGATTGACGAAAATTTTCGATTAACTCTTCCACGAGGCAACTCTTTCACAAGACATCTGTCTGTATCAATGCTCTTATCGTAAAAAATCCACTTCAGATAATTTAAACCATAAATCTTTTGATGGCTTTTCTTCCGGTTTGTGCCTAATCAACCTCCGGTTTTTACAAGATATCCTTCATCTCTCCAAATGAACAATTCCTATCCAGCCAATGCCAAACCTGTTCTCGTTGTAGGATCAGTGGCCTTTGATAGTATCAAAACACCCACTGCTGAAACAGGGATCATTCTTGGAGGTTCTGCCTCTTACGGTGCCATCGCGGCCAGTTATTTTGCCCCTACCCAAATTGTAGGAGTCGTTGGGAATGACTTTGGAGAGGAGTATATTGAACGTCTCCGAAAACATTCCATCGACCTCACAGGTCTGCAAAGAGACAATTCCGGTAAAACTTTCTTTTGGTCCGGCATTTACGGTGAAAATTTTGCGACCCGTGAAACAACTGATACTCAACTCAACGTCTTTGAACACTTTGATCCAACGCTACCCTCCAACTATCAGGAAACTCCTTATGTGATGCTCGGGAATATTCACCCGAGCCTTCAGCATAGAGTTTTGGATCAAATGACGAGCAGTTCCTTCATCGCGGCAGATACGATGAACCTGTGGATAGACATCTCTCGTGATGACCTGATGTCCCTCCTCCCCAGATTAGATCTATTCGTTCTCAATGATGACGAAGCGCCAATGTTAACCGGCGAACAAAATCCTATTCTGGCCGGTGAAAAACTCCTTACCATGGGTCCCAAAAGTGTTCTCATTAAAAAAGGACCACACGGCGCCCTGCTTTTTCACCCAGACGGCTACTTTACCTTCCCAGCTTACCCAGTCACAAATCTTCAAGATCCGACCGGAGCAGGAGATTCCTTTCTTGGAGCTCTAATGGGTTATCTCGCCTCCATCGATAAAACCGATTTTACCAATCTCAAGAAAGCGGTCGTTTACGGAACCGTCACTGCAAGTATCACAGTCGAAGCATTCTCTTGCGACAGCCTCGAAAAGACCAATCCAGAAGCGATTGAAAAGCGTTTTGCAGAACTTCTCACCTATGCCTCATTAGGTTGAGAGGACGTCTGAGATGGTTTGCTCAAATTCCATTCCTGACGCCAGTTCTTCCTTTCGTTTGCGCAATTGGAGCAAAACAGGACGATGATCTGAGACATAACACCGAACGACCCGACAACTCAGAACTTCATAAGCAGCCGGGACCAAGACAAAATCCAACCCCCACTTTGGAAAGTGCGCCGGGAAAGTGGGTGCCTTCTGAGGATAGAGCTGATAGTTTGTATGGCGCCTCACATGATCCAACAGATGTTGAACCGCATCCCGTTGCCTCTTGGAAGAAGTATTAAAATCTCCACAAATAATCGGGGCAATGGGTCGAGATCCGCTTTCTCGAAGTGCTCTTGCATCTAGATAATCGATAATCTGTTCGACCTGCTCCGTTCGCACTCGTCGGGATTTGAAATCCAAGTGGAGATTTACTAAACTGACGACGTCATCTCCAAATTCAACTTCCGCAAAAATATATCCCTTTTCCCCAAGATTTTTCATTCCAAAGGGAATCGACTCACTCGAATGGATCGGATGATGAGAAAGAATAGCATTCCCATACGCCAATTGCTTTCGACCGCTCCTGCGATTGTGGACTCCCATAAAACCATGAGAGTAAGAGGCTCCTTCTTGGATCTGGTCCAACAGGTTCACATGTTTATTCCAATGGGATCGTTCATCCACTTCCTGTAATGCGACAATATCCGGACGTAAACGCCTCAATAAGTGAGAAATCCGATCGAGGTTTCTATGGATATTCTTCAGCGAATGAAATCCCTGATAGAGGGATAACCCCCTTCCATGAGCAATATTGAGTGTTAACAATCTCATCGAATCCATTGGAAAAAACAGTCTATGGCGAAAGAGAAAAGCGACAAGAGTTAAGCATCAAAAATTCCCTAAAAGCTTCCTCATCTGTTTTCTTGATCATTCGGTAAGAAAGATCGAAGATAATAAGAATATTCAATGAGCAAACCCGATCAAACACTGGAAAAGACCGTCATAGAGCTGGCTGCCCGTGCCCGCGAAGCATCCCTCATTCTAGCAACCACTGCGACTGAGGCGAAAAACCATGCACTCCTGGAGTTGGCTGATTTGATCGAAGCTTCCGCCAAAAATCTCCAAAAAGAAAACATCAAGGATCTAGAGGCTGGTAAAGCAAATGGCCTCACCGAAGCTCTTCTTGAAAGGCTGACTCTTACACCTGCCCGAATCAAAGGAATGGCAGAGGGGGTAAGGCAAGTAGCCGCCCTGCCCGACCCTGTTGGCCAAGAACTCGAGAAAACCATTCGAGAAGATAAACTCGATATCCGTAAAATCCGGGTTCCTATCGGCGTTATTGGGATTATTTACGAATCTCGTCCAAACGTAACGATCGACTGCGCTGTACTCTGCCTCAAATCAGGCAATGCCTCCATCTTGCGGGGCGGTAAAGAAGCCTTCCATACCAATACCGCTCTAGCGATCCTGATCACGCATATTCTGGAAAAAAACGGTCTGCCCGTCTCGGCTGTTCAACTCATCCCAACTACAGATAGAGCCGTGCTCAACACACTGCTCAAACTCGATGAAATGATCCAATGCATCATTCCACGTGGTGGGGAGAGCTTGATCCGTTTTGTAGCCGAAAATTCGACCATTCCCGTGATCAAACATTACAAAGGTGTCTGCAATGTTTACGCTGACAAGGCTGCTGACCATGCAATGGCAGAAAAAATCATCGTGGATGCCAAATGTGATCGCCCTTCAGTCTGTAACGCTGCGGAGAATCTTCTCATCCACAAAGACATCGCACCAGAACTGCTCCCAAAAATTGCTAACGCTCTCATCGAGAAGGGTGTGGAACTTCGTGCCGATACAGAAGCTGCCTCTATTCTCACCCAAAATGACATTTCTTACCGCGAGGTAACCGATGCCGATTGGGAAGAGGAATACCTCGATCTCATTTTAGCGATTAAAGTTGTCCCTTCTCTCAATGAAGCAATCAAAGGGATTAACACCTTTGGATCAGCTCATAGCGACGCAATCATCACAAGCGATGAAGCTGCAGCACACCAATTTCTAAACGGAATCGACTCCGCAACTGTCTATTGGAATGCCAGCACTCGATTTACAGATGGATTTGAATTTGGTCTCGGCGCCGAAATCGGGATATCTACCGACAAATTGCATGCACGCGGACCAATGGGACTCAATGAGCTCTGTAGCTACAAGTATGTAATCTACGGCAATGGCCAGACCCGCTCCAAATAACACGTGTCTCGTCAATCAGGCACCCAGTAAGATTGAGGCGATATGTTTTCTCTCCGTTACGAAACTTCCTTTTACGACAGGTTTGCCTGCACGGGAATACCAATAAGCCGCATTCGATTCATCTCCCTTCCGACGG
>CAXMUM010000178.1:0-4109 GCA_964196585.1 uncultured Opitutaceae bacterium
AAGATCGCAAAGCAAACGGTGGATCAAGAAAGAGCAAATGTTGCCTATATTCTTATGGTCTCCAAGGACAGCAGTCAGGCGGGTCCCACGGTTACGTTTTGTAAAGAGTTTTCCCTCCCGAGTCTCAATTCAACCGGGAAGTCTGAAATTGGATTTGAAGATAAAAACGCGAAAGCCACTTTAAAAGGAACCTGTGAAAACAAAGATGGAGGTCGCCTATTCAGTTTCGAGTTTTCACTCGAACGGCACAAACAAATGATCGTCAATGAAGGCGAACCGGCGATTAATCTCGTCAGTCAACAGAGTGTGAACACGAGCATCACATTAGTTCCAGGTGAAATAAAGGTTTTGGGAGGCCTCTCTAGATTTTCAACAAATCCTGATCCCGGTAAAACGGAAGACAAAATCTCCTATATTATTCTCTATTGTCCATAAGCTAACGGGACACTAAAGGATCTGTCTGCTACGTTGAAAACCTACCGCTCGTAGCAGAGAAATAATCTCAATTTATCGGTATCCACAAACAGATCCCAGATCGATTTTAAAAATAATTGAAATAATACTTGATCGATTGACCAAAAACTGTATGGTTCGCTTCAAAACTGATGCCAAGACATAGAGAATTCGATATTGATGAGGTGACTCATAAGGCCCTGAAAGTCTTTTCAGAGCGTGGTTATTCCCATACATCTATGAGTGATTTGGTCGAGGCCACCGGTGTGAGAGCCGGCAGTCTGCATGTTGCCTATGGAAACAAGGAAGACGTGTTTATTGAATGTCTCAAAAAATATGGCCAGAAGATGCACAAACTCATTCCCATCGATAAGTCTGGAATGGAAGCCATCAAAGATGTTTTAGAAAATATTCTCCGAATTTCTCTCCCCGGCCCTGATTTCATGAGTTGCCCGGGAATGCATTCAAGTAATGCATTCTCGGAAATGTCAGATTTCCCTGAGAAAATGTTCGAACAAATGATGCAGGACTTTAACAACTTCCTGACCGAGAAATTGAAAGAAGCTCAAGAAGAGAACGAAATCCGGACAGATCTAGAACCCAGGGATCTCGCTCTTCTGATAATGGCAACCTTATACGGTGTCCGCATGATGGGCTATGATGAAGCGCCTCCAAAAACCTTAAAATCTATTGTAAGCTCAACGATCATTCTCTTAAAAAAATAGATTTTATTTGACCCATTTTTGGACATTTGTCCAAAAACAAACTCTAACCAAACGACCCTAATCCAAATGCCCAATACAAACCATAACTCCAAAACTGATCGACTGGCGGTTAGTGTAACCCGCTGGGTTTTAAAGCACCCATGGTTTACGATTCTAAGCACCATTCTGCTGGTGTTCGGAATGGCCTCAGGTGCGCGCCACCTCGGTTTCTCTACAAATTATCGCGACTTTTTTTCAGATCTGAATCCCGAGCTCCTAGCTTTTGAAGATTTCCAGAATACGTATACCAAAAACGATAACTTTCTCTTTGTTCTACAACCCGCTGATGGTACTGTTTTTTCTCCAAATACTTTGGGAGCCGTTGAACGAGTAACAAAGGAAGCCTGGTCGATTCCCTTTACCCTACGCGTCGATTCTATCAGCAATTTCCAACACACCTGGGCTAACGAAGACGACCTAACTGTCGAAGATCTCATCAGTAACAGTGGAGATCTAAGCGCCGAAAGTTTACTTAAAAAACGTTCCGTTGCTCTAGCCGAGCCCCTTTTACGCAACAACCTCATTGCGAGCGACACACAGACGACTGGTATAAACGTCACTCTTCAGTATCCAGGTGAATCCCTAACAGAAGTTCCCGACGCAGCCAAACGAGCTCGTGAGATCGCCAACGGTATCCGAGAAAGCTACCCAGACCTCACAGTGGCCATTACTGGCATGTCGATGATGAACAATACTTTCGCCGAGTCAGGTGTCCGCGACATGACAACTCTCATTCCTCTGATGTATGGAATTCTCATACTTATGATGATTTTGACCCTGAGGACTGTCAGCGGAACAGTCATTACTCTGTTCGTGATCGGATTCTCAACTCTTACGGCAATGGGCATCGCTGGATTCATGGGTGTGAAGCTCACGCCTATATCGATGACCGCTCCTACCATTATTCTAACACTGGCGATTGCAGACAGCGTCCACATTATCCTTTCCATACGCCATGCTATGCGAGATGGGCTTTCAAAGCTCGATGCAATCGTCGAAGGTATGCGGATTAATTTTCTCCCCGTAACCATTACCAGCCTTACCACTCTTGTCGGGTTTCTCACTTTGAATTTCTCAGACTCGCCTCCCTTCAATCATTTGGGAAATATTACCGCAGTAGGTATCGCAGCCGCGTGGCTCATTTCCATCACTTTCCTCCCTGCCAGTGTTAAACTTCTTCCTTTTAAGGTTAAGAGTGTCGCTCTTCGGGATAGAGATCAGAACACACTGATTGATCGTCTTGCCAACTTTGTCATCGGTAGTTATCGTCAAATCCTTATTACTCTGGGAATTGTAGTGGTTATTCTCACTGCTTTTGTTCCTACCATCGATCTAAACGACGAGTGGACAAAATACTTCTCAAAAAAAATCACCTTTCGGCAGGATACAGACTTTGCTCTGGAGAATCTCGGAGGACTCTACCCCATGGAATTTTCTATCAAAGGAAAAGAACCAGGTGGCGTCAGCGATCCAGATTTTCTCAATAAAATAGACGAATTCACAACATGGCTGCATGAACAGCCGGAAGTCACTCATGTATTCAGTCTGAGTGATATTATGAAACGGCTAAACAAAAACATGCACGGTGATGATGAGTCCTATTATCGTATTCCCAATGAGCGTGATCTCGCTGCCCAGTACCTTTTGCTTTACGAATTATCCCTACCCTATGGTCTCGATATGAATGATAGAGTCAATATCGATAAATCTGCCACACGCGTAACAGCTACTCTGGGAGATGTCTCCACGGTTCAAACTAGGGCCTTCATCGATCGATCAGCCAAGTGGCTTCAAGACAATGCTCCTGAACATATGTGGGCCTCTGCCACCGGAGCAACGGTGATGTTCTCCTACATTGCGGAACGTAATATCAAGAGTATGATAAAAGGGAATACGCTCGCCATCGTGATCATCTCTATTATCATGATGCTGGCTCTGCGGAATTTCCGCCTTGGCTTGATGAGCCTCATTCCCAATGCCTTGCCCATTCTCATGACATACGGACTCTGGGCGATCTTGGTAGGAGTAGTTGGCATGGCTGCAGCTACAGTATCAGCAACATCGATCGGAATTATCGTCGATGATACCGTTCATTTCCTTACCAAATACCTCCGTGGAAGACGTGAAAAAGGAATGAACACTGCTGATGCAATACGTTATACCCTTCATACGGTTGGCGCTGCTATGTTTGTCAATTCACTCATCCTCAGTTTTGGATTTGCTGTTCTCGCGATGTCCACTTTCAAAATCAACGCAGAGATGGGGTTACTAACAGCTCTCGCTGTGGTTATTGCCCTCTTCTTCGATTTCCTCCTACTTCCGGCCATCTTAATGGCAGGATCAAAATTTCGTTCAACCGTTACAAAAACTAAAACCCAAATTACTCTTACAGAAGATGAAAAAACAGAATCCGCTTCAGCTAACTTATAAGATAACTCCACTCCTATTCCTTGCTGCACTGACTTCATTCAGCACAGCTCTCGCAATAGCAGAAACACCCGAGGAAAAAGGATTTTCTATTGCCGCTCGTAGTGATCGTACAGACACAGGGTTTGGTGATAGCACCGTTAAGCTTAGTATGGTCTTACGAAATTCAGCAGGCCAGGAAACCACCCGAGATCTACGCATCAACACGCTCGAAAAAACCAGTGAGGATGTAGGTGATAAAAGTCTCGTGATTTTCGATAGTCCTCGTGACATCGATGGAACAGCCCTCCTTTCTCATGCCCAGATACTGGAGCCTGACAACCAGTGGCTCTACCTGCCGGCTTTAAAGCGCATCAAACGCATTTCCTCCGCCAATAAATCAGGCCCTTTTGTAGGCTCTGAGTTTGCCTTCGAAGATTTCACTTCTCTTGAATTGAATAAATTTTCCTACAAATTCATCAAAGA
>CAXMUM010000179.1:0-4059 GCA_964196585.1 uncultured Opitutaceae bacterium
TGAGGCTTGTTGCGTTGTTGGAGGGGATGGAACTCTCCTTGGGGTTGTTCCAGAAGCTACCCGCGAACAAGTACCTGTCATTGGCATCAATCGCGGACATCTGGGCTTTTTAACCACTTTTTCAGGTGGAGAAGTCCGGGAAGATTTCTCAGATTTATTGGAGGGAAAATTCCAAATATCCTATCGCTCCGTGTTAGAGGGTAGAGTAGGAACGGGAGAGACTGTTGTAGGATTAAATGATATTTTGGTGAAAGCGACTGAGCATGCCCGCATTGTTCATCTTGAAGTCTACGCAGGGGATGAGCTGGTGACTGTCTATATTTGTGATGGGCTCATCATTAGTACCCCAACGGGTTCTACGGCTTATAATTTATCTGCTGGTGGGCCGTTATTACAACCGAATGCGGATGTCATCGCAATGACTCCTATTTGTCCTCATACGATGAGTAACCGATCTATCATTTTTCAGGATGATATCACCTTGAGGGTTCGGAATTGTCACGAAGAGGTCAATTTGTTGATAGCCGCAGATGGACAGAGAACACTGGTGTTAGGATCAGAGCCCGTAGCTATTCGCATTTCGGAAAAGAAATTTCCACTGGCCCAGAAGGTTGGGTATTCGCATTTCGAGATTTTGCGGACAAAATTGAAATGGTCCGGAGGATACGTTGAACGTAGTTAATCCAATAGGATAGACCCTTAATTAGGTTTCTCAGCTAAGTAAAGAAAGGGTTTTTTCAAGTGTCTCCAAGTCGCTAAGACCGTTATTTCTTTCACGTGCTCGTTGAACGATGTTGGCTTCAAGTTCGTTTTTAGAAGGGCGGTTTTGTTGATAGAAGACTCCGAAGAGGCCAGGCCATTCCATGGAGGCCAGTTTGTAGGCTGCTGCTTCATCGGTCACGTCATGGCGTTTTTCATCTTCAGGTGTTCCGTCGTGCATCTTCTCATCGATGATTTGAAACTTTCCGCCTTTTCGAGGAGTACTATCATCAAAAGCCCCTGGATAAAACTCTACACATTCGGACAGTATTTCGATAACAGAAAAGCCTTTATGAGCGATGGCTCGCTCATACATCTCTCCCATATGTTTTACTTGTGTGGCGTGACTTCGAGCCACAAAGGTGGCGCCACTATAAACGAGTTTCTTCATCGGATTGATCGGTCTATCGACCGCCCCAAAGGGATCGGTTTTTGACTTGAATCCAATGGGGGAAGTGGGGGATGTTTGTTTTTTCGTCAGGCCATAAACAAAATTGTCCATGATTACGTAGGTCAGATTAATGTTTTTACGGGCTCCGTGTTCGAGGTGATTGCCCCCGATGGAAAAACCATCTCCGTCTCCGCCAAAGACAAAAACATGAAGATCGTCCCGAGAAAGGCTTACTCCCGAGGCGAAGGGAACTGCACGTCCATGAATAAAGTGACCACCGTGTGTATTGACAAAATAAGGAAATCGGGAAGAGCAACCAATTCCGGCTAGTGTAACGATGTTTTCGTGAGGAAGTTGGAGCTTCTCGAGTGTTTTGTAGTAGGAGGCAAGGACAGCGAAGTCGCCACAGCCCGGACACCAGGTGGGATGATCAGCTCTAAGATCCCCTCGAGTGAGAGGTTTTGATGGATCTTCGGTAGTTGTATTTGCTTCAGTCATACGTCAAATCAGGAGTTTGGATAGGAAGAAAAAGTGGAGACAGCGTCACTGCGCAGGCTTTGAATACCGTTCAGAATTTCACGAACCTTGTAGGTTAGGCCATCGGTTTTTGTGATGCTTCGGATGGAAGGATTTGCGTATCGTGCTCTCAGAAGGGTGGCTAATTGGCCAAAACCGTAGAGACCTTCATCGTTCATTTCGATGACAAATATCTGACGATAGCGGCTGAAAATTCTCTCTAGTTCATTGGGCATGGGGTTGAGATGTCTGAGGTGTAGATGTCCAATTTTGTCCCCGCTTTCTCTCGCCTCGATTACCGCTTCACGAAGGGGCCCCCAGGTGGAACCCCATCCGATAAGGAGGATATCTCCTTCTTTATCTCCATAGATTTCGGGTTTGGGTAATTCTGCCGTCAGTTGCTTAATTTTATTTCTCCGTTTTGCCACCATCTGCATGTGTAATTGTGGGTTGGCGGTGGGATGACCGGCTTCGTCGTGTTCAAGTCCTGTTACGACCGGATATTTGCCCCCTTGCATGACAGTACCTGGTGCTGCGTGTCGTTGGGTTGGTTTTTCGATGGTGTAAGGGAGGAAATCCGCAGCTTTAGGTGTTAGGTCGACCTTGGGGTCAACGAAGTGTTCCTTTAGTTCGGGCTTATTATAAGCCTCGATTCGAGTTGCTAACGCCTGGTCCGAAAGAATGAAAACAGGTGTGCTGTATTTCCGGGCATAATGGGCTGCTTCGAGTGCTATATAGTAACAGTCCTCTACGTTTTGAGGAGCGAGGACGATTCTAGGTGTATCACCGTGGCTTCCGTAGATCGCTTGCATGAGATCGCCTTGCTCTACATTGGTGGGTAGTCCGGTGCTAGGGCCTCCTCTTTGGATATTAATAACAATTAATGGGAGCTCTGCCATGACGGCCCATCCAAGGGCTTCCATTTTCAGAGAAAGGCCGGGGCCAGAACTTCCTGTTACGGAAAGATGGCCGGAATAGGCCATGCCGAGAGCTAAAGAAACAGCCGCAAGTTCATCCTCAGCTTGTACGAACGTGCCCCCATACTTAGGCAGTTCACTTCGTAGCATTTCCATAATTGTGGACCAGGGAGTGATCGGGTAACCGGCTCCATAACGCACGCCTGCGGTAATAAGTCCCAGGGTTAAGGCTTGATTGCCATCCATGGTGACTTGTTGATGACCATCTTTTTTTTGAGAGTTCTCGAATTGGTAGTAGCGGTTGAGGACGTTATCGACTGGATAGGAGTATCCTGCATCAAAAGCGAGGAGAGCATTACGCAAAACATCTTCACCTTTGCTTTTGAAACGCTCTTCGATCAAACCACGTAGTTTTGCCAATTTGAGGTTGAAGACTCGGGCGAGCAGACCGAGAACAAAAATGTTCTTTCCTTTACTCTTACCAGTTCCTCCAACGGCTTCAATGGTCAGTCCGGTTATGGAAACGCCTACATAAATAAAACGTTTGTCCTGAAGATCAGGCTCCACGTTATCCGTATCATAAATGAGAACACCACTCTCTTTAAGAGAATCGATATGGTCTTCGTAACTATGCTGATAGAAAGCCACGAGGAAATCAGCCGTATCACCAGCTGAAAGAACTTCTCCTGAACCCATGTGGACCTGGAAAATGGAGGGCCCACCGGCAATGGTGGAGGGGATCGTCATGTAAGTAATGACTTCCTGAGAACTTCTGCCTGCAAATCGTGCTAAAAATCCCCCTATGGTTTGAATTCCGTCTTGTGAGTTTCCGGCTAAGCGGATGACGACGTCTTTAATTATTTCTTCGGGCATTTGCGAGGCATATCGCTTAACCATATTTTTTAAGGGGTATTAGGGGAGCCGTTATTGTTTATTAGGAATGCTTCAGTAAAAGACTATATGGAGGTTATCTCAAGAGCATTTGGAAGAAGATTGGATTTTTTGTTTAAAAGGGCAGTTTGAATGTTTCCTGTTTGGATTGCAAAGGATAACAAGGTTGGGGCTTTTATTTAAACTTCCTTGTTGAGCCTTCAGTTTTTTCCCCTTCAATGGATAGAATAATCATGTCGAAGAATGCTCATCCTAAATCTAAGAAAAACCCCAAGATTGAGAGCTTGGACTGGTTAGATGATTCGGCTGAGACCCGAAATGCATTCCGATCGGTGGTTGATGGGCATGCGATCATTGTGGTGACCGACACTTCAGGTGTCATTACCCATGTAAATGATCGTTTTTGTGAGGTATCAAAGTATTCTCGGAAAGAGGTGGAGGGTAAAACGCATCGGATTGTAAATTCCGAGTACCATGATGAGGCCTTTTTCGCAGATCTCTGGACAACCATTATTTCTGGAAAGATTTGGCATGGAGAGATCCGCAATCGTGCGAAAGATGGATCTTTCTTTTGGGTGGATACGA
>CAXMUM010000180.1:0-4053 GCA_964196585.1 uncultured Opitutaceae bacterium
AGGTGACACCGTAATTGTCGAACCCGGTGAATACAGGGAGACGGTGGCCGTGACCGCCCTTGCTCCGCCAGAATTCCCTATCCGCATTCAGTCTAGCGAACGCCATGAAGCCATTATAATAGAGGGTTCTATCCGGCTAGACGATTGTGCCAACGTCCACGTCGAAGGATTCAAGTTTATCGCATCTCCGGATGCAGTTTTCTTTGGCCCCAATGCCAGACAGTGTATTGTGAAGGATTGCTGTCTCACCTCGCTTAAGGATAAGCCTAGCTCCACAATAACAGTGCTTGGCCCCTCAGCCTCTGATAACTTGATCGAAGATTGTGTCATAGAGGGAAACAGTGACCGAAAGCGCGACGGAATACACATGGAGTGCCAACGTTTTAATCAACATTTGATCGTACGACACTGCCGGATATCAGGCTATTACTGTGCTATCCAAACCGGCTCAGGCTCTTATCCCACAGCCCCTCCGGGATACCATATCATTGAAGATTGTGAATTCTTTGAAAATATCGATGGGGTGCACTGCAAAATGACTGACAGCATTATACGCAATTGTCATCTGCATCACAATGTTGGGTTTGGCATAACTGTCCGCTACGGAGCCCGACAATTAATTGAAGGAAATCGTATTCATCATAACGGCAAAGCAGGTATCCGACTGCACAGCCCAAGCCACCTCGTTCGCAACAACCTCATTTATCAAAACGGAGAAGGTGGTATTGTCGCCACTGTATTCATGGGCGAGCCCTACTACGAGCCTCCAACGAGCATCTTTGTGGTCAACAATACTCTATGGCAAAACAGAGAATACGCCATTCGTCTGGAACAAGGAGCACGCCTCTCATGGATGCGAAACATCATCGTTGGACAATCAGACAAAGATCCTTTGATAGTATGTGAGGACACCGAAGAAAAAGCCAGTTGGGATCTATCAGGTGCCATTCGAATGGCCGATTTTAATCTCTACCATAAAGGAGTGGTCCCTCTCCTCACCGAACACGAAGGCGGTGAACACGATGTCTTCGGCGATCCCCTACTCATCGATCCAGATAACGGTGACTTCAATCTTAGCGAAAACAGCCCCGCAAGGAAAGCCATTCCAATGGAATGGTTCGGATTACCTCCTATTCCCTTTGGGGCAAGCGATGAAGAACGCTGGCTAACCCTCGGCGCCCTTCCGCACGACGTAAAGGATATGCAACCAACATACTCGCCGAAACTTTGAAAAAAGCCAATAAAAGAGGTGTCATCAAAGCTCTCGTCACCTGTCACAAAAGCAATCAAGGATCCGTAAAAACAATTCTAAAAAATGGTGGCGTTTTGGATTCGGTAGCATTTATGGAAGATCACAATGAGATCATGCAGCGATACTGGATCAATATTACAGAGAACAACTCCAACGAAAAACATGAGCCGTAAACCAAATGTAATCTATGTCTTTGGCGATCAATGGCGTCAGCAAGCTACCGCCTATGCCGGCGACCCCAACGTCAAAACACCGAACCTTGATGCACTGGCAAAGGAAAGTCTTCACTTCACTCATGCCATAGCAGGATGCCCTGTTTGCACTCCCTCCAGAGCCACTCTCCTCACTGGTCAACGTCCTTTAACTCACGGGCTTTTTGTGAATGATGTTCCTCTTCATCCAAAAGGGAAAAGCATTGCCGAGACTTTTGCAGATGCTGGATACGATACAGCTTATATTGGGAAGTGGCATGTTAATGCAGGAGGTAGATCCAATTACATTCCGCCTGACCGCCGGCTGGGATTCGAATATTGGAAAGTGCTCGAATGCACTCACGACTATAACAATTCACCCTATTACGCGGGTGATTCAGAGGAGAAAAAGCATTGGGAGGGATACGATGCCATCGCACAGACGCGTGACGCCGAGTCCTATATTCGAGACCATACCAAAGATAATCCGTTCTTTATGATGCTCTCATGGGGACCGCCTCATGCCCCTTACCATACAGCTCCAGAGGAATTCAAGAAGCTCTACAGACCAGAGACCCTTGAACTCCGACCAAATGTATCGGATGAAATCTCAGCAGAGGCCCGCGAGTGGCTTGCAGGGTACTATGCTCACTGTACAGCTTTGGACCAATGTGTCGGAGATCTACTCACCACCCTCAAAGAATGCGGTATAGAGAAGGATACAATTTTCGTTTTCACCTCAGATCATGGCGACATGCTCGGGTCGCAAGGTCAGATTAAAAAGCAACGTCCCTGGGAAGAATCGATACGTATTCCTTTCCTCATCAGATATCCCGGCTTACCAAATTGGCGACCAAGAGAAACAGATGCCGTCATCGACGTCCTTGATATGATGCCGACCCTTCTGGGTCTATGCGATATACCTATTCCCAATTCCGTAGAAGGGCTCGATTTCTCTGAACATATGTCAGGAGGGGACGACCCATCAGACGGTGCAGCGCTTATCACTTGCCCAAATCCATTCGGTCAATGGACAGTAGAGAAACATGGAGGAAAGGCCTATCGAGGACTTCGTACAAAACGTTATACCTACGTGCGCGACCTCAAAGGTCCCTGGTTACTTTACGATAATGAGAAGGATCCATATCAAATGAGAAATCTCATTGATGACGATCAAGCTACCAGTCTTCGTGAAGAGTTAGACAAATGGCTTCAGAAAAAACTCGATGAAACAAATGATGAGTTTTTACCGAGTGCTGAATACCTCAACAAATGGGGTTACTTCATAGATGAAACAGGAACAGTTCCCTATACAGACTGAAAACTGTTCGGCAGATATTTTTAAAAACGGCCTAAGAAATCGTTCTCTCTCACGTAATGTGAGTATGAAAAGAGTCATCACCATCGCCCTTCTTCTTTGTAGCGTGTTGCAGCCGGCATTTGCTATGAAAAGTAAACCCCAGCCACAGAATCTCACCATGACTCTGGCATGGGTCGCAGATGAGCAAACAGACTCTCCGCAGTATCTTTTTGTCATCAACGGAGTTCTTGCCTACAAAACAGTCAACGAACTAAAGCGCTACCTTAAAAACCTACCGGGAGAATCCACTCTAACATGGGCTCCTAGATGTTGCCGAATGGGAAACGAACCCCTCCTGAACTCACAGGATGATATGAAAAACTTCCAGGAGTTCTGTGAATCAAACAACATTGGTTTGATTATCGTTCCTTCAGGATAATAAAGAAACAGAAGCAGCAGATGGACTTTGGCATTGAGAACTTGTCAGAACTTCTGGATGGTGACGGATAACGACACCATCAGCCGAATAATCAGGCTGTGGTAGTTTCCGTTTGACCCATGAAAGCATTATCAGTCGTCCAAAAGGCAGGAAAATTGATTTCCTCAGGGGAAAAGACTCTCGAAATACGAAAATGGAAACTCGATGAGTTGCCTCTAGTAAACCTGGCTATTGTTCAAAACAAAAGAAGACTCACTAAAGAAGACCCGATCGATCCCAATGGATCTGTAGTTGCGGTGGTAGATGTCACTCATATCAGAAAATGGACACCAGAAGATGCGGAAGAAACCTGCTCTGAATGGGAAGAAGGTTGGTTGGCTTGGGAACTGAAAAATGTCAGAAAAGTAACCAGTCCGCTCGCTGCTCCTGCTAAACGAAAAATATACGAAATCGAGTGCAACCTTGAGGATCTTTTAATTGTGGAATCTGGAGAACAGAACCTTGCTAATCCAAGACCACGAGCTTCTGCGGCAGTCCTGAGAAATGAAGGAACAGAAATCCTAATGGTCAAACATCTCCAGAGAGATGGAAGTTCCTATTGGCAACTACCAGGTGGTGGTCTTTCGAAAAATGAATCACTGGCCGAAGCTGCTGCTAGAGAATTAACAGAAGAAACGGGGTTGATGGGAAATGTTTTACGTGAGCTATTCACGATCCCTTACAAACATGGACTTTCAACCACATGCGCCTGCCTTCAGGATATCCTGTTGGTAATTTATGACCCGTTAAATTAGTGACTTTAACATCAAAAGTGGCTTGATTATTATTAATAATTGCATCCTTAATATTAATTACGGCACTTTGATTTTGC
>CAXMUM010000181.1:0-4042 GCA_964196585.1 uncultured Opitutaceae bacterium
AAGTAGCTAGGAAGACTATAATATCTTACTAGCTAGGTTTCCTCCCTCTGTTACACTTAGAGACCTTGTAAAGATTCCCTCTTAGTTCGAGTCATCCTGTAACCAGAACGGCTGAGACCATGCGGTAGAGCCGTCCTTCCCATGGCATTCGATCCGAAGATAAAGGCAGAGGCTACTCTCGCCAACATGCAAACCTTCACTGGCTGCAGCCAGGCATTCCTCTGCAGAACAAGACCCCTCTCCGGAAGAAGTTGTTTTGAAAACTGTGCCTCCTGAGGTGATCCATTTCACTTCCTCTCCATCCGATGAAACGATGACCTTCTTCCCTCCATCCGATGTCGTTATATTCGAAATTTCGACTCCGGTCGACGCATAGAATCTTCCCTCTGACAAGGCATCTATGATTCCTTTTGAATCCGGTTTTGAATCCGAAGGCCATTGGACACAATTCCACGCTATGAATTGGTCTCCGACGCAATGCTGATCATCGGTCCCATGGCCAAACACGCGCCTACCCTTAGTCAATAAATGATCCCAACGGTCCGTTGCTAGGGGGGACCCTTCCAGTCTCTTGATGACTCCGGTATAAATTTCCATCCCCCGAAGCCCTTCGAGTGACTCCAGGAGTTCGTCCGTTGCGTAATCTTCAAAAGGGAGCCAGTTCGGATGGTTAAAGATGAATAGCCCTCCCGCAGCATGTGCCCGATCCATAATCTCTTTCGGGGTCAACATATTCTTCGGAAGAGAACCGTCAGCTCCCAGGAAATGCAGGCTTTGCCAAAAACGTGAAGTCACCTCTACAGCTGGCAAAATACACATGGAAGTGTGTGCCTGAAGATAGGAACGGGAAAGAAGACAATCGTGCTCAGAAAGAGCCAAGTAGTCGTAACCCGCCTCTTCATAGGAACGCAGTATCGTGAGCGGTTCATCCTCTCCATCCGATTGGTTGGAATGACCATGATGATTTCCACGAAGCCAACGTGCCGCTGTCCCTTCCTTATAGTAAGTTGATTTGAATGTAGGGTCTGACACGTGTTTTCCTTTCATCAGCTCAACAAGTTTTTATGCAGTTTCTGTACTATCCCAAAGTTAAAACACTGAGTCAATGTCACTCGTCTTCTCGGAGGAGAGTATCATTCAATAGTAATATCTGCACTGACCCCACTCAAGGGATGTTGAGATGCCGCATCCCAGGCCAATTGCTGCAAGATGCGGTTTAGCTCAGAACCTCCACTCGGGTTGTTCTCAGGATCACTAGGCAAGGGCAAGCCAACGGGGCTGCGGCGATAGATAACGGAAAAATGACAGTAGGCTGATAACAGTTTCAATGTAGGAGTTGGATGTCCCCAGGAATCAACGAACAGATCAGATTGTTTTTCCAATCCGGGTGCCGTCCCAGCAATAATTTTCTCACGCAACGCTAGTATCGCCTGAGCATCGGGGACGATGTAGACTGTCTGTTGGCCGAGTTCAGTGTTTAGCTGACGTGTATAATCCTCCGCCACCTTGAAATACGCCTCGTGCGCAGTCTTCAGATAAGCCATGGTTGATCCGTTGAATTCATCCAGAGAATTCCGCACGCTATTCAGCCCATCAAACGGGTAAGTATCTTCAGGCAGCCAGATTTCCTGAAGTGTTACGCGAACATCGGGATTATGCTCAACTGCTAACTGAGTGAAGTTGCGGACACCTTCATCCGGAGGGGTCATACAGGAAAGCGTCAGAACATCCACTACCCCAGAACACAGTGCTTTCTTGGCCTCGTTTTCTTCCTCAGGAATGTCCCAATGCTGAATCGCCTTTGAACTACCGAGGTAAGAGATCCCCATCGCGCGGTGGTCTTTGATCCCAGCCTCGTTGGCTAGATCGACCAGAAGGTCAGAAACCCAAAAGTGAAAGCTGTGACCAATGGTGAAGACCCTCTGCCCACGATCAATAGACCAATTCAAAGCATGGGTCTCCATAATGGTTTCGTAAAAAGTATCCCTAAATGAGTATCAGTCGTCTCTATTTTCTAAATACCAGTTTTCAAAAGTTGGGGTGTGACTGGCCATTTTGGTAAAGATATCCAATGGCACAATTTCAACATCTGGGCCCAGCTGATCCAGAATATTTTTGACCCTATCGATATTGCTCCACTGTCTCACATGCAAAAGAAGAAAGTAAGGCCTATCCTTATTTAAGGTAATCAGCTCCTGAAGATCGGCTACTGCATTCTCTTCGGATCGTTGCGGAGACAAATAATAATCAAAGGAAACCATGGCGCGATCGCCATCACTATAAAAGGTATGTGATGGGCCATATCCATTCCCGAAACCAATCGCATCCGGCATGTATTTAAAAAAGTCTTTTATGATATCAAGAGTCAGATCGTTATTAAATTCTTTCTGTCCCAACCTGGCATGATCCATAATTTCAAAATAATTCAGATCGAGGCCCTTCATCATGGTCGCAGCCTTTTTGACCAGTGTCGGTAATTTGTCTTTAGGTATCGCTCTGGGATACATGTAACCCGGTCCACCTAAGGCACCAATGAAGTAGTCGTTGGGAGTCGCCTGGCTATAGAAAAACTCCAGCATAGCCGGCGCCATCCATTTCCAGTTCATCGTCACTTCCCAAGCATAAGGGATCGTGCCCCGCCCTGATTGTGTCCATGCACCGAGTCCGAGGCAATCAGTCTGGATGCAGGCGATGTAGACTTTCTTTTCCGGCTTATACTCTTTACCCTGTTCAATATTATGTTGGTTTTTGAATTCAAAACCGGGAGAAACCGGTTCCTGAGACAGAAAGGACATGTTTGGTAGAGTGTGCAATCCACTGACACGATGTCCGTGTTGTGAACAAAGCGTCGTGAAATCACCCTCGCCATCTTTTTTATAGGAGTGCCAACCATAAACCATAGACATTGGTTCCAGTTCAGACAGCAGCTCACTCGCCATAGCATATTCTTCAACATCTGTTTTTTTGCAGGAAAGGTCCTGAAAAAAAGCTCTGTGATGCATACCCCAATCAACCACCCCTGGTTTCATTATCTTACCGTGCTCGCCACCCATCCAAACGATCGAATCTTTTGAACATCTTTCCCAATACTCTGCTTTGGCCCAAGTATAAATCTGCAGATCGTTCTGACCCGTAAACTGCCCTCTGAAATCTTTAACCAACGGTATCCCGTATTTTTCCATTAACGAAACCTGATCTTCAGAGACGACAATTGCGCGCTCCAGTCCAGCCAAGGTGAAGGCGACAATCAAAGAAGTCCTGACTTCTTTATCCCAAATGATATAGCCCTTTATATCCTCTCGAAATGTCTTCACTGCCTGATCGACTGTTCTGAGCTGTGAAAAGGTAAAATTGTGTTGATTCTCCAAAAACTCCATCACGTTGGGCGTAAAATTAAAATCCCATGTATCCGGATAGACAAAGTAGAGGTTCGGATTGTCCATGTTGGTAACACCCTGAAGACTGATCATCAGTGCATTTTGATCGAGTTTGCTATCGATGCTCCAGTCATCCTCCAGCGCCATATACCAGGCATTTTTACTGTTTTCTGGCTTTAGGGTGTAGAGGATATCATCTCCGCCCGTCCGGCTAGATCTGACAACCCTGTAGGTTACAGTATTATCACCGTTCTTAGTGAAAGTATGGGTATTGGTTATTGAGCTCTCGCCTTGTGAAATCAAAACAGGCGTTTTTTCAATGACTGATAGTGTTCTTGTGGCTTCATCATATTCAGCCGAAAACGTCTGTGTATCTCCTTTTTTCATACGAACACCCAGATAAAAAAGTCCCGGCATGCTATGAGCTGTAATCTCCTTTTCCAGTGTCTCGCCAAGAGTTAGCTGCAAAGTGCTCGAAAGATCACGCCCCCTCACAATCCTCTCTTTCAAGATAGTAAGGTCATTTTCATTGGTTTTAATATCGAGGACAAAACCTCCAAACCTCCCCAAATCGATGCTTTTCCCAGGAATAATTTCCCATCTCCCATTGAAATCACTGATGCTTCCTGCGAGTAAAAGAACTGGAAAAAGAAGTAGAAACAGAA
>CAXMUM010000182.1:0-4007 GCA_964196585.1 uncultured Opitutaceae bacterium
GTACTTTCGCTTACTTTCTTTGGAAGAGAAGCGATGGTGTCCGTATATTTATGGGCATCGCTCATGTAGCTGGTCCCATCGCCTTTTTAATGGCCGAAGTACTAGGCTCCTATAGCATGGACACCTTGACACATCTCAGGATGGGAGGAGGAATCGCCTTTGGACTAGGGCTACTATTTTGGATTCCGATTCGAGGTTATACAAAAAAAAGCCGAACAAACCATAAAGCTCTATGCCTTCAATCGCTCAAAAAAGCTTTAAGCTTGGCTTCATCTTTGATTCCCGGAGATGACTCCACCCCACTGCATACATCAACAAAATGAGTCTTCGTTTTTTTAACGGCTTCTGAAATATTTTCCGGATTTAATCCACCCGCCAATATCCAGATCTTATCCGGATGTTTTTGCTGGAAAGCTGTGAATTTTTCCCAATCGCCAGTATGACCCGTTCCCCCAAAACTATCCTTTTGGAATGTATCGAAGAAAAAAGTATCAGCTAAAGGCAGCAAGGCTTCATTCAAAGCACATTCCGGCGGCAACTTTGGTGCCAGCCAAAGTTTTTCGGGTGAAACCTGTTTCGACCAATCAGCAATCTGCTCAAGTGGTGTTTCCTCTCGGAAATGAATCTGCACCCGATCAACGTCTTCTTTGAGAATTTCTGATAGTGCAGCGGCATCCGGCTCAACTACTACCGCAACTTTTTGTGTAATGGGTAGATGCGATACCAAGGCACGATACTGTTCGAGCGAAATAAACCTGGAAGATTTAGGATAAAAGTTAAACCCCAGGTAATCAGCACCCAAAGAGATCGCCAAGTTGGCATCTTCCACACGAGTTATCCCGCAAATTTTTACTTGAAGATCATTTATCATCCCTGAAATCGATTAATCGTCTCAATCACATAGTCAACCTGCTCATCCGTTAGGTCAGGAAAAATGGGTAAACTTAAACAAGTCTGCGCAATTTTTTCTGAAACAGGGAAATCACCTTCTCCATGATCCAAATCACTGAAACAGGGCTGCAAATGTAAAGGGATCGGATAGATGAGGTCTGTCCCAATCTCATTTTCCGTCAGATGTGCGCGAAGCGCATCCCTTCTCGGATGCAAAAGGGTAAATTGATGATAGACTGAATCACCTGTTGCCTGATCCTGTGGAACACTCAACTCCGCCAGCGAAAGACCTTCTCTATACCGTTTTGCGATTGCCTGGCGTCGCTTTGTCCATCCTTCAAGGTGCTTCAGTTTAATCGAAAGGGCGGCCGCTTGAAGACCTTCCATTCGGTAGTTATAACCAACCCGATCATGCACATAACGCTCTCCCATTCCGTGGATTCGCAAATGCCTGGCCGTATCCAAGAGTTCGGGATGTTTTGAAATCACAGCACCTCCTTCTCCACAACCACCAAGATTCTTGGTTGGATAAAAACTAAAGGTCCCCACATCTCCAATCAAACCAACCGGATTGTCCTTATAAGTAGCCAAATGAGCCTGTGCACAATCTTCAATCAATGTAAGGCTATGCTTTTTGGCGATCTCCATCAGTTCGTCCATGGCAGCCGGTTGACCAAAAAGATGAACCACTACGATTGCCTTGGTTTTAGATGTTATCTGCACCTCTACAGATTTAGGATCCAGCGTGTAAGTCTCGGGTGAGACATCCGCAAAGACTAACTTCGCTCCAACATAACTGGCAGTCCAGGCAGAGGCGATAAAGGTAAATGCCGGAACAATCACTTCGTCATCCGCTCCTATTCCCTGGGCAAGAGCTGCCAAATGAAGCGCAGAGGTTCCATTGTTAACACCAACAGCGTCATCCGCGCCACATACTTGGGCAAAGGCCTTCTCAAATTCAACAACGTCCTGCCCAAGGCAGAAACGATTGTTCTCCAGCGTCTCCGCCCAGGCAGCTAGAAACTCCTCGCGAAGTGGTTTATGAGAAAGGGAAAGGTCAAGAAAAGGGACTTTCATCTAAAAAAAGAAAATCTGAGTCTGCACAGTGACAGCTCCAGCTCAATCAAACAAAATAAAAGCAAATTCAGCTATTCAGGGTAGTGATGAGGGCCTCAATCAGTCCGTCCAAACTGGATTCCTTTGCAGCAAAATCAAGTGGCATGCCAACTTTTGTCATCGTTTCTGAGGTAACCGGTCCAATGCTTCCTGCCAAGGGACGTTTCGCTCCTTCCTCCAGTTTCAACGCGGTTGCTTGTCCCACAAATGATTTTACTCCTGACGAACTAGTAAAAAGAATAGCTTCCGCTCCTTTCTCTCTAAAATCAGCTGCAACAGTATTTTTCGATAGATCCGTCTTCTCCGTCACATAAACAGGAAAACGATCAACAATGGCCTGGGCCTCATTTAATCGGTCGATCAAGACATTCCCACCAAGATTTCCGGTTACCAGCAATACTTTGGCGCTATCCATTGAGCCCGTATCGACCAATGCCTTGGCCAATTCCCCTGCAACGGCTTTTTCCGGAACAACTTCGACATTGAAGCGATACTCACGAATTGCCCGTGCAGTGGCTTCACCTACGGCGGCAATTTTCATAAACCCAAGGGAACGGGAATCCTCGAACTTTTCAAAAAATGCCTCAAAGAAATACTTTACCCCATTTACACTGGAAAAAACCAACCATTCATAACTCCCTAGTTCCGCAAAAATCTCCTCCTGGACTTTGGAGTCAATCTCTTTAGAAACAGAAATCATCGGCAGCGATAGTACCTCCGCACCTAATGCTTCTAGACGTGATGCCAATTCACTCACTCGCTCCCTGTTACGTGTGACGACTACACGACGTCCCAGTAAGGGTTTCTTCTCGAACCAGGATATCGATTCACGAAAACGCACAACTTCTCCAACGACAATGATGGCTGGAGACGATAGGCCTTCTTTCTCAACTGCTGCTGTGATCGTATCCAATGTCGCCACACAGGTCTTCTGACGGCCAAGGGAGGCCCATTGGACACAGGCAACGGGTGTCTTAGACGATAGACCACCTTTCATCAATTCTCCGGCGATAAAGGCCAGATGGCCCATGCCCATATAGACACACAACGTACTCTTTGTCTTAGCCAGGACCTGCCAATCAACCGCAACAGCCGTTTTTGTAGGATCCTCATGCCCTGTCACAAAAACAACCGATGAACTCACATCGCGATGGGTCAACGGAATGCCGGCATAAGCTCCAGCAGCCAGGGATGCAGAGACCCCAGGAACAATTTCATACTCAATGGCGTCCTTTGCCATCGTGCGCGCTTCTTCACCGCCTCGACCGAAGATAAATGGATCGCCGCCTTTTAGACGGACAATCTTTTTCCCTTTCTTTGCTCTATCGATCAGTAGCGCCTCGATCTCCTCTTGAGGCATCGAATGAAAGCCCGCCATCTTGCCTACATAAATTTTTTCACAATCCTCCCGGCACCATTCCAACACCATCGGATGAACCAGATAATCATACACCAAAACATCTGCCTGACCTATCAGTTCTCTGCCTCGAAGCGTTATCAACCCGGGCTCACCAGGTCCAGCGCCCACCAAATATACTTTGCCTTTAGACATGGATTTTTAAGTCTCTTAAAATCTTTTCCGCAATCGAATCGGAATGATTCCCGATCTGCTCATCTGATACTTCAACCACACGATACCCCGTTGAATCGTGAAAGAGATGAATCTTTCCTTCAGTGTAATGCGCCGCAAATGCAACATGGCAGCCACCTCCCATTTTTTCCAGGAAGGCACGTTCCAGTCTAACGGCTCTCTCCGTTTCCTTATCCAAGAAAGCCGAAAACCTTACCTTATCTTCATTTCGGCATTGAATCACTACAGCCGCCTGCCCAACTGCAGGAACACTCTGCTCAACAGATAGGACTTCAAATCGAACTCCGGGAAAATCATCGATCCCCAAGCGCTTCAACCCTGCAGCCGCTAGGACAGTTGCATCGGCCTGCCCATCCACAATTTTTTGTAATCGTGTACCGACATTACCTCTAATTTCCGAAAACGTCGC
>CAXMUM010000183.1:0-3950 GCA_964196585.1 uncultured Opitutaceae bacterium
AATCCGACCAAATCTGTTAAAAACTTACAGATACCAAATAAGATCCAAACTCTAGTGCTCACGGATGGCCTTTTTTGGCGGATATCTACTCTCCGAGGCAGCGTCTCGGGCCGTTGTTTATGCCTTTGTTGAAGGGTCCTTGCCTATAGTGCCGGAGAGGGTTTTCAGATACGCTTCGGACTGCACATAGGATAGATGCTTTTTGGCGTCTTCGAGTTTTTCCTGTATATTCATTCGCTCTGCTTCCTCTTGATAAACAGGCTTTTGCAGGAACTGTGTGAGCGCTTCTATTTTTCTTTGAATAAGAGCTATATCAAACTCCTGCTGATTTTTAAGTCTTTCCTGATACCACTCACTGTTCATTAAGGTATCTTTGGAAAAAAGAACCCGAATATCTGAGTGATTAAGATCCTTCCCCTCAAAGTTTCCATGGACCATTATATGCAATAGCGCCTTTAGAGGAGGACAGGCCATTTCAATCGTTTCGTCCTCGAAATAGAGCTGTGCGACCCGTTTTTGAGTGGAAACTATATTGTCGATGCCATCCACAAAGGCCGGGATGTCCTGCAGCTCAGGTTGAAGCATTTCTTTAGTAAAAACGGTTCCTGGATTGCTAAAGACGCGCCCGAAAAAGGCTCGGACAAAGCGATCCGTTATCCTGTAGCCAAGACGGCTGGCAAGAATGGCTTTCCCCTCGAAATCGAAGTCTTCACATTTTTCAAGATGTCCGTTCTCTATCAGATAGGTTGGGGTCTTCTCGTGAGGAGACATTCTCGACCAAACTTCAGGAACGAGAAGACTGATGTCATGGGCTACTTCATATTTGGGTCCAACGTATCCTGCGGCAGTTGTGAAGACCGGAGCTTCCGTCACCAAGTAAGATACCAGTGCATTGTTGAGATCGATGATGGGAGGGAGCGCGTTGAAAGGACCTTTAGTTAAGGCACCCTCTGATCCTGCTCCTGTTGTCGAGGGAGATTTTCCTGTCAGACTCGCAATGAAATCCATAAAGAGCTCGGGTAGCTCTTGATAGTGGATGGGACTGTAAACAGCGAGGGACCGAACTCCTGTCTTTGAATCTGGTGGATTATTTCGCCTTCCTGGAAGAACATTGTTCACGGGGAATGGGACTTTGTCTGCCAGCGGAATTCTTCGGTAGAGCCTGGTCCCCAATTGCGCTAAGTAATTATTTCTTTCCGCCTCAAGGTCAGTCCTTATTTGTAGGTAACGTGGATTTTTTGTAGGAGAGCCATCGACGAGACGAGGTTGGGCCGATGAAACAACGTAATCGGGGCGTTCTTCTTCAGATGCAAAATCTCTAATGATTTTCTGGATGGGTGGAGTGAATTGATCGAAGCGAATAACATCCTCAACCATTTCTTTGGCCGCTTTGCGTGTGATGGGTTCGTAGTTTGAAAAGAAGTTATCTGGCCGAGCGAAATCTTTTTCAGTTTGAACATCATAGCCTCGTATGATGGCATCGTCTGGTCGTTGAAAGAGACGGTATTCACAATTCGTGACAAATTTACAAGAGGAATGATTAAGGTCTTTGTTTAACCCTTTGAGGGTATTCCGAGGAACAACGACCGAAGCGGTAATGTCGTCTTCCTTTTGGATTTTTTTGGCTGGGAAGAAGTCTTTTCTGAGACTGAAAGTTCTCCATGAACCATCTTCTGTAAACCCTACTCTTAAATAGTGCGTAACTATTTTCTGGTTACGATATTTGAGTTCGTTTCCAGGCACTCCGTCGATAACATCCACACTAAAGCGATGTCTCCAGTTGTTTCCCCAGTTAGGTTTAAACCGCCGTTTTACCAGAAAAACCAAATCACGAATGGGTCCCGGGATGGAGTGAAGCCAGTCGTTGTAATCCTCACTATAATCAGGGCTGGGAGTTAGTAGTTTGACGACGGAACCGAGGGAGCGGTTAGGGCTCAGTAAGGGCCGTCCTTCGGGTTGATTTGGAGTAGCATCTTGAAATCGAGTTCGATAATCTCGGTTGATAATCTCTTGGACAAAATCAAAATCCTTTTTGAGGTCTCCAATGAAGACCGGAGCGTTTATCATCGCATCAGAGATTGATTTGGAAATTTCGGATTTTCCGCCTCCTGAGACGGTGCAAGGTTTGTGGCAAAATGTTCCTTCAGCAGTTGTCCCGATGAGTCTCCATCTGCGCCCACCCGCTGGTTTTACCATTTCGACTTTATAACCAGAGGGGAGAATATAAGTTTTTTCTGGGAGGAGTTTGAGTGACTGCGGTTCATCTTCTTTATGCCAGAGGATCACCTGATCTTTTAGATTTATTTGGGCACTTTCTGGAAGGTAAATGATGTCAGAATAGGTTTTATCGATGCCAAAACCTTGTGTTTGAACCTGCATGAGATCTGCATAGCGCTCCGAAACTTCGGTAAAGGTATGATTTACCTGAGGAATGTAGGGGCTCAGGCTGAAATCTTCCCCCAGATCGTAGGAGGGAAAAGCGATAGCGCCTCCTGCGTGTTCTTCTTCGCTCAGGCCGTGTAGATTACAAGCATAGCTGATTTGAGTCTTAACCTCTTTTTTGCAATATCCAAAATAATTATCTGCAATGAGGGTAACAATGACACCGCGATGGTCTCTACAGGTTATTTTAAAGGCGGAGCCATCATTGTATTTCTCTTTTTCGTTTTCCCAGCACATCCCGTCCTTTTTTTGACGAGCAGTGGCTTCGTTTATGTGAGGTAGCCCAAGTTCTTTCTTGGTTAGGCGAATAAGGTGAGGGGCTAAGATTACGCAGCCGGTTTGGCCAGACCAGTGTTTAATATCCAGCTGTGCATCATGATCGGGAAGGGAAGGGTCCCCTGCATTGCCGAAAATCGATTCTACAAAGTCCAGATTACTCACAAGATTGCCGGGAGCAAAAAACCGAATCTCCAATGATTTTTCTTCAGAAAATCCTGGAACTTCCGGGCAAATGACAGGACGTAAAAGGATTGAGGCGAAGAGGTGTGCTTCGTTTTCCTGGGTTGAAGTAAAGGGGAGGCGTAAAAGATCCTGGGGTGGATGCATCGCGTGATGCAAAAGGGCAGCGAAGGTTTGCTTAGGGACTTCTTTCTTGTCTGCTGGGACCGGAAACCCACCTTCTGCAATGTGGAAGACTCCTTTAGTTGTTCGTCTGTCGCTAGAAGGGTTGTGCAGAACCCCTTGCTTGGTTCGGTAAGAGCTGACGATATCGGATGTAAAGGAATCTTGATCTGGAGGAAGCGAGAGAAGGCGAGCAAGGCCATGTCTCTCAAGAATCAGAGAGTTTTGGGGTAAAAGAGGTTCTTCTGGATGAACGATTCCCGAGAGATAACTCGTCAGAAAATCATGGATACGCTTATCAGCAGGGCAGAGGTAATCATTAAGGAGGCGATTTTTTTCCTGATACCCTGCGATAAGTGAGTGGTTTAGATTGAGATAAGGATAATCTTTTTTGTCTCCGAAGATAGGAAATCCCCGTGAAGCAAGCTTGATATTGATAAACTCAATGAGTCGTTCTCTTTCTTCTAATGAATTATTGGCTTTAGGGCCTATGCTTAGGGCGGTCTCGAGATCCATTTTTCGTCAATTGTAGAAATATTGATAAGTCTGTCGGGAGAAGGGAATCAATCAAAGAAGGTTTTTATTCGGTCATGCCCGTCAAGAGGATTCATTATGCAGACCATAAGTCTCATGAAATTCTAACAGCATCTTTGATGCCTGAAATAAAAAAAGAAGTTCATCAGAGAGTTGAGAGCATCTTCTTATGGAAGGGCTCTAACTTCTGCCACTCTCCAGAATGCACCGTTTTTACCCAATTTGGATTGGCGATAAGGGATCGACCAACAGCGAGAAGGTCTATTTCACCAGATTCGATCAGAGAGAGTTGAGGCATGGGGTCTGTTACCGAATCTGGTGCGCTGGTGTCTAATTGGTATTTGTCCATTGTA
>CAXMUM010000184.1:0-3926 GCA_964196585.1 uncultured Opitutaceae bacterium
GTTCGTCTCTCGGGAGGGTATGAGGTTATCGGTAGCTATCCGAATGGTGAAGAAGGGATTGAGGGAGTCCTTCAAACCAAGCCTGATATCGTTGTGCTGGATTTGGTTCTCCCGAATATGTCTGGCTTGGATGTGCTTCGTCGCTTTACAGAAGAATGTCCAGTTGTTCGGACCCTCGTCTTTTCTGGGCAAGGATCGCCGAAAAATGTAAAAGAGGTTCTTGCTGCGGGTGCAGACGGATTTGTTGTAAAGACGGACGGTTTTGGTGAATTTAGAGTGGGATTGGACACTGTTGCCAGCGGGGGGACTTATCTTGGGCCCCAGGCAAATAAGGCAATGCGTCAGTTTTTGGGAAGTGGGGAGTCAGATCAGAAACGGCTGACAGAGAGGGAAACTCAGGTTCTTCAGATGGTCGTTGAAGGAAAAACAAGCAGAGAAATTGCCGGAGATCTCAATTTAAGTGGTCGGACGATTGATAGTCATCGTTCCAATATAATGGGGAAATTGGGAATTCGAGATATCCCAAGTCTGACAAAATATGCGATTAAGAACGGTTTGGCCTAAGGTTGATTCCGTTCCTCACTATCATTCCAATCGTTTGCCTGAGGCTTCTCAGGGTGGTAAGTGTGGATGATTTAGGTTGAATCTTCTGGGTGACTGCTGCTTTTCTGCAGTATTATCTTAAGTTTTAACGTTGTTCTGGAATTACGCTCCAGCCCATAATTCGGTTATTGGATATGTCATCACCTATTGTCATTTGCGCCCTTTATAAATTTGTCACACTCAGTGACTACAAAACTCTGAGAGATCCCTTGTTAAAGGTGATGGAAGAGAATGAGATTAAAGGATCCCTATTGCTTGCCCAGGAAGGGATCAATGGAACTGTCGCTGGAAAAAAAGAAGGGATCGAAACGTTGTTGGTTTGGCTCAAGGGCAAACCTGGTTTGGCGGGTCTTGTTCACAAGGAATCCTTTGATGATAAAATGCCGTTTCTTCGAGCAAAGGTGAAGCTGAAGAAAGAGATTGTAACAATGGGTATTGAGGGTATCGACCCAACAAGGGTTGTTGGAACTTACGTGAAACCGAAAGATTGGAATGCTCTAATTTCGGATCCGGACGTTATCCTAGTAGATACACGCAATGATTATGAATGTGAAATCGGGACATTCAAAAATGCTATCAATCCAAATATCACAACGTTTCGTGAGTTTCCCGGTTATGTTCAGGACAATCTTACTCCCTCAAAAGAAACAAAGGTCGCGATGTTTTGTACAGGAGGCATTCGTTGTGAACAATCGCCTGCTTTTTTGAAAGAAAAGGGTTTCAAAAATGTTTTTCACCTTGAAGGCGGTATTTTGAAATACCTGGAAGAAGTTCCTCAGGAGGAGTCCCTCTGGAATGGAGAATGTTTTGTTTTTGATGGCCGGGTGGCGGTTAACCATTCACTGGAAGAGGGGAGTTATGATCAATGTTTTGCTTGTCGATATCCCATTACTGAAGAGGATAAAGAGAGTGACAAATATATCCAGGGGGTGAGTTGTCCCCGCTGTTATGACCGTTCAACTGAAGAGCAGCGTGAACGATTTCGTACCCGTGAAAAACAAGTGCGGCTTGCCGAACTAAGAGGAGATCAACATCTGGGGGCTTGTAGGGATGAACAGATCAATCGCCGCCGATCTGAAAAGAAGGCGATCAAGGAACAACAGAGAAAAGCCTCAGCGCAGTTTCAAAAGAAGAACCTTTTGTAGTCGTTTCTCTTTATGGACTCTTTGGGCTTTGAAAGGAATCGAGTGTTTCGCGTAGGCCACTTTCAAAGTCATAACTCGGGTTGAAACCTGTGTTAAGAAGTTTTTCGGCTGACGCAAGGGAATGCTTTACGTCCCCAGAGCGGGCAGGTTGATACTGAATTTCTGAGGTTGAACCCGTCACTTTGAGAATAAGATGGGCCAAGTCGTTAATCGATATCTGTTGTCCATAGCCGACGTTGTAGACACCGTTCAACTCCGGATTGGTAGCCAGAAAGGCGTTTGCAGCAGCAATGTCTTTTACGAAAACAAAATCTCTGGTTTGTTCACCATCTCCGTAGATGATTATAGGCTCATTACGGAGGGCATTGTCGATGAATATGGGAACTGCCGCTGCGTAAGCACTCTTGGGGTCTTGGCGGGGGCCATATACATTAAAAAAGCGAAGACATGCTGTGTTTAGGCGACCTGTTTTCTGGAAGAGATCGCAGTAATATTCGCCATCCAATTTTGTAATCGCATAGGGACTGGCCGGCTCGGGCAACATTGTCTCAAGTTTTGGGACAGATGGATTGTTGCCATAAATAGCTGCTGAGCTACTCAGGCAGAGTTTGGTGACGTTTGCTTCGGAGGCTTCTTCTAAAACATTTAAAAGTCCTCGGACATTTAGATCGACGCATTCGATGGGTTTGCTCATGGACTCTGCGACGCTGATCATCGCAGCCAAGTGGAAAATACAGTCGACGCCCTGGACAGCTTGTTTCACTGCGTCGCGGTCAAGGATTGAAGCCTCAATGAATTCGACATCCAATCCATTCAAGTTTTCGCGATGACCGGTTCTGAGGTTATCGAGAATGCGGACCTGGGCTTTGTTTTGGAAGTATTCTGCCAAATGACTGCCGATGAAACCAGATCCACCTGTAATTAATATTCTCATACGATTAATTATCCTCGACGATCTTTTGCATTTCGTCTTCTTGCTCTTCGATTGAATTGATCAGTGCCACTTGTGTTCTGCATCGGTCCAAATTGTGGTTTTCCCGATGGATTTTAAAATAGGTGTCTCCTTGGAGATGGTCCATTAAAAAGCGAAGGACGAGTTCGAATGTCATCAATTTCCCCGAAAACACCAGATTAGATTTTTCGGCTGGCGTTAGGAAGTCCTTGGAAGAACTTAAATAGCCTTGAACAAGTGCCTCAAAAATAGGCATCCGCATGGTTACCTTGGAAAGGTCTTGTTCATCTTCGGGCGCAGGACTTGTGGCTGTTCGAACCATGTCTCCGAAGTCGTAGAGAGCAAACCCTGGCATGACGGTATCAAGATCAATGACACAAATCCCTTGAGAGGTCTCGTCGTCGATCATGACATTGTTTAATTTTGTATCATTGTGGGTGATGCGATAGGGGATTTCGCCTTTGGAGTGCAGGGCGAGTAGTCTATTTACAAAATCAGCCTTTTGTTCGATGAAGGCTATTTCCGGTTTTGCTGTAACTGCTCGATTTTTAACATCTTTTCTAAGCGTTTCCTGAAATGCTTCGAGCCTCTTTGGGCTGTTATGAAAATTTGGAATGGTTTCGTGTAAATCAGGACCTTCCAAATCAACCAGGCATTTTTGAAATTCTCCAAAGGAACTGGCTGCTTCGGCGGCTTGTTTGGTTGTTTCGATGACGTCGTAGGTGCGGGCGTTTTCGATAAAAATATAGGTTCTCCAATGGTTTCCGTCTTCATCAAGATGGAATGAGGCATTTTCGATCGTAGGAATGAGGGTCAAGCATCGTCTGTCTCGGTCAATTTCTCCCGCAGCTTTGAGTTTTGCACGAATATGCCTCGTTACCCGATCAATATTCTCCATGAGAGAAGGTGGATCTGTAAAGACAGACTGATTGATCCTTTGATGGATGTAGTGGGTAAGAGAGCTTCCGCTCTGGAATGTACTTAGATATGTGTCATTGATATGCCCTGTTCCATAGTCAATTGCCTCGGTGAAATCTCCATAGATTTGAAAGTGGCTGCTTATTTTGCGAAGGTTATGTTTCATAGAGAAATCCTGGAATTAGGTATTCCAGAGATGTTGAGGGTATTCTCCTTGAGTGATTAACTGGGTTATCCTGGCACTTACGATTTCTCTGTCTTCCCGATAAGTCATTCCGTACCAGGAACTGGTCGTTTCGAGCATAGTT
>CAXMUM010000185.1:0-3916 GCA_964196585.1 uncultured Opitutaceae bacterium
AAATCCACATCGACAGGGATGCCAAACTTATACCCAAAACTCAAGAGATTGATTTTTAGAGCTTGATCATCATCTCGTCCCCGGTAATACTTGATCAACCAAGCTTTTAAGTCATGGACTGAAAACTCGGAAGTATCCAATACTCGATGAGCCCGGCTTCGGAGGCCCTGCAGACGTTCCCGCTCTAATTGAATCCCTTCAATGAGGGGCCGTTGAGGAAGGAGGGGGTGGGGACGGCGTGATTCAGAAAACCGTCTGATTAAAATGTCGTCCTGGGCTTCTAAAAACAGAAGTTCGACCTGACATCCATTAGCCTCTAAGGCTTCTAAATTACTCAGCAAATCTTCAAAAAATACCCGTTCGCGAATATCAATCCCCAACGCGACCTTCTTCACATCTTTCCCGGGTTGCGCACAGATTTCAGTGAATTTTAGAAAGAGAGCCGGAGGAAGATTATCCACACAAAAGAACCCTAAGTCCTCTAAACACTTGAGGGCGTGCGTTTTGCCCGATCCGGATGTCCCCGTGACCATCATAAATTGAAGGGGTACGGCATCACTCTCAACTGGTTTTTTGGAAATCTCAGGGATCATTAAAATACTCCCAAAACGACGCGCGATTGTCTCACATCAAATAGGTTTGCAGAAATGTATGACAAAATCTCAGATTCGTGGCACATCCTATTCTAGCACTCCTGTCAATTGCATACGAATTGAACAGGCAAACCCTATGACGGCTATTAAATAGGAATACGTTTTCGTTGGCTGGCAGAGGGGATATGAAGTTCGGCCCGGTATTTGGCTACCGTTCGACGGGCAATCAAAATATTCTTTTGTTTGAGTCTGGCAACAATTTCTTGATCTTTTAACGGATTGGACGACTCTTCCTGTGCCACCATTTCCTTGATCAGCTCTCGCACCGTGACAGAGGACATATCCTCGCCACGATTATCGGCACGCTGGATCCCCGCATTAAAAAAGAACTTGAGCTCTAAAATACCTTGAGGACAATGGACATACTTATTGGTCGTCACACGACTAATCGTAGACTCATGCATCCCGACATCCTCTGCGACTTGCTTTAAAACCAACGGGCGCAGATACTGAACCCCTTTTTCTAGGAAGGCTTCTTGGAATTTAATTAGACTGGTCACAACTTTCACGATCGTTTTATTACGTTGATCAATACTGCGGATAATCCATTGCGCCCCCTTGAGCTTCTCTTCTAAATAGGTTTTGGTTTTCCCGGCATCTTCGCCGGAATGCGACAACAACCGCCGGTAATAGGGACTAACTCTCAACCGAGGAAGTCCATCTTCATTCAATAAGACCACCCATTCTCCTTCATATTTAACAACATAGACGTCAGGAATAATGATGGAGTTACTGTCCAAAGAATATGGACGCCCTGGTTTTGGCTCTAGAGTCTCGATCACCCGAACGGCTTCATAGACCTCATCCAGGGTTACACCTAAGGTTTTGGCCACCACCGGATACCGTTTTTTCTGTAGATCTGTCAGATGATCCTTTATGATCGCTGCGACAAGATTCTTGGATACTGTGTCAGAAATACAGTGCGTGATCCCCGCCTCATCCTGTTGCATGTGCTCTAATTGAATTAATAAACATTCGGCTAAATCGTGCGCAGCCACCCCTGGTGGGTCAAACGTCTGAATCTGATGAAGAACTCGCTCAAGTTGTTCAAAGGAACATTGGGCATCTGCTTGCAATTCGGGCAAAGGCATCCGCAAATACCCATCCTCATCTAAATTCCCAATGATCATTCGCCCGATATCTCGATCAGCGCCTTCCAGCGAAGAAAGCCGAAGCTGCCAGTCCAGATGTTCTTCGAGCGAGGTGGGTTTCGTTAAGGTCTGCTCATAAGAGGGAAACTCATCGTCTCCTGCCCCGATTTGATCACGTTGTGCCGGACGCCAATCATTCCCTAAAATATTATCCCACTCTTCAGATGTCAGAGGTTCACTTTCCTTGGTTGGTGGGGGGATTTCATCAGAAGCCACAGGTTCGGCACTTTCAGACTCTATCTCTTTCGCTTGTTCGCCTCCTTCTTCTGCACCAACGGTTTCTTCTTCCTGTGTTTCAAGCGCAAGATCTTCCAAGAGCGGATTTTCGACTAAATGTTGCTCTAGCGTTTGTTGGAGCTCCAATCGAGATAACTGCAACAATTTGATAGCTTGTTGCAGCTGGGGTGTCATCACCAGCTTTTGAGAGAGACGAAGATCTAAGCGGAGGTCCATAAGAGAAATTTTATCTCAGGTTATTGGGACATTTTAAAGCGTTCACCCAGGTACACAGCTCGCGCCTTTGGACTATTCACAATCAACTCTGGAACACCACTCTCCAATATCATACCTTCACTTATTATATAGGCTCGGTCCGTAATGGAAAGCGTGTCTTGCACATTGTGATCAGTGATAAGAATCCCAATTCCCTTCTCTTTTAAATTAGTGAGAATATCTTGAATATCACCAACAGCAATAGGGTCGATTCCTGCAAAAGGTTCATCGAGTAAGAGAAATTTTGGATTCGTCGCTAACGCTCGAGTAATCTCCAACCGACGTCGTTCTCCGCCTGACAACGTATAGGATCCATGTGTTCGAAGCCGGGTGAGATTGAGTTCTTCAAGTAATTCATCTAAACGACTTTTTCGTTGAGCCGTCGAAAGATTGAGGGTCTCCAAGACCGCCAATACATTATCCTCAACCGACAGTCTTCGGAAGATTGAGGCTTCTTGTGGCAAATATCCAATTCCCCGTCTCGCGCGTTTATACATGGGAAGGTTGGTGATTTCCTCTTGATTAAGGAAAATGTTTCCCTGATCTGGCTGGCAAAGCCCCACCACCATATCAAAAATGGTGGTTTTCCCTGCACCATTAGGACCGAGCAATCCCACGACTTCTCCGCCCAACAATTCCACACTGACTCCTCGAACCACTTGTCGTCCCTTGAAACTTTTCTGAAGATTTTTGGCGACAATTTTATGCGAAGCCTGTGCATGACTTTCCACCATGGGCTGTCCTAGACCCGCACCAATCGTATTGCAGTGAACTGAGAAACAAAATAATTCACCAATTGAGAAATAGCTATCATGCGACATCCAGAAAAAAAGGAATTGACTTCAAGCCACACCCCTAGGTTTTTCTACAAACAAGCGCTCACTAAGACTCATTGAAATACATCCGCAAAAAGTTTCCAAGATCATGCTCGCCGAGAGAACGTGCTCTAATTCTCTGCCCCCTCCTCAATGGTTACCCGGGTGTCTCCTTCTACAACACTCCGGTTTTCTTTTAAAAACATCGTGATCTTCTGTCCACTAACTCGAGTTCCTGCTTGCCAAACCACAGGAGATCCTAGAAGAATGATCCTTTCCTCTAGCTTATCATAGAGGGCACGCGTACATATTGCGCGGCTTTCACCTTTGGCAATTTTGACATGGCCCCTCGCTTCAATAACCCGGATTTCCTTTTTGGAATTTTCTGACGGGAGCTGCCCAACAGGAGAGGGTGTCTGAGCAGTCTTTTCTTTGAAATACACGATCATGATATCGGAATGTACGACAAGCTCTTCCTGAACCATTTTGACATTTTCACGAAAAATAGCCGTATTTTCCTGGCTACTTGCCGTCATGGTATTCGAGGTAATCACCGTTGTGGTTTTCTGACTTTCTCCCCACCCGAGAATGGGAAAGAAGACGGTCCCCACCACCACCAACCAACCACTGTAGACCCACAGCAAATGTCTTATGGCGACGACACCTCCACCCGAACATTGTTGAGCAACCGAAATTCATTTTTTTCAACATCTCCAATCAAACCTGTCCCCGTAATCACCAGCCCGTCGCCTTGAATGACCACGGAATCTTCCGTATGAATTTGTCGAGCGTCTTCCTTCCACGT
>CAXMUM010000186.1:0-3908 GCA_964196585.1 uncultured Opitutaceae bacterium
GGCAAGCAACCACAATGTTAGTGGGCAAATGAGTGATCCGAACAGCAGAATCAGTCTTGTTCACATGTTGACCACCCTTTCCACTGGAACGATAGGTATCAATCCTTAGATCATCATCCAAAATCTCTACCTCAACGTCATCTTCAATCTCGGCAACTACATCAACCGCACAGAACGACGTATGCCGGCGCTTATTCGAGTCGAACGGACTGATCCGGACCAATCGATGAACTCCCCGCTCCGCTTTGGCAAAACCATATGCGTTTTCTCCTTTTATAGCCAAAGTGACACTTGAGACGCCCGCTTCTTCTCCAGGTTGAATATCTTGAACCACCACGGAATAGCCCCGCCTTTCTGCCCAACGGGTATACAAGCGATACAACATATCAGCCCAATCACAGGACTCAGTTCCTCCCGCACCCGCATGAACACTCAAAAAAGCATTACAAGAATCATTCGGTCCATCGAGAAAACTACTTATCTCCAAATCATCCATCTGTTTACTCAAATCCGACACAGTTGATTCTAGATCAATTGCTTCAGGCGAGGTTTCTGCTACATTTTCCTCATCGAGCAACTCAGCCATTATCATGGCATCATCAGCCTTTCGTTTGATCTCATCGAGTGAACTAACGATTTTTTTAAGCTGAGTTGCGCGAGCGATTGTTTTTTGAGCCTTCGATTGGGAGTCCCAAAAACCGCTCTGGCTCATCTCTGATTCCAGAGCCTCTATTTCATGCTGTTTCTTTTCGACGTCAAAGAAACCTCCACAAATAACCCGCTCTCTTGTTGATCTCTTCGATCTGGGAATGTGTTTCTGGATTAATCATTATTATCTTCAGAAGCTATTTTTAGAAATAAGAATGCATACAAAACTAACTCAATTGGTTTCTCGCAAGAAAACAGTTTCCCGAAAAACAAATAGTCTTCAAACCTCAAGAACCTCTTCTTCACCAATTTAACGTTTTAGACGAGTCTTAGAGCTCCCCTCTCACTCTCATCCAAAAAGGATGCATATGTCCTTCGTAGACCCTCGCTCAAATCAATTGACGCCTCCCATCCTAAAGCTCTCATCTTAGACACATCCAAAAGCTTTCGAAGGGTTCCATCTGGTTTCAAAGAATCAAACGTCAACTCACCCTCATAGCCCACGATGTTCTTGATTTGATAGGCTAGTTCACGAATACTCAGATCAACCCCAGATCCAACATTGAGCAAATCTGGAGGATTCTCATTTTGTAAAAGAAAATAGCAGGCATCTGCCATGTCATCGACATGCAAAAACTCGCGTTTGGGAGAACCACTCCCCCAAACTACCACTTCAGGAGACTCTTTGACCTTTGCCGCATGAATACGCGCAACCAAAGAAGGCAAGACATGTGAGTTTCCCGGATGATAATTATCCCCGGAGCCATACAGATTCGTTGGCATCACTGAGTGATACAGAGATCCATATTGGCGGCGATAACTCTGACACAGCTTGAGACCCGCTATTTTGGCAATAGCATACAGTTCATTCGTCCGCTCCAACGGACCACTCAACAAACACTCCTCTCTCAATGGCTGAGAAGCCTCCTTGGGATAGACACATGAACTACCCAAAAACAACAATCGCTCAACCCCATTGCGATAAGCTGCCTCCACCACATTGACAACAATTATCAGGTTTTGATAAATAAAATCTGCCCCATACGTAATGTTTGCATGAATACCGCCAACTTTAGCTGCCGCCAAAACAACAACATCTGGCTTCTCTGCCCTAAAAAAGGCATTAACCGCCTCCTGATTGGACAAATCCAGTTCTTTGCGATCTCTAACGATGATGTTCGAGAAATTTTCAGTACGGAATTTCCTCACCAAAGCCGAACCCACCATCCCATTGTGTCCGGCTATATAGACTTTATCACCTTTATTCATCAACTAGAGCGCTACTCTTCTTCCTTCAGATCGTTGTAGGCCTTATCTTGCTTTGCGATCTTCAGATCCGCGTCGACCATAATCTTTATCAACTCCTTGAAGCGAACCTTTGGTTCCCAATTAAGCTGCTTACGTGCTTTACTCGCATCTCCCATCAAAAGATCCACCTCCGAAGGGCGCTCATAACGAGCATCGTATTTAACATATTTCTCCCAATCGAGTCCTACATGACCGAAGGCCTCCTGACAAAGCTCTCGAACAGAATGCGTCTCCCCAGTAGCTGCGACATAATCATCCGGCTTATCCTGCTGCATCATTAACCACATCATCTCGACATATTCTTTGGCATAACCCCAGTCCCGCTTAGCATCGAGATTCCCCATATAAAGATCTTCCTGCAATCCAACTTTTATACGCGCCGCCGCACGGGTAACTTTCCTAGTAGCAAACGTTTCTCCCCGACGAGGTGACTCATGGTTAAATAAGATGCCATTACTCGCATGCAAATTGTAAGACTCCCGATAGTTAACGGTTAACCAGTAAGCGTATACCTTCGCACATCCATAAGGAGAACGTGGCCAGAATGGAGTCGTTTCTTTTTGAGGGACCTCTTGTACCTTACCAAACATCTCCGATGAGGACGCCTGATAATAACGGACCTTTTCAACCAAACCGGCCTCCCGGACCGCCTCCAAAATACGTGCAGCACCCAAAGCATCCACATCACCCGTATATTCCGGAATATCAAACGACACACGGACATGACTCTGCGCTCCCAGATTGTAAACCTCATCCGGCTGTAATTGATAAAGCAATTTCACCATCTGCACGGAATCCGCTAAATCTCCATAGTGAAGGAATAAACGCACTCCATTTACATGAGGATCGCTGTATAAATGATCGATACGGCTCGTATTAAAAGTCGATGCCCGTCGAATAATCCCATGCACCTCATATCCCTTTTCGAGAAGAAGTTCCGCCAGATAGGAACCGTCCTGACCTGTGATACCAGTGATTAAAGCTTTTTTCATAAATTTTTATCAAACCAATCTTTGATAACAACACTTTCTGAAAAAGCTGATTTTACAATTTAAAATTCAACCAAGATCACTGTCTCCCCCTTTAGTCTAATGTAAATACAACGACCGAATTCCTCCACTAACTAATTTCTTCTCTAACGGACCTGCCTAACTTAATTTTTTTTATCCAAAAAACCGGTTGACGTTCCTCCGATGCTATCACGACACAGTGTCTTACGATACGGTCAATTGCGGAAGCAACTTCACTGAAGACCAATCCAGTGGTTGGGGACAACTCATGTTCTGAGATTCTCTTTATAACAATAGATCTGGAGTGGGCCGTTGCTTTGATATACTCCCCTCTAGCCTCAATGATTTTCTTCGCGAAAGGTTCAAAAGAATCATGTTCCAAATCGAATGATTCCTCCAAAAGACGCAAAACTTTATCAGCCGATTCATAGAACAACCTCATATGGTCTTGGACTTCATTATCAACACCATCGCTCAAAATATCCCTATGCAAAACGGCTTTCTTCCCCAAGCTATCGATATGATCACCGATTCGTTCAATTTCGATTATACACCTGTTCAGTGCTTGAACCATCAACGCTTGTCTCCGTGACAAATATCGCTTCGTCAACGATCCCAAATACCCTTGGAAAACAATCTTTATCTCATTGATGGACTGTTCGTTCAAACGAACTTTTTGAATTGCTCCTCGGCTGAATTCATCCAACAAACTTCTTACCTGAGCAAAACTTTCACGGCAAACTGCACTGCATCGATGAAGCTCAGAAATTGTCGCCTCCAAGGCAGATTCTGGAGTTTCGAGCAATGAAACATCCAGATAACTCTTGAGGGAAACTACTTCCCTTGAACGCAGCATCAATTTCAAACCCTTCGCAAACCAGTGCGTAAAAGGCAGCAGCAAAATTACTGCAAAGATCATGACAGCTGTATGTAAATTGGCTG
>CAXMUM010000187.1:0-3883 GCA_964196585.1 uncultured Opitutaceae bacterium
CCTCCTGGAGCAAAGTCTTCCATCGTGATCGATGACTATGGCGATGTGTATGGTATTTTTATGTTAGTATATGGAGATGAATACTCCTATGCTGAACTGAAGGATGTGGTCAGTGATTTGAAGAAAGAACTACTTCTTGTTCAGGATGTAGCGAAAATCGATACTCTGGGCGAAAATCCTGAAGCTATCTACGTTGAACTGAATAGAAGCCGAATGGTTCAAATGGGTATCCCCACCAGTGTTGTAATCAATGCATTGCAGAAAAAGAATCTCGTGCAGGACTCTGGTCGTGTGCAGGTGGGAAGTGAATTTATTGCCCTGAATCCAACGGGAGAGGTTAAAAATCTCGAGGATTTCGAGAAGATTCGGATCAGTGCTAATGAAAAACAAATCTATCTCAGAGATATCGCAGTCATTCGCCGTGGATATACAGAACCGCAGACGAATCTGATTCGTTTCAACGGCCACAATGGTATAGCGATGGGCATTTCCACTCGCCAGGGAGGAAACGTGGTAACGATGGGCGAGGCACTGAAGAAGCGAATGTTCGAGTTATCCAAGGACATACCCATTGGGATCGAGTTTGGAATCATTTCGATGCAGTCCGATGCCGTTACAGCCGCCATAAACAACTTTATTATTAGTTTAATTGAAGCGGTTGCTATAGTGATTGTGGTGTTGCTGCTCTTTATGGGGCTGCGTAGTGGATTACTTATCGGGTTTATTCTGGTGGTTACCATTCTGGGGTCATTTATCTTTCTATTGCCGATGGGTATCGCGCTTGAGAGAATCTCATTGGGGGCTTTGATTATCGCTTTGGGTATGCTGGTCGACAATGCAATTGTAGTCGTAGATGGCATGTTGATCAGGATCCAAAAAGGTGAAGATCCGACGAAGGCAGCTATCAAGGTTGTCAGCAAGACGGCCATCCCGCTTTTGGGCGCGACAGTGATTGCGATTTTGGCATTCGCTGCAATTGGCACGTCCGATGATAAGACAGGCGAATTCTGTCGTTCACTTTATCAGGTTATACTGGTTTCACTCTCCCTGAGTTGGGTAACAGCGGTGACAATTACTCCTCTGCTGGGTGTCCTGTTTATCAAACCACCAAAGGAAAGCAAAGGGAGTGATCCTTACGATACAACGTTCTACCGCCTTTATCGAAAGTTGTTGGCAAACTTTATTCGTCACAGGTGGATCACTCTCGCTGGAGTGGTTGCGATTTTTGCGATTTCCATTTGGGGATTTGGGGGTGTGAAGAACTCTTTCTTTCCCGCATCCACACGTGCTCAGTTTATGGTCGATTTATGGTTGCCGCAAGGTTCGCATATCGAGGACACATCCAAGCAGGCATTTCGGTTGGAAGAGAAGCTTCTCAATGAGGAAAACGTCACCAACGTAACGACGATAGTGGGCCGAGGAGGGCTTCGTTTTCTTTTAACCTACGGTCCGGAAAAAGCGAACAGTGCGTATACGCATTTTCTCGTGGATGTTGATGATTCCAAGAAGATTGATTCCCTGATTCAGAAAATCGATAACGAGTTTAGTAAGGAGTTTTCAGATGCTCAGATTTATGGATACAAATTTGAGCTGGGACCTGGAGCGAAAGGAAAGATCGAACCGCGTTTTTATGGTGAAGATCCCAATATTTTGAGAACGCTCGCAGCGCAGGCGCTTGAGATTATCCATAGTGAGCCGGACGCCAAAGCGATTACAACGAATTGGAGAGAACGTGTAAAAGTTGTGCGTCCTCAAGTCCTTGACCAGCAGGCCAACCTACTGGGCATTACCAGACCTGATATAGCCAATGTTTTGAGAGAAGCCTTTTCAGGTCTTACGGTGGGAGTTTATCGTGAGGGTACTCTCTTGTTGCCGATCATTCTAAAAGCAAACGAAGTAGACCGTTCCGAAATTTCGAGTTTGAACAATCTTCAAATTTGGAGCCCTGTAGCCAAACGTAACGTGCCACTTAGCCAAGTTGTTTTTGGCATTGAGACTGTTTTCGAAGATGAGATTATTTACCGTCGCGATAGACGGCGTTCGATTTCGATTTTTGCAGACCCGAGTCTGGAAACTTCAGCCCAATTGTTGGAGTCCTTACGTCCGAAAATCGAGGCGATCGAGTTGCCCGAAGGCTATTCGCTTGAGTGGGGAGGTGAGTTCGAAGACTCGGGTGTTGCGAAAGCATCCCTGGCTTCTTCCATTCCTACTTTTATCGGAATGATGGTGTTACTCACGATTTTGCTTTTCAATTCATTGCGTCTACCGTTGGTCATTTGGCTGTGTGTTCCGTTGATATTAATTGGTGTGGCCGCAGGTCTTTTGCTTTTCGATGAGCCATTCAACTTTATGGCGATTCTTGGTTTTTTGAGCCTGATCGGTATGCTAATTAAAAACGCGATTGTTCTCATCGAGGAAATCAATGAGCAAAACCTTTTAGGAGGTAGCCCTTTTGAGGCTATTCTTAACTCGGGAACCAGTCGGCTCCGGCCGGTTGCAATGGCCGCTGCAACAACTGCGTTGGGTATGATTCCTCTGTTTTTCGACGCATTTTTCGTCGCTATGGCGATTACGATTATTTTTGGTCTGATGATTGCAACCGTTCTTACGATGTTGGTATTGCCGGTTATTTATGCGGTTATTTTTCGGGTACCAAACGACTAGTTAAATGGAATGGAAAGTTCAGGAATAAAAGATTCGTTGGAGGGGGCTTTTGGTGGGCTCAATGAGAAGCATTTCAAATACCTGCTTTTGATTCTCTCGGTTTTGTTCTTCTGCGTGCCACTTGTTGGCGAAGTTCTTGTTCGCTCCTTTCCCTGGATTGCTAAAGTTTTGTATTTGCTCATTTTTATGGGAACGTTGATGGGGGCATCGAGTATAGCTAGTCGCAATCAAAGAGCTTATATTTCTATCATCGGAGTGAGCTTGCTTGCTGTATTATTCAATGCCCTGTACCTCCAGTGGCAGAATGAGGTGTTTTTGATCATCAATCATGCAATCATAGCGATTGTACTCATTTATGTGATCATCTCGCTCACACGTTATCTATTCATTTGCCGGAATGTTACGCAGCATACTTTATATGCTGCTCTGTGTTCCTATCTTTTAATCGCCCTGCTATGGGCGTTGGTTTATGGGATCGTCGATATGCTCGAGCCGGGCGCGTTCAGAATTCCATTGGAAATTTCACCTGACGGACGCATGGCCAGTCTGGGCAACGCAGCCTCGTTTCATGGACTTTATTTCAGTCTCGTTACGATCACGACGCTCGGTTATGGGGACGTATCTCCGCTCACGACTGCGGCGCGTGTCTTGTCCAGCGCGGAGGCGGTTGTTGGCCAGATGTTCTTGGCGATAACGATTGCCCGCTTAGTAGGCATTTATTCCTCGCGGGATATGTCCCGAGAGGAATCGGACGGGTAGTCGATTATTGGACACATTTGAAAGCCAGAAATGTGAGGCTATCTTCTCCGAGATCTCGTCGAACCACTGGATCGAGATCCCCGATTGCTGCTTCCTCCGCTTCTTTGGTAATTCTGGTAACGTTGGTTTCCGTAACCACGTTTGTAGGAATCTCTATCCAAGCTTCCCCGACTTCCTGAGCTGGACCGGCTTTCGTAGCCGGATCGTTTTTTTGATTTGCTTATGGATTCTGATCTGAATGGAGACTCTAAGTTTCGGTCCTGTTGCGAGCGGTCGATTTTGGAGGATCTATCCTGTAGGCTTTGCCTTTGTTCGTCAGATAACGAGGACTTGGTCTTGTTCCAGTCGCGATCAGCTGGTTGGCGTTCAACTGGATTCCAGCTGCCATCGCCTCTTTTTTCCCAGGAACCGTCACTTGTTTTACGAAAAACGTTTCCGTTTTTTCCGGCATAGAGATCAC
>CAXMUM010000188.1:0-3871 GCA_964196585.1 uncultured Opitutaceae bacterium
CCACTTGGAGTATAATAAAGAGACGTCGTCAAACGTAGCGCTTCCTTATCAGCCAATGGAAAAATCCTCTGCACAGAACCTTTTCCAAAAGAAGTTTCACCCACAATAACGGCACGCTGAGTATCCTTCAGAGACCCTGCCACAATTTCGGAACCGCTAGCACTACCAGAATTGATCAAAACAGCGACCGGATATGAACGCCTAGCGCCCTTCGTTTTTGCCCGAATCTCTAGCCGGGATTCCTCTGTCCTCCCCTTTGTGTATACCACCAGTTCACCACGATCAAAAAACGGCTGAGCCACCTCGACAGCCGCTTCGAGTAATCCTCCAGGATTATTTCTCAGATCGATCACAAGAGAAGTCATCCCCTGTTTCTCCAGATTCTTCAAAGCTGTCAAAAACTCTTTGCTCGTTCGCTCTCCAAACTGGGTTATCCAGACATAACCCACGGCATCCGTCACCATCTTCACAGCTCGAACACTATCGACCTTAATAATCTCACGCGTTATTGTCCTTTCAAAACGCTCTTCAGTCCTTGGACGATAAATCTCCAGATCGACCTCAGTTCTGGGTTTCCCCCTCATCATATCTAGACATTCATCCATCGAGAGGTCCTTAACCCATTCAGTATTGATCCGCACGATTTCATCTCCCCGCATTAACCCAGCCCTTTCCCCCGGCGTATTTGAAATTGGTGCCACCACGATCAGTGCCTCTTCTTTCATCTCAATCTGGATGCCAATACCTCCAAACTTTTGATCTGTCTGAGTGATCAACTGCTCAAACTGCTGTTTCGAAAGAAAATCCGAATGAGGGTCCAGGGAACTCACCACCCCCTTAAGAGCTGCCTCTGTTAGCTCATCGTAACCACCAGGAACATCGGAGACATAGTTCTCATTGATCAACTGCATCACCTTCGCGATCTTATCTCCTTGATGGTTCGCCTCCTTCGAGGGGAAAAAGATTTTACCCTGAGATATCCTTACCCCATAGACCAAGATTTCTCCAACAAGGAATGAAATCGCAGCAATAAGTAAAAGACGTTTGATCATCCCCCCACTTTGAGGCTTTCCTTGTATTTGTAAATGGGTTCTTCCAAACAATTTCACCTTTCTCCCTTTAACAAATGCTTCGCTGAAAAAGCAGGTGATGCTGGCTGCCTATCCTTTGCCGACTTTATGGAGCTCGCCCTTTACGCTCCCAAAATCGGCTACTACGCCCGTGAAAAAAAACGTATCGGACAACAGGAAGAAACAGATTTTTATACCTCCAGCAGCTTGGGAGCCGTTTTTCCCAAAGCTATTCTTTCAGCTGTTTCCGAAGTCCTTTCACCCCAAAACCCCACTGACTACACACTTGTCGAAATAGGTGCCGAGCCAAACTCAGGTCTTTTCGAAAGTGACATTGCTCCCTTCAGTTCAAGCAAAACTCTCCAACTCGGTAGTTCTCTGCGCATTCCTCCAAAGTCTGTTGTCATTTCCAATGAACTTTTTGATGCCCAACCCTTTCATCGGCTTATCCGAAAGGACGGACAGTGGATTGAGCAAGGCGTCACCAACACAGATGGCGTTTTTCAATGGACCCTTCTGGAAAATATCTCTCCTGAACTCCACCCCATCATCTCAGACCTTCCGGATCACCTACCCGAAGGCTACACTCTCGATCTACCCGTGAGAACCCAGCAACTCCTGGAATCGATTGTGCAAAGTGATTGGAAAGGCCTCTTCATTGCATTCGACTATGGAAAAAGTTGGCAGGAACTGTCATCAGAATGCCCAGCCGGAACCGGCCGTGCCTACTACCGCCATCAACAGAGCAATGACCTACTCGCCAACCCCACCGAGCAGGATCTCACCTGTCACATCTGTTGGGATTGGCTGAGCAATACCCTGAAAAGACACGGATTCTCATCCATCGAGCTCCTGAGTCAGGAAGCCTTCTTCATCAAAAAAGCCACGCACTTCATCTCCACCGTCTTCAAAGAACACCCTGACCCTCTGAGCAAACCCCGAACACAGCTCAAGCAACTCCTTCACCCCGCACTGATGGGACAGAAATTCCAGGTTTTGGTCGGCCAGCGCCACTAGAATCACCATTTATCGACGATTTTTCCACAATCCGGGTTAAAATCGCTTGCGTTCAAAATACCACCCTGTTTATTCGGTCATCTTTTACAGCGATATTAACCATGGCCAGAATTTGTCAAATCACAGGAAAACGCCCAACACGCGGCAGCATCATTCATCGTAAGGGACTTACGAAGAAAAGTGGTGGTATCGGTACCCACATCACCACCATCACCAAGAGAACCTTTCGCCCAAATTTACAGCGTGTGAGAGTACGCTTACCAAACGGCACCGTTAAACGCATGCTTGTCAGCGTGAAAGCATTGAAAGCCGGAAAAGTCGTAAAAGCCTAAAAAAGATACCCTCTTCATCACTTTCCTAAGCCACATCATTCGATGTGGCTTTTTTTGTGCCGGATTCCAACGCAAAATCGACTCCCCAAAAAATCTGCGCAAATCCACGGACGAAACAGCCAGAGATTTATCCACAGATTAGAAATACTATTAACACAGATTACACAGCCCTAATCTCTTAAACCCTCACTACCCCCTATCTTTATAACTCCTAGCTAGGTAAATTCTGACGATCTTGCGATAATATCGCCCCGATTCGTCGGGGTTAATCCTGTCTAAAAAACCTTAACTTAAATCTGGAAATCAAACTCACCTGAAGCTTCATGCAGGCCACATTCACGCTTCACGCCATTGAAACGTGTTTCCTCTTCAGTCATCCCATCAAGCAGCTTTGAAGTACTATGCCAGTCTCCCATGGAGACATACCCTTTGTCCCAAAGAGGATGGTAAGGTAAGTCATTGTCTGTGAGATAACGATGTGTCGTCCGAGCATCCCAATCGATGATAGGATAGACCTTTGTTATCTTATTCTGCTTCTCGACAACCGAGAGCTCTTTACGGCTATCGGATTGATCTCTGCGCAAACCAGCCAACCAACCAACGGCCCCCTGCTCTCTCACAGCCCGGTCCATTGGCTCCACCTTGTTCATCAAATTGTATTTTTTGAGCCCATCCAACCCCTTCTCCCATAAACGTCCAAACAAAGCTTCCTGCTCAGCGGCTGTCATCTTTGCCTGATACTTTTTTAAATTGAGCTCCAGCCTCTCGGTCAGCTCAGCGGCAAAGCGATATGTTTCCGGAAACAAATACCCTGTATCGATGAAAATAACTGGAATTCCCGGAACCACTTGGTTAACCAGATGCAACATGACCGCCGATTGAATGCCAAAACTCGTCGTCATCACCAGCTCATCCCCAAATTCCTCCTTCGCCCAGAGGATCCTCTCCTGGGCTGAAAGCTTTTCCAGACCGGTTGTAACAATGGACTCTGTGGATTCTAAAGGCATAAAAGTATTCTATCGGCCTTATCTATACTAATTAAGGTAATAAAGTAAAGATTAAACCTGAAATCCCCTTATTTAGACAGGATTAACGAGATGGACATGATTCCCAACAGGATTATCCATCAACGCTGTTGTCTGCGCCGCAAAGCAACTGGCCAACAAAACGTAGATCTACTTCACCTGCTCTACCCTCCCTTCAGACTTGCAGACTGACTTTCAGATCACTACGTTAAATAGAACATGGCGGTGCAGGCAACGACCCTCCGCTCCGCGTCTGACCCTTGAGGTTAGCCAACAATTTGAATCAGAAAACAGAAAGAAAAATAGAATGATAAAATTCGTAATGTGCCTTACCCGTCACCCCGATATGTCCCGGGAACAATTCCAAGACTATTGGCAAAACAAGCATGGGCCTTTTTTTATGAAAAATGCCGAAATAATGAGGGCG
>CAXMUM010000189.1:0-3814 GCA_964196585.1 uncultured Opitutaceae bacterium
CTGATTATTTTCAACTGCGACCATCGGATATGGTTAGCAAACGCAGACCAAATAACATCGCCATTCCTCGACAAATAGCGATGTATCTCTGTCGCACTCTTACAAAACACTCACTCAAAGAAATCGGAGAGTCATTTGGAGGTCGTGACCATGGAACCGTCATTCACGCCTGCAAAGCTGTCGATAATATGATCGACCAAGACGCATCGGCAAAAGGAAATGTCGAATTTCTTAAAGTGCAACTTACTCGTTGAGGAAGTCCTGTTTCACAAAAAAATCCGATTCCTCACACTGCCCCAATTAAAACTTGAACTCGATTTTCAGGGCAAAATCGCTTGAGAGCAAAATCCTTGAGATTATCGACTGTCACTCGGTCAATGTGGTTGTCATAGTCCCTCCAATCATTGACAGGCAACCCATAAACCGCATTGAGCGCAGCCTGAGAAGCACAGGCAGAATTGGTCTGCATCCCCATACGCTTCCCCGCTTTCAAGCGAATCTGACAACGCAATAATTCTTCTCTTGTTATCCTTCCATCACGAACTCGCGTAATTTCACGATCAAGTTCTTCGAGAACGCCTGAGCTTCCCTCTGAGTTGGTTCCCGCATAAAAATAAAACATCCCTGCATTTAAGCCCACTACTCTGGCTGAACGCACAAAATATGCTAGGCCTCGTTCTTCCCTTACTTTTTCAAAGAGATTACTGGACATTCCGCTAAAAAGTTCGTCTGCAACATCGCTAATATAGAAATCTTCAGAAAGAACCCCTGGGCCCGGAAAGGCTTGGTAGACAATCACCTGCTGCCGTTCCATCTTCTTTTTATATGAAAGGCTCTTACTCTTTTTACGATAGATAAAAGGCAGCGGGTTGAGCTGTCCTTTGGGCATTCCTTGAAAAGCCCGCTTTAACTTAGGCAGAAGCTCTTTCCTATTAAAGGCCCCAGATACAGCCAGGACAACATTTCCTCCAACCATAAGGTTCTTATAATGTACCCGAACATCTGATACACCAATGGTTGATGCCGTTTCCTCCGAACCGGAACTACCAAGAGATAATGGATATTTGCTAAAGAATTTCTCTCTTAAAAGCTTTCTTCCTGCAGTTACAATATCATCCTTGTCTTCCAAAAGCTCAGCCAATTGAGACATCTTTTCATGTTCCAAAGTCGCCTTCTTAAAAGCAGGCCGCAAAGCCGCATCACTCAATAGTTCCAAGGCAAGATCCTGATCTTCAGGCAATACCTCTATCCCCAACCCCAAACTGTTATTACCCGAAAACTCAGAGAAGGATCCACCAACGGACTCAATAGTGTCGGATATTTCCGAGGTTGAACGTTTTGTTGTGTCTTTAGTCAACAATGTCCCCAAGAGAGCTGTCACACCTCTTTTCTCCACCGGCTCATACAAAGCTCCGGCTTGGCAAATCAATTTGATATGCAAATTGGGCAACTGATGATTCTCTCGCAAAAGAACCCTCACTCCGTTCTCAAGCTGGAACTCCTCAAAATCAAGGGCACTTGATTCTCTTACCTCCACTGAAACTTTCGTTGACTCCAATGATCTTGGGTTATGGGTAACTGTGGTCAAACAATTCTCTCGCAAATATTGCTTTGCTACCCGCTTGATATCAGCACAAGTCAAAGAAGAAATACGTTCCAAGTATGACCTGGCATAGTCCATTTCTCCTACGACTACTTCAGCCATACCCAAACGAGAAGCCTGACCACTCATTGTTTTTCGGACGTTTACCTCTCCAACCAACACTTGCCTAACAGCCTTCTGCAAAGCTTTTTCAACAATACCCTTAGAAGCTACTTTTTGAATAAGCTTCTGCAACTCTGCCATCGCCACATCTCTTTTATCCGGGTCACACACCATCGATATATAAAACAATCCGACTGACCCCGGCGTCCAATTGGTAACATTGATCGAATGGACTAACTGTTTCTCTTCCCTTAATACCTGCCAAAAGATTGAACTATCCCCATAGCCAAGAACCATCGAAAGAATATCTAGAGCAGGCGTATCCGGATGACTCAAACCAGGGACCTGATATCCATGTGCGACACGTGTAATCTGAACATCCTCATGAAGATCCTGTGATCGGGTCGCCAATTGAGGTGGTTCTTTTGGAAGATATATCGACTGGATTCTTGCACGAGGCACCTGTCCAAAATGTTCAGAAATCGATGCCTTTAACCGATCCCTATTAAAATCTCCAACAATGATGACAGTTAGATTATTAGGAACATATCTAGTATTATAATATTCCACCAAATCATCCCTACTCACCATTTCAAAAACCTCTCGATGGCCAATGATGGGATATCGGTATGAATGCTCCCTAAAAGCAGTCTCAAAGAGGGCCTGTGACAATTGATGGTCTGGATCATCCTGCCCCATATCAATCTCGCGCAAAATCACTTCCTTTTCTTTTTCCACATCCTCCTCTGGCAGTGTAGAGTTCAAAACCGTATCTGCCAATACATCCACCGCTACCTCCGTATGCTCGCCCGGTATATCGATGTAGTAGACTGTTCTGTCAAATGTGGTATAGGCATTAATATATCCACCGTGAGCCTGAATCGTCGTTGATATTTCCCTACCAGAACGTTTTGAGGTCCCTTTAAAAAGCATATGTTCAACAAAATGGGAAAGCCCGCTTCCTAAGAAGCGTCCCTCATGGATACTTCCACTTTTGACCCAAACTTGGACTGAACTCACTGGGCTGCTACCATCAGGCTTCAAGATGACCGTCATCCCATTTGGCAAGACATACCTTTCAACAGAATTCTCTTCTAGAGAACCGAGGAGTTTGGAGTGAGTAAAACTCATATAATTCACTTTAGGCATCTTCTTAGAAAACAAAAAACTAACTGATAGGAAGGTTTGCTCATCAACACTCAGACGACAAAACAGGAGGCGTTTTCATGCGGCTTTTTGAAGGTTGAAAAGGTTTCGCAAAGGCATCTTCAAAATCATATACTTCAAAAAAATCCTCCTTCTTGTCTTCGTCGGTTTTACTCAACACTCCATATTCAATCAGATTGAAGACCATTTCCCCAAAATCAGAACAACATCCAATCTTCCATTCCTTGAAAACAGTCAAAACCATTGGCCCAAATTGCTCTAAAGCATAAACTCGGATCCCTTTTAAAAAGTCCTCTCCGTTTACATGGTTCCCTTTCTTTTCATTTTTTCCCATTTTCTTCTTCCGCTCTTTCACCGTAAAATCAAGAGCCTCCCTCAGGAAATAGTATGCCCTCTTCGCATAACGATCATCCTCCTTGAGAATCAAATCCACAATTTCACTAAATTCCTGTTCATCCATATCGTACCAAATAGCCACATCACTGTTTCAACACATTCCACAGCAAAACTGTCCGTTTATACTTAACGTTTTCTCTCTGTCACTGACACCTTGTCCACCTCAAAAGAACCATTCTCCAACTAAAAGCGTCCCTGCCCCATCTTACAGACCCGAAAAGTGCTTTTTTCATGGAAATCAGGCCTTTCAATGTTCATTACCATGCCATGACCATCGAAAATGTCAAAATCGGCGTAATCAACGTCTCTGATCGAGCAAGTGCAGGTATTTACGAAGATATTCCTGGCAAAGCAGCCGTCACCATTTTGAAAGAATTCATCTCCACTCCCTTCGACCCTGTTTATCGAGTAATCCCCGACGAACAACCTCAACTTGAGAACGAGCTCATTCAACTCAGTGACTCTCACAAATGTTGTCTTATCATCACAACAGGAGGAACAGGCCCAGCAACCCGCGACGTCACTCCAGAAGCAACCGAAGCTGTC
>CAXMUM010000190.1:0-3792 GCA_964196585.1 uncultured Opitutaceae bacterium
TGAAGATGACATCTGCCAGTTCCGTTACTCGAGACAGTTCCTTACAAGCTTCACAGCCTAATTCTGTAGCCACCTCTTCAGCTCCAGCCGTATAAACATCAAAGACCGCAGTTACATCATAGCCACAATCTTTTAAACGGCGAGCCATGTTCGCTCCCATTCGACCAACACCAACGAATCCAATTTTTACTGACATAATATTTTTTCTCTACGGTTAGGGGGTTAACTTAAAATTTTAGCTAAAAAACGGGTTGTGAGCTTTCTCCTGCTCAACCGTCGTCAAAGGACCATGACCACTGGCCAAAATAGTATCTCCAGGAAGCGTCAAAAGCTTCTCCACATTATTCGTCATCGCATCCTCATAGGAAATCATACCACCTCCCATAGAACCGGCAAAAATAGCATCTCCGATAACAGCCACAGGTTGAGTCAGACCAGAAATGACAAAGGAAGTACCTCCGGCGGCATGCCCACTCGTTAACAAAGTTCTAATAAACAAAGAGCCGACTTGAAATTCTTTTCCTTCATCAAAGACCTCTACATTATCCGGAAAATCTTCATCACTTGATTCCTTCGCGTTCACATGAACAGGCGCTCCAGTCGCTTCGCGCAATTTCGGAAGATCGATCACATGATCCGTATGGCAATGCGTCAACAGGATGTATTTTACCGTCAAGCCATTCTCTTCAATCGCATCCAGAATCCCCTGACAATCAGCTCCTGAATCAAAGACCATCGCTTCTTTTGTTGTAGGATCCCATGCTAAATAAGCATTCACATACATATCCTCAAATGGCGTATTGTATGAAAGGAAACCATCAAAAGGTTCTGGAAGTTCCGGATACCATGATTTCTTACCGCTGGCGACCAGTTGTTCTGCCCTCAACTTCAAAACTGGCGCAACCTTACGAACGGTATCTTCACTAAATTCACCGCCCTTGACCGCATTCAATTCATCCAGAGAGATACCAGCCTCAGCCACAATATCTTCATCCGCAATACCAAGACCTCGTTGGGCCTTACCAATCATATCTTCAAAAAAATCTTCAAGAGGAATCATGAACTAGAGTTTTCTCTCCTCAAATGAAGCAGGTCAAAAGAAAAACTTAGAGGCTATATTAAAAATCAACATATCAGAACCCATTCAAAGCTCCCCGAGCATCATTTCTCTCTTTTTTTTTACGAATCACCCGTTGGGGTAAAATCGCCTTCACTTACATTGAATACCGACCATGAACGTTCTCCCACCAACTCAGGAACAACCGTTCCCGTCCCAAACACTTGAGCCGCTGAATCAAGGGTTTTCCAAAAATAACTCCGTCGCATGGGGTCCAACTCACCCAAAACATCATCTGCCAGAATCAATGGAGCAATTCCGGTCTGCTCGCTACATTGCTTGATCTGTGCAAATCGCAACGCCAACACCACTCCACGTTGCTGCCCCTCCGATCCATAAGTCAGCGCATCTTTCCCCTTCAACTGAAAGAGACAGTCATCACGATGGGGCCCTCTTTGCGTTACTCCTGTTATTTGATCTCGTTTCCGGCTCCCTTCCAACATCGAACGAAAGGAATCTTCTGTGTCAGATTCCGTATTTGCACGATAGACAAACCCCGCTCTTTCTTTTCCCTCAGACAAAGCCTCATAATACGAACCTAGTTGCTCATTCAGTAAGATCGCTGCCGCCTGCCGTTTCTTGATTAGATGGACGCCAGCCGGAATCAATTGCGCATCAAACGCTTCCAGTTGTGCCTCATAGCCAAGTGTTTTCAACAAACTGTTCCGCTCTTGCAAAGCCTTATGATAAACCTGCAAAACTTTCAAGTAGTCCCTGTCCAGTGAAGACAGATACAAATCCAGAAATCGCCTCCGCAATGCAGGAGTTCCACGAATCAGCTGAATATCGCTCGATGCAAAAATAACCGAAGGAAAGAGCCCTATATAATCAGCCAACCGCCCAATTCTCTCTCCATCACATTCTACTTTTTTCCCAGAAGAACGTAAGGTCACTGCAACCGAGGACATCCCCCTTTCCTCATGATCAAACTCATAAAGCATCTTGGCTTCATCCGCTCCATCACGGATCAATACGCGTCGATCATTCGTTCGAAATGCCCTCAATGCCGAAACATAACCGATCGCCTCAAGCAGATTAGTTTTTCCCTGCCCATTTTCACCGACAAAAAACGTTTCGCCTCTTTTACACTCAATAGAGGCGAAACGAATATTCCTAAAATCCTGTAAACTGATTTTCTTAAGAATCATCAATTAACAGAAATCACTTCAAAAGCACCGCCGCTTTTCCCCGAAAATTCATCCCATATCTTTTCGATCGCATCCGCCAGCGCTACCCATTCCTCCTCAGTCGTCAACCAGCCAGAGCTTGCCCTAATAGTCCTTCTCGCTGCTTCTGCCTCCAGTCCCTGCGCAGCCAGGACATGAGAAGGTTCTTCGGAGCCACTTGAACAAGCTGAACCCGTCGAAACCTCAAAACCCACTTTATCAAGCTTCCGCAACCAACGGACATTATCCTGAGAAGGCATCCTCAGCGAAACCGTATTCCAAAGCCTCTCTGCTTCAGCTCCGTTTACAATCAATCCTGGAATAGATCCCTGTAAACGCTCCTCAAATGCCTGCCGCCAAACAAGCCGCGCATCAGTTTGCGTCAACTTATTCTGATCCAGAAACGATAGTACCTCACACATAGAAGCAATTGACGGGTAATTTAGCGTACCACCACGCCGGCCACCCTCCTGCTCTCCTCCCCTTGCAGAACGGAATCCCTCAATCGACGACAACAATCGCAAAAAGCCAACCCCCTTAGGTCCCCCGAATTTATGCGCCGAGCCTACCAAAAAATCAGCCCTAGAAAGATCGTTGGCTGAAAGCTTTCCAATCCACTGGGTCGCATCGCATAGCCACCTTACGTCCGCAGCGCTGCAAAGAGAGCCAATCTCATTCACATTAGCCAGCACACCCGTTTCGTTATTGGCCGCCATAACTGCAATCAGGCAAACCTTTCGCTCCCGCAAATATTTCTGCAATTGTTCACAAGAAACCACTCCATTCTCATCGACATCCAACCAAACAATCCTTTCTCCAAAAAAAGTCTTCGCTGATTCGATGACACAGGGATGCTCGGTTCGAGAAATCAAAACACAGGCATCATCATCCGAATTTTGCTGTGACCACGCAAAAACAGCGTTCACTCCCTCAGTCGCACCAGAGTTGAAAACAATCTCATCTGCCTGGCACCTCAAAGCGGTAGCACATTTTTCACGGGCAGCTTCCAACAAAACATGAACTCGGGCCGAACGCTTATAGGGACTACTTGGATTTTGCCAGGCCTCATCCAAAGCCAATACCAAGCTCTCTCGAGCAATCGGATAAAGCGGAGACGTCGCATTGTTATCAAAGTAAGACATTGGGACATTAACCTTTGCACATTCTCCCGGGGAGAAACAGGAAAAACCATTTTCTGTTGCCCCTGCTCAAACCATCTCTATTTGACTGAAGCACAGAAGATACTCAAAAAAACGGAAACTATGACTTTCGAGGCATCGCTCAACGAATCGATTAAAACCTTTCAAGCGCTCAAACAAATTGAGCCACAGATACATGCCGCCGGCGATCTTATCGTAGAGACTCTGCGCAAAGGAAACAAACTACTAATTTGCGGTAACGGCGGCAGCGCTGCCGAAGCACAGCATTTCGCCACGGAACTGACCGGTCGTTTCAAAACAAATCGCCGTTCACTCCCCGCCGCTGCTTTAACGAGTGATGGAACTCTTA
>CAXMUM010000191.1:0-3781 GCA_964196585.1 uncultured Opitutaceae bacterium
ACTCCCTGAAGTCTCTCCAAGCACAAACCCTAAGCCCAAGGGAGGAAACAGACTTTTATCGCCTCCTTTTTTCGCAGTTTTTCCACTCCAAGAGCATACTCACTTAAGGGCATCGAAGTAGAAACCAACGCGTTAAGATTCAACTTACCCTCTTGCACAAGCCCAAGTGCCCGTTCTGCCGCAGCCCTGTTATGATCTCCGTATCCCATCAAAGTAAGCCCAGGACCGAATAAATGTGGCATTCCGAAACGAACTTCCTCCCTCAGAACACCAAAGATAGCAACAGAGTCACGCGTCCTATCCATTAAAAACTGAATGGATACTGGCAAACCCGTTAGATCCACAGCGCTATCAAAGGCTTTATCTCCACTTCGTTTCTGAGGAAAAGTCTCCGAATCTGGTTCCCCGGCAAAGTCCGCCCCTAAACGACGAGCAAGCTCACAACGCTCCTCAACAAAATCAAAAGCGATCACTTCAGCCGCTCCATAGGCCTTTGCCATTTGCACAGCAACTAACCCTGCCGGACCCAACCCCCCTAGACCAATACGCTTACCAGCAATCGCATCACGTGCAATCAACTGATCAAACGAAACCTGCACACACATAGCCAATTCCAATGATGCAATCTGCTCCGCTACTAGATTTGAGTCGATCGCTAGAACATCACGTTCACGAAAGACATTGAATTGGGCATAGAACCCTTGGCGTTTTTCACCTGTGTCTCTCCAGGCGACGACGTGCTGTCCAATTTCCAGATGCTCTACCTCGGTTCCCAGCCCGACCACTTCACCCATAGCTTCATGCCCTGGCTGCCCCGCCTGATAGGGATAAGACAAATCATGCTCTGGAAACATCGGGACCCCATCCATGATGTGCATATCCCAATGCGGGCAAGTCGTTACACCCAAGACCTTAATCAAAACCTCATCTTTTGCCGGCACCGGCACCGGCATCTCTTTCCACACGGGCTTTCCCGGAGCTTCAATCTGCAGACCTTTCATTATTTCACTCATCATAAACCTTTCTTATTTCTCTACCAATCGAGAACAACACCAAGTACGCACTCACCTTTTCCGCGAATCAAATCCCAAGCCTTCGCAGCATCATCAACCGGAAAATGATGTGTGATCAAGCCAAGCGTATCCATATGACCTGCTGCGAGAAAATCCCGGGTCGCCTCCATTCGATCGAGCATCACACCCGAAACCAAATCAATTGAGAGCTCCTGGTTACGAAAGAATTGAAGCGGAATCTGATCTTGGGTACCATAAAATCCTGCCGAAACGATATGCCCACACCGTTTCATATGAGGCAAATAATCATAAAAAAGCTGTGTATCCCCAACAGTGTCGACCACCACTTGAATCTGCCCATCTTCGAGGACCTCCTTCACTGCCTCAACCCCTGAGCTCCGACCCACATTCAGCTTAATATGATTATCAGCATCTGGAAACCGTTTAAGCCTATCCTCATGGCGTCCAACCAAGATGACCTTCGCTCCTCTATGGGAGAGTGTCTGAGCCGTCCATAGCCCTACCATGCCATCTCCAACGACGACGGCTACCTCACCTGCCTCTATACGTGGACGCATCCCACAGTTATAACCAACCTGGGTTAAGACTAATCCAGAATACGCAATCGGATCTGCATCTTTCGGCAACTTGATCACATGCCAGCGATTACAGACAGAAGGAGATACATGCCCTGAATTTTCGTCAAACATCCCATGAACCTGACTCATCATAGCAAAAACGATCTCCCCAACTTCAATATCATCAATATTCTCTCCCACAGCCGTCACCCGACCCACCTTCTGATAACCTGCTATCAAAGGAAACGGGATGGGATCTCCTTCGCGAAAGGCAACATCCCCCTCAATACGCTCTCCACGCAGAAATGAGCCCTCCGTTCCATTACTTATCCAGGAATACATCACGTCGATAACGACATCGTCCACTCCCGGCTCAAAAGATTCCACTTCCTTAACCTCAACAACTCCAGGGGAGGTAAAAACAACAGCTTTGGATTTAATCATAGTCGTAAAAAAAGAATACAAAGCCGCTGCTTCCTGAATTCAATAACGAACTGCAGTACCAACCTTTAAAAGAGTATACCAGGGCCTCACCACTAACATCACATTTATTTTTCCAGAAACCGTTCTTTAAACGTAGGTTCCTCTCCTGCCATCTTCAAAAAGACATCCAGGGGAACCACCTCAAACTCTGGGCTCAACTGATCAAAGATATCTATCACACGCGTGATATCGCTCCATTGCCGAACATGGATGAGAAGGAAATATGGGCGTGTTTGATTGATTCTGGCCAGCTCACGCAAATCCGCAGCAGCTTCTTCTTCCGGCCTGCCCTGGGAAAGATAATAATCAAATGAAATTAAGGGCCGACCTTCTTTTGAGGTAAACGTAAAAGCCGGCGCATACCCATTCATAAAGCCAATCGCTTCGGGCATGGCCTGATAATAGGCATCTACAACCTCTTTGGTCAGCTCTGTATTGCCTTCGACCGTAGCCCCCTCCGAATAATCCATAATTTCAAATGCATTCAAATCCAGCTCACTCATAAGCTCCCTGGCTTTCTCGAACAGTTCAGGGCGCAACTCCGCTGGTATCGCCTTGGGATACATATAACCAGGGCCAGACAATGACCCTATAAAATAGTCATTCGGTGTCGCTTCCCTATAGAAAAACTCCATCATCGCTGGCGCCATCCAGAACCAATTCATCGTCACCTCCCATGCATAGGGTATCTGGCCTCTTCCTGGTCGAGTCCATGCCCCAAGTCCGAGGCAATCTGTCTGGATCGCCGCAATATAAACTTTCTCCTTTGGATCGATAGTTTCACCCTCCACCACATTGTGATTGTTCACGAACTTGAATCCAGGTGTAATCTCTATTTGGGTACTAAAGCTCATATTGGGCAATGTATGCAGGCCCTCGACACGAATACCATGATTGGAAGCAAGACTTACATGATCCCGCTCCTTGTCCTTCTTGTAAGAATGCCAGCCGAGGCAAATCCCCAAGTGATTCATTTCTGAAAAAAGACGCCCAGCCACCGCCCTCTCTTCTATGTCCCCTTCTTTCGTAGAGAGATCATTAAAAAAGGCTCTGTGGTAAATCCCAAAGTCTGCCACTCCCGGTTTCATCAAAGACCCATGCTCTCCACCCATCCATACAATGTAGTCCTTACTACATCTTTCCCAGTATTGATCATAGGCCCACTGGTAAATTTTGACATCTGACCAGTCATCAAATTTTCCTCGAAAATCCTCTACTCTGGAAAGACCCGCTTCTTCAACCATGGGAATCATTTCCTCGCTAACCACCACTGCATCTTCCAAACCCGCCACAGTAAAAGCTACGATCAATGATGTCCTCACTTTCGTATCCCAAACCACATATCCTTTCACCTTCTCCTTGAAGGTCGAGAGCGCTTCTTTAGCAGTCTTCAATTCGGTGAATCCGTAGTAATGCGTATCTTCGTAATAATCCTGGACTGGTTCTGTAAAACGAAAATCCCACTGTTCGGGGTAGACAAAATACAAATTAGGAGCCTCTCGATTGGCCAGTCCCTGCAAGGCGATCAGAAATGCTTGTTCAGGCAACATCCCATCAATCTGCCAATCATTCTCCAACTTCATTACCCATGCCTCACGAGCTCCCTTTCGCTTCATCACATAGGAAATTGGCTCATCTCTGGTAGGCCGATGAACCGAATAGGTCAAAAGAGCCCCTTCCAACGAAAGTTCCAGGCGATGGGACGTG
>CAXMUM010000192.1:0-412 GCA_964196585.1 uncultured Opitutaceae bacterium
CAATAGATTCTGGCAATCATCATCAAACGAAAATCTAATGACATTGTTTTTGCCTTTCTCTATTATCTCCTGAACAAAATTATCATCGGTAGATAATTTCTTCAATGCACCTAAAATTTCACTTGTGTCATCAGGGTCAAAAAGAAGGGCCCCCTCTCCTGCAATTTCTGGGAGAGCGGTAGTACTCGAACACGCAACCGGCACTCCCATTGCCATTGCCTCAAGAACAGGCATTCCAAATCCCTCATTTAGTGAAGGAAAAATCAGAGCCTTTGCATCCTTGAGTAACCTCATATAAGTTTCATTGGGAACGTATCCCCAAAAAACTACATCTTCTTTCAAAGAAAGACCGTCTGCATAAAGTTTCAATTCGTCCATCATCTGGTCCGGATGTCCTGTAAAATACAAACGG
>CAXMUM010000192.1:422-3757 GCA_964196585.1 uncultured Opitutaceae bacterium
GATTTTTGTGCAACCAGAAATTGGCGGGATAGATAAAGTAAGTATCTTTAGAAAGACCTTCTTCATTTTCATACTTTGAAAACTCCTCTAATCCAATCGGATGATACGTTAAAAAAATCCTCTTCTGATCCACCGAAAAAGAGGACAAAAGGCGATCGCGAACATCCTTTGAAATCACCTGTAAAGCTGCCTTCGATTCAACAGCTTCTTCAAAATATTCTTTTCGATACGTCACTACCTCAGCCGGAAGCCCCTCTGGATACACCATGTGCAAAAAATCACCTAGCAAACGAACCGAAGGATAGCGGCCCTCACAAAACCGGTCTTCACCAAAAGGAAGATACAACAAATCAACCCCATTCCCTCTGAGAAATGCTTCATCCACTTTAGAGAAATCCGCTTCTCCAATGAACCCTCCTACATCACTCTGGACACACCAAACAAAATCACAGAGTTGAGCTTCCTCCTCCACTTCCTTTTCAGTCACATTATTACAGAGAAAACAATAGACAATTTCCTCCTCAGAAATTTTCCGGACCCCATTTAGAAACGAAAAGATCGTCTTTTTTATGCCCCCATTACCTCCACCAGGCAAAAGTTTGGTTACATCAACAGCTATCTTCATCCAAAAGACCGTTTAAAAGATCTCCTACTCAAATTTACGAAATCAGGAAAAGACATGAAATAACAATCCCATGCTAAACCACAGGAGAGTGCCTGGCCTGCGCATATCGCTTCGCAACATCATCCCAATTGATCACATTCATAAAAGCCTTAACATAGTCACTACGCATGTTTTGGTACTTCAGGTAGTAGGCATGTTCCCACACATCCACTACGAGCAGAGGACTAATACCTTGCACCGTATGGTCCTGATGCTTCTCCGCCTGTAAAACAACCAAACGTCCACTGACATTTTCGTATCCCAAAATTCCCCAACCACTACCTTCCACAGATTTCGAAGCTCCTATAAAAAGATTCTTAAACCCCTCTATACTTCCAAAATTCGCAACCATGGCATCCGCCAAGCTCCCTTCCGGCTCACTTCCTCCTGGCTTCATGTTATTCCAGAAAATGAGATGCATCGCATGACCTGAACCATGAAAAGCCAGTTCTCTGGACCAATGTTTTACCAGAGAGGCATCTCCTTCTCCCAAGGCAATTTCAGTCAATCTTTTTAGAGCCTTATTTGCTCCCTTCACATAACCCGCATGATGTTTGTCGTGATGGAGCTTCATCGTCCTCGCATCTATGTGAGGCTCCAATGAATCGTAATCATAGGAAAGTGGAGGCAGAACAAAAGCTCCTTCTTTGTAGCCAATTTCTGATGGGGCCAGAGAAGATTTTTTTCCTTCAGGTTGAGAACCATGCCCAAGTGAGGTCAGTCCTAAAGCTAGACCTCCTACTCCCAGTGTTTTGATAAGATCTCTTCTCGATACGCCTTCTTCAATATTCATAATGCTTCTCCGTTTGAGCCTACTTGAAATACCCGGTAATCACACCGGCCTCTTAAGATCTCTCTTGCTTAGTCCAATGTTTCAGAAAAAGCAAAACCTGCTTCCTTTTACTTTTTACACAGTCTCCAAGAGACGTCGCATAACCTCATCCGCAATCCGAGGATTCGCCTTCCCCTTACTCTCCTTCATTACTTTCCCCTTAAGAGCGTTAATGGCTTTTTCATTCCCGGATTTGAAATCAGCCACAGAACCAGGGTTCGCTTCAATCGCCTCCTTACACCATTGCTCCAACTCACCGACATCTGTTGATTGTTTTAGCCCTTTCCTATCGACAACAGCTTCCGCACTCTCACCTGTTCCAAACATCTCTGCAAAAACCTCTTTGGCGATATTGCTGGAAATAGCACCCGACTCAACCTGCTCTACTAACCCATATATCTGTTTGGGAGAGATCAGACATTCCTCTAGAGATCGGCCACTATCAGATAATTCCCTCAGCAGATCGTTTGTGATCCAGTTTCCAATCGCCTGAGCTTTCTCCGGACTTGCGGAGACAGCTTTTTCAAAATATTCACTCAATACCCTGTCAGGCACCAAGACAGAAGTGATTGTATACGGCAGATCATAGTCTGCCATAAATCGACGTTGTTTATCAAAAGGAGTCTCTGGTAATTCTCCTCTCAACCTTTCTCGCCATTCCTCATCAACTTGAACTGGCATCAAATCGGGATCAGGAAAATAACGATAATCATGAGCCATTTCCTTCGACCTCATCGAGATGGACATTCCTGAATCAGCATCCCAACGCCTGGTTTCCTGCACGATAGGTTCACCATCATTCGTCAGCTGTATCTGCCGGCGTATTTCATAATCAATCCCATTTCGAACACCACTGATACTATTCAAATTCTTTAGCTCCACCTTCGTTCCCAACCGGACTTCTCCCAACGGGCGAATACTTATATTTGCATCACATCGCATCTGCCCCTTCTCCATATCACAATCCGAAACCCCTGCATAAATCATAGACTGTCGCAAAGACGTTAGAAAACCGAAAGCCTCATCTGCGGACTTCATATCAGGCTCACTGACAATTTCCATCAACGAAGCACCCGCCCGATTAAAATCAATCGAACTGTAATTGGAATAATGAGTTAATTTCCCCAAATCCTCCTCCAAGTGAATACGTGTAAGGGCCACCTTTTTATGTTCCCCCATAATGTTTCGAGATTTCCCTGGTAATTCGACCTCGACAGAACCGCCTTCACAGATCGGCTGATCATACTGAGAAATCTGATAATTTTTTGTGCTATCTGGATAAAAATAATTTTTACGGTCCCACTTACACTGATCAGCAATCTTACATCCAAGCATAAGCCCTGTTTTAATAATAAGATCCAAACCGACTTTGTTCATTACAGGTAAAACACCCGGAAATCCCAACACGACTGGGTCCGTCAAGGTATTGGGCTCCCTTCCGTATTCCATCTCAACCCGGGTATACATTTTTGACCGAGTTTTAATCTGCACATGAACTTCTAAACCTATGACCGCTTCGTACTGCATTTCAGGAGGCATCTTGGGAAGGATTACTCCCAACGTCTACTCACAAATTCATTTTCCGAGGACAGGTGTTCCCGCGGCAGCCCCATCTTCAGATTGATAGATGCCCACAAAAGGCTTTGGAATGATTGATGCAGTATGCGTATTTCGCTTCTTCAAAACCGACTTCGCAAATTGGTTCACCTGCTCCAATTGAACTGATGAAAAGGCATCCTCTTTGATCGCCAATAATTCCTGTATCGATTCTGGGTGACTCTGCGCCCTTTTCAGAACATTTTTCAACAAGAAATCATTCGTCTTAAGCACCTGTTTAAA
>CAXMUM010000193.1:0-3643 GCA_964196585.1 uncultured Opitutaceae bacterium
TTAAAATTTAGTGAGAGGAATGCTCTTCGTGGGGTGTTCCCTCTTCTTCATGGGTTTCACTTCCATGAGAATCGTGAGCATCGATGATGGCTTGTGACCTTGCGATGTAGTCAGAATCGTTTTTTTTCCAGTTGGATCCTTCGCCTTCCATGATGTCGGGAGCGATTCCGGTGAAAAAGAGAAAGACGAAAAGGAGACCAGTGAAGAGAAGATACCAGATGTAACGTTTCTCCACATTGAGATGCATGAATTTAGCTGCAACCATGAGAGCTTTAACAATAGCGATACCAAAAGCTGTAACCAGGGTTATGACTTTTATTTCTGCCATTGGTCCAACAACACTGATGACCAACAGGATGACTAGAATGGCCCATATTTTAACGTATGAACCTGGAGAATGGGCGTGGTCTGATGAATGAGATTCTTCTGACATGAGAAAAGATGTTTTAGAGAGTGATTATTTCGCGATGTAGAGGAGGGGGAAAAGGAAAATCCAGACAAGATCAACAAAGTGCCAGTAGATACCGATGTTCTCTACTCGGTGAAGGTTTTTTCCTTTGCGAACGTCGAAGGAGATAATTCCCATGATGACCATTCCTGCGACGACGTGAAAACCATGGAGACCGGTTGCTATATAATAGAAAGACCAGAAATTATCTGTGAAGAGTGTGTAGCCGTGTGTGATCTCAGTCGTGTATTCGTAGGCCTTTACGCAAAGAAAAACAAAACCACCTCCAATAGTGAACCAAATATATTTGAAAGCGTTTTTAGTATCTTTTCGTTCAGCAGCTTGGTGAGCCAGAACAATGAATAGGCTGGAGGTTAAAAGAACAAATGTATTGAAAGCTCCGGCGCGAGTATCTGTGTTGGCGGCAAAGCCACTCCAGTGGTCAAAGCGGAATCGGTAAAGAAGGTAGGAGGCTATGAGCCCACCAAAGATAACGATTTCTGATACAATGACCCACCAGACAGCCAATTTTCCAGTGGGGATGCCGGTTGCGCTTCGACCTGTAGCAATGGGAGTTTGAGAAGACATAGAAAAAAGATAAAGTCTGAGTTACAGTGGAAAGGATTAATCTTTGGAATCTTGAGGCCAGTAATCCTCTTCGCGCCCGGGAACGCTATACTCATAGGGAGGCCGATGGACTTCCGGTAGAACCTTGAAGTTTCCATGGGGAGGAGGGGAGGGAGCTGTCCATTCGAGTGTATTGGCTTTCCATGGATTGGCTTCTGCTTTCTTTCCTTTAAACATACTGACGAAGAAGTTCACGAGGAAAGGGATCTGGAAGAGAAGCATAATCACGAGAGACACCGTCGCAAGAATTCTCAAGTTTTGCATTTCCGGTGAGGCGAGATCAGGGAAGTGATTATAGTTATAGATTCTTCGATGCTGTCCTGCCATTCCAAGCATAAAGAGCGGAATGAAAATGAAATTGAAGGGAATGACAGTTCCCCAGAAATGGACTTTGCCCCAAAAATCATTCATCATGCGGCCAAACATTTTTGGAAACCAATAATAGATGGCGGCAAAGACGGCTATAATGGCGATGGGCACAAAGGTGTAGTGGAAGTGGGCCAAAACAAAATAGGTATCGTGGAAATAGATGTCTGTTCCGCTTGCTCCTAGATGGATCCCGGTAACACCTCCAATGAGAAACTCTGCCAGGAAAGCCAGAGCAAAAAGCATCGGCGTTTTGAACTGGATGGAGCCTCCATAAAGTGTGGCGATGTACACAAAGAGCATTTCGGCAATCGGAACGGAAATAAGCAGGGTCGTAATGGTAAAAACATTGGCCATCCGTGGGTCGATACCTGAAATGAACTGATGATGAGCCCAAACAAAGAAGCTGATGACACCAGTCGCAAACGTCGTATAAAGAACTGTTTTGTAGGCAAAGAGCTTTTTTCGTGCAAAAACGGTGATGATTTCAGCTACGATACCCATTGCTGGAAGTAGAACTACATACACTTCTGGATGACCGAAGAACCAGAATAAATGTTGCCAGAGAACCGGATCTCCTCCGTTTTCTGGATTGAAGAAATTAGTGGAGAGGGTCTGGTCGAAGAGAAGCATGACAGCTCCTGCTATTAAGGGACCAACCGATGCCATGAAGAGCATACTAGCTATAACAATCATCCATACGATGATCGGAATGTCGAACATCTTCATGCCCTTGGCTCGGGCATTCATGGTAGTGGTTATAAAGTTGATACCACCCAGGAGGAACGCGACGAATTCCAGAGCCACCGCGATCAACCACATAGGTGCCCCCCAAGGTGTCAGGTTAAACTTGGCTTGTGCGGAGAGAGGAGGATAAGCAGTCCAAGCACCTCCAAAAGCACCACCTGGAACAAAGAACGATGCGAGCAGGACAATCGCACTGAGCAGAAAAATCTGGTAAGAAAGTCGGTTGACACGTGGGAATACCATATCGTCGCAACCGATCATTAATGGGATGAGGAAATTTCCTAAGGCTGCGATTAACACCGGCATCGCCACCCAGAAAATCATGATGGTTCCGTGATTGGTTACTAGCGAGTTATAGGTGCCTGCAGAGACAACACCAAAGCCAGGAACAGCTTCCCCTGGAAAAGCCAGCTGCATACGGAAAGCGTAGACCATGAAACCACCGATGAGGGCCATGAACATACCGGTGAACATATACTGAAGTCCGATTACCTTATGATCGGTAGAGAAAACGTATTTACTCCAGAAGCTCATCTTTTCGTGATGGCCTTCGTGTTCAGAATGTGAGTGAGAAAGTGTTTCGCTAGAACTGGAGTCAGCCATTTTCTTTTTTCTTGGTTTTGTTTTTCTGGGAAGTGGTAGTGGCCAACATTTGAGTTGAGTTGGTGTTGGATGCACTGGCTGTCATCCACTCTTTGTGTTTTTCTTCAGATTCGATGAAAATGCGGCCTGCCATTACTCCATGTCCGATGCCACACATTTCTGCGCATTGAATGTCAAATTCTCCTTCTTTGGTTGCTTTGAACCAACCTGTAATTGTTCTCCCGGGAACAGCATCTTGTTTTAGCCGGAAAACCGGAACCGAAAAACAATGCACCACATCGGCAGATTCGAGATGGAAACGATAGGTGGTGCCGACCTTGATGTGGAGTTTGTCGACGGTAGAGATATCGTCCTCTGTATCGAGAAGTCCATCAGGTCCTGGCTGAACGAAACTCCAGGCCCATTGTTGGCCAATGACACGGATCTCCTCATCGATCGGAGGACTGTCCTGTTTAACTTTGACCCAGACAAAGATCGCACCAATGACGATGAATACATCACAGACGAGAATGAGATGATGAGGGATTTTGATCCACTTCATCTCACTCTTTTTTTCACCTGTTATATATTTGGCAGGTGCTTCTTTTTTCCGACGAAAACGGAAAATGAAGTAAAATAAAACGAGCTCTGCCAGGATAAACCAAAATCCAGCCAAATACGTTACCAGCGAAAAGAGGGAGTCGATATCCTGCCCATAGGAGGAGGCATTCTCGATGAAATGTGTTAGCATAAAAAGGGATCGTTATGGGTTTAGTTTAGAATCACCAGAAAGACGGGAATGGCGTAGAGTAAACAGGCGACTACAACTATTTTGAATATATTCCGGGAAATAATATCTGAGAGTTCTTCTTC
>CAXMUM010000194.1:0-3606 GCA_964196585.1 uncultured Opitutaceae bacterium
TGAACGAACGCCGTGTTGAACCCGAGAAACTCTCAAACGTTCAACTACCTCACGAACTTTTTCTGCTCCTCCAAATTCTCCGGCATGGGCCTTTGTCTCTTTACCTGCTTCTCGACAATCCTTCCAGATTTCTTCGGACCAATCTTCCAGGTCCCAAACCTCGACACCATGTAAATCGATTCCTGCCAATTCCTCCCAATTAACGAGGTCATCGATAATCGGCTTCATAAACGGCGTGTAATGATTTCTCAGCATTCCTGTAAAAACGTTTACTTCGAGGCCTTCTGGCGCAGCGGACTGAATAGCATGCAAAATCTCTTTACCGGGAATGTTGCAAAACTCGACCATTCCTATGTGAAAACTGGTTTCCACATAACGTACGTTTTGATCCAATAGTCCCTCAAAAATAACCTTGGCGGCTTCATGGTAGCGCTCTGGTGAGGTAAACCATTGAACCGCGTGTTCAATCAAAATGCCTTCAAAATTCTCAAAAGAAGGATAACGAAAATCTTTGGCCCAGAAAGGAGGAATTTCTTTAAATTTTTCTGGATCCAGCTTTTGCAGTAGCTGGTAAGGCAGAGCACCTTCCAAATGAAGATGCGTTTCTGTTTTAGGTAGCCGATCAAGGAAAGCGGCCAGGTTTTCAGATCGTTGATACATGGAGAAAATAAACTTAGTTATTCGTTTCTCCAGTCAAAAAATCGGGATTAAGTTTTTGTAAATCGGCTGAGACAAAAAGACCATCCTTTCGCACCAATTTCTCATCAAACAAAATTTCACCGCCACCGTATTCTGGCCTCTGGATACAAACCATATCCCAGTGTACCTGCGAACGATTTCCATTACCCGCAGTTTCGTAAGCCTGCCCGGGAGTAAAATGAAACGAACCGGCTATTTTTTCATCAAAAAGAATATCGCTCATCGGCTCCAAAATGTACGGATTAAATCCGAGGGCGAATTCTCCTATGTAGCGAGCTCCTTCATCTGAGTCGAGAATCTCATTCAATCTCTTTGTATTAGAGCTCGTTGCTTCGATGATCTTTCCTTTCTTTAATACCAGTCGTATATTTTCAAAAGAAGTTCCTAAGTAAACGGTCGGCACATTATATTGTAAGACCCCCTCGACACTCTCCTTAACTGGGCACGAAAAAACTTCTCCATCAGGGATATTACGCAAACCACCACATGGTTCCGCCCCTATTCCTTTGATAGAAAACGAGAGGTCTGTTCCAGGCCCCTTAATTTCAACCTTGTCCGTCTTTTCCATCAAGGTCTTCAATGAATCCATCCCTTCTGTCATTCGGGAATAGTCTAAAGTGCAGACTTTAAAATAAAATTCTTCGAATGCTTCAGTGCTCATCATCGCCTGTTGAGCCATGGAAGGTGTGGGCCAGCGAAGAACAACCCACTTTGTTTCATTCACCCGGTAATTCTGAACCGGTCGCATCAGTTCCGAAACAAGCTGAATCTGTGCTCCATCCACATCGGAGTTTTCATAAATATTTTCAGCTCCTCTTAAGGCAATGTAAGCATCCATCTTTTTCATTCGAATCAATTCGAGTTCAGATGAGATTGAATATTGCTCCTTTTCTGCGCCGCGAATTAACTCACGTGTTATACGCGCATGATTGAGATGAACATAAGGAATCGCCCCCTTGCCCCTCGCTGCTCGAATTAATGCAATTACAATCCCCTCAGGAACGTCGTATGCATCAATAAGAACTTTCTCTCCTTCCTGCAAGGAAGTGGAAAACCCGGTTAAAACATCTGCTAATTGCGTATAGGAAGGGTTTATCATTGCTATTGAAAATGACGAAGCAGACTCGGCTTGACGATCCTTTTTAGTTCTAGAGTTATTTGCCGTATATGTTTTCGTTTAGGTTAAACCTCCAGTATCCAACTGAAAGAAATTATTATGCGAGAACTTCGAACCGGAATAGAGATTTCTGCCCCATTAACAGAAGTGTGGAGCATCCTCACTGATTTCGATAAGTGGAAGGACTGGAATCCAATCAGTCAGGCAAGCGGAGTTGCCTCTCTCGGATCTAAACTTAGTGTAACTATGTCTGGTGATGATGGCAAAGATGGCATGACGTATACGCCTATGGTAACAAAACTCGAAGAGCCAAAATCTTTTCGTTGGCGTGGCAAAATGATGGCTGGATTTTTATTTACCAATGACAAAGTTTTTGAACTCGAAGAAATCGGTTCGGGAACCCGCCTTATTCACAGTGAAGAATTCAGCGGAATCCTCGTGCCCATGTTTTGGAGTAAGCTGAATAAAGGTGTCCCACCAATGTTAGAATCAATGAACGACGCCTTGAAGACATTGGCTGAAAATGGTTCGAATTAAGAACTCTACGTAAATAGGATTTCAAGTCACTCGACTGAAATCGGTTCTCTTGTTGGAAAGCAGATCCTGGAAACAGCTTCTTCAAAGTCAGCTACCCCGCTCAATATTTTAATTTCCAATCGAAGGTAGTAGAGAGGTATGGGGAAATCGAATCCCTCGGGGATTCGCACGGCATCTTTTTCAGTTGTGACTAAAAACTCCAGCCCGGCTTCTTTTGCCTGTTCAAATATGTGAACCAGATCCTCCCTATCAAATCGGTAATGATCCAGAAAACGTCGGGTATATAATAATTGCGCGCCTTGATTTCTCAGAAATTCTTCGAATCCCTCTGGTGCAGCGATTCCACTAAAGGCTCCTATCCGCTTCCCATCTAAAAACTCAACCTCTTTGCGCTCAAAGGCATTAACTTCCTGGAGGTATTGTGGTCGATGGGCGCATTCGATAATATCTACGCCGGGATTATGTTTCTGTATCAAAGCCTCTAGCTCTGGATCTTTTTTGCCATCGGACTTAGTGAGAAAAACATACGATGCCCTTTTTAAATGCTTGATCGGTTCTCTTAAAATTCCTCTTGGCAATAAACTTCCATTGCCAAATGGATTTGTCTTATCCACCAACAAAAGATTCAATCTGCCCTTCAGAGGAAGATACTGAAAACCATCGTCTAGGATCAACGTATCACACCCATATTTACGTATCGCATAGTAGCCGCTTTTTACCCTGTTTTTATCTACCAAAACAATCACGCCGGGAAGGTTTTGAGCCAACATATAAGGCTCATCCCCAGATTGCTCACTATCAAGAAGAACAGTGCGGCCATTGCTGACCACTTTGGGCGGCGGCGGCTGACCTCCTTTCACAATAACTCTCCAATAGCGCCTTAGCCTCGGCTCTCTCTTGCTCTTGTAACCGCGGCTCAAAATAGCCACTTTCCTCCCTCGTTCAGCCAACGAGCGTGCAAATCTTTCCACGACGGGCGTTTTACCCGTGCCCCCTACAGTTAGGTTCCCAACCACGACTACCAAACACCCTAAAGGTCTATCCTGTAAAATTCTGACTGAATATAGCCATAGGCGAAGCTGCACTATCTGGCTAAAAAGCAGTGAGTTCAGCCAAAGAAAGAACTTGTACAAAGCTGCTCTCTTACCTTTTCGACGTTCAAAAATGACATCGATCGAGTACTGTTCAAATTGGGTGAATTTTTTCTTTAGGTGAAAAAAAGGCATTCTACTATAAGCCTGCAATCAGGGGGA
>CAXMUM010000195.1:0-3570 GCA_964196585.1 uncultured Opitutaceae bacterium
CAACTCCCCCTTCAACTTATCTAGAATGCCGTTAATAAAACGCTTCGCATCACTATTTGAAAATTCCTTACTCAAATCAATCGCCTCATTAATCGAAACAATGGGCGGAATATCTTTCCGAAAGAGAAGTTCGAAAACAGCGAGTCGCAGGATCGCCAAATCGATCTTTGCAATACGAGCAAAGTCCCAATTTTGAGCCAACGATTTAATGCGCGCATCAATCGTTTCGAGGTTCTCCAGGCTACCGTGAATCAACTCCTCACCAAAAGCATAATAATCACGAGAGCCTTCCAATCCTTCAAAAAAAACACCTAAGTCCTCAGACAGGTTGTTAGGATTGTTAAGTGACCACGCATACAAATACTGTAGCGCTGCAATCCGACCTTCCCTTCGTTGCGCAAATTTTCCTTTTGCCATTACGATTCGGGGTAGGTTTTGACAAGTTGCGCCATTTCGAGGGCCGCCTGAGTAAACTCAGGACCCTTACATCCCTCACCTCTGCAACGCTCCTCTGCTTGAGACTCATTTTCGGCCGCAATAATTCCGTTAATAACTGGAACCCCAGAATCAATCGCGATATGTTGCAAAGCATTGCTAGAACTCGTTGCAATCAGCTCATAATGAGGAGTCTCCCCACGAATAATAACTCCCAAGGCAATGCAGGCGTCAAATTTCCCAGCTGCCACCTGATAACTTATGGCGAGTGGAACTTCATTGGAACCGGGGACCCGGACTACCTCCAGAGCATCCTCAGGCACACCAGCTGCTTTCAATCTATCGACAACATCAGCGAGCAAAGCATCGACTAACTCCTGGTTATATCGAGCTGCTACGATGCCAATCGACATCTGGGAGCCAACTATGGAAACATTTTCGGGAGGAGAGAAACTCATGGTGCGGAACGAAACGGTCTAACAAACCGTGAAGCAAAGGGCGGTTTATCCGCAAATTACAAGTTTTCTCTGATCTTTCCGAGAATCGTAAGGGATAAAGACTCATCTCCCACGATTCCCACACGAATCGTTACCGACGTCACCTCATGGTCGAGTTTATCCAATATGATCGATACCTTTTTGTCTTTAGCAGTCTGCAGAGTAAAAACTGCCGACAGAGCATCTTTTTTCTCCGATATTCTAATCAGCTCGAGTTCATCGACTGCCTTCTGTGTCGCCTCCAGGGCCTCATCGAAGGTGTTATCGAATGTTGAGACAAGCTCTCCTCTAAAATAGGCAACGGTTCCGGCAGCTCCCGCTCCCACAGCAGCAATCACACATCCCGTTTGCACCAAAGATTGTGACAGGATACCTAATGCCATCACCATCGGCCAGACGGCTTTCTTTAGCCAGTGTTGTTGATATTTCATACCATCGGGAATGCTCTGAGAACCCCAACCGGTCAAACCCAAAACATCTAGTCAGGGGCCACCCTTTCCATCCGAATCTCCTAAACCCGGAAGGCCAGGAACCCCAGTTGCAGGCCAATTGGCCAAAACAATCGCAAAGGTAATCAAAACCACACCAATCCATTGAACGGGAGCCACCAGTTCCTTAAGGACCAGGGCTGAGACAACTGTCGCAACAGGCAGCTCGATTGAGGCAATCACACCTGCCAACGAACTCCCGATCAAGGGGATCCCTTTTGAATAAGAAAAGAGCGGAATCACCTGACCAACCACGGCCAAAATTCCCATAAAAAACCAAAATTCCCATACTTTCCCCTCTGGGAAATCCCAAACCGCTACACCGCCAATCAATATCCCCACCAATGCCAAAGCAGAAATGATGACACACATCACCAGACTCCTCAAAGCAGGTGTCCCGATGTTTCCAAATTCACGTGCTTTATAGAGAAAGGACCCATAACAAACGCCGCTCAACAAACCCATGGCGATTCCAGTAATAGTCGCCCCATTCCAATCTCTGATGCCCACACCTGCCGCCAACAATGTCCCCATCCAAATAAGGCCCAATGCCCACCATTGCCGCCGGCTTGGCCGTTTCTTGCGAAAGATATATTCGAGTAGAAAAACCCAAGGCAAATATTGGAAAAGTAAAACAATACTCAACGAAACAGAAAGAGTGAGCAGCGCCAGATAAAGACAGAGCGCTGTACAACCACCACCGATGACTCCCCAAACCGAAACTCGAAAAAACCCTCTTGTAAAAAGAGAGCGCAAAGGGACGCCGCCGCTGATCGTAACAATGAAAAAGAGAACACCCCCTGCCAACAAAAACTCATAGAAAAAAACCTGAAAGACCGAAGCGCCAACCGCATAAGCCATCTTGACTAGCGTTGTATGAAACCCAAACAGCGCAGCGCCAACAAAAACAAGGCCGCCACCCAACAGACTCTGTTGTGGAGTTTCTTTCTGCTCTTCTACCATCTTTGAAGCTGCATATTGGCCTCAAAGACTGGAAGCCCCCTCAAAAGTCAACCAAGCTTACTCTGCGTATTCGAACTGATAGCTCTCAACAGCCTCAGATGATTCCCCCTTAAAGAAGGAGAGATAAACCTTAAAGAAGTGAGGCTTGCGGACAAATTTTGGACCCGTCATTTTTGATCCATCATCGCTGGGAAGTAACACCGTGCGCTCCATCTGCTTGACAACTGGTTTGTATCGCACAGCCGCACGATCAAAAGGCACCTTGATGGGCTCCTGCTCTTCATCATAAAAACGAACCACAAATTTACTTCCCTCCAAAACAACTTGGAGAACGGTGCCATCCGCACGATCAAGAACAACACCCTCCAGCGATTCTTTCTCCTCATTCCCCCATGAGAGAGTTGTCAGAGTACACATTAACACAAAAGACAGTATCCACTTCATAATCTAATTATAATCGACCAAGTCTCCTTCTCGCAAGTCCTCTGACGCTCACTCATCCAGATTTCACACTTATTTGACAAGAACCTGCCCTACTTTTTTGGTTTCGGCGACTTTTTAAGATCTGCCCAGCGCTTCATTCTCTCTGCGATGGCCTTCTCCTCACCGTTTTCTCCCGGATGGTAAAACGTCGTTGGTTTCTCCAGGTATTCTTGCCCTGATATCGCTTCCTCAAAAACATGACTATAGAGATAGCCCTCACCATGCCCCATTCTCTTGGAAGCCTTTCCTCCCGTGTCGCGCAAATGCAAAGGAACGGATTGAACCGGCTCTTTTCGAAGATTATCCTGAGCATCGTCCAAGGCTCGATACGCCGTATTACTTTTGGGGGCCGTCGCCAGATGGACCACCGCATGCGCCAGATTAATTCGACATTCTGGCATCCCTACGAAATCACAGGCGCGATGAGCTGCCACAGCCAGAGGCAATGCCTGCGCATCCGCCAAACCAACATCCTCTGAAGCAAAGATAACCAAACGCCTCGCAACAAACCGGGGGTCCTCTCCTCCCTCGAGCATCTTTGCCATCCAGTAGAGAGCCGCATCAGGGCTTCCGCCTCTCATGCTTTTAATGAATGCCGAAGCCGTGTCGTAATGCTCGTCTTCATTAGCATCATAACGAATTCGCCTCTCCTTCGCAAACGTCTCCAAATGCTCCGGAAAAAGTTCCGTTTCCTCCGGTAAGCT
>CAXMUM010000196.1:0-3552 GCA_964196585.1 uncultured Opitutaceae bacterium
TTTGGGCTCTGTAGTGGGATCGGGAAAATTTCTTCTTCCAGAGAATTTTTCCTGATTGATCAGCAAGAGAAAGATGATCTGCCTCTCCCATGAGGAGGAAATGCTTTCCGTTGTGAGTGAAAGTCCTCAACTTTCGAATTCCTCGGATAGAGATGAAGCTGTGAAGGCGATCTTCGCTTTCGATGAAGAAGATTCCTTTTGTTGTCGTAGAAAAATAGAGCCTTTTGAGCGATGGACAATAAGCTTGATTGATTATCTTTCCTGGTGCGGCGGCTAGTTTTGTAACTGGAAGGAGTTGTTTGTTGCCGCTCTTGTGGGTCTGTGGTCCAGTCTTAGTGGTCCGTTTGAAGGATTCCTTTTCTCTGTTTACTTCTTTGGCGATTTCTTCGATGTCAGGGAGAAGAGTTGTTTCTCTTTGATGCGTGCCGGCTTCGACTGTAGTCGATGAGTTTTCTTCAGCAGAAAGTAGGGAGCCTTTGAAGATTGTTTTGTGCGACGCGACGATACGGCAGATTAGTTTATCGCAATGCAATTGAAGCAAGACCGGTTGATCAAATTCGCAGGTTCGATCTCCAAGTAATACCTTTCGGCAATTGATTATTTGTAAGTGTTGTTTATCGAGGATTAGAAAATCTGCATCTGTCTGCAAATACTTACCGTGATTCTCGCTATTTCTGGTTAGAATATCCATTTCATGGGATCCTTCAGAAAGTCGGACAACGTTCCTTGCGGTTGCTTTGAGACTATATTGAAGGATCTCTTCTTCTGTGCCGCAGGTCATCATATTGAAGAAGTTGACCGTTTCTCTGTCTTCATCGGCGGAGATCCTTTGCTCTTGGCAGTATACCTTGGTCGGGTCGTTTGCATGGGGATATTCTTCGTGAAAAGGTCCATCAGGGTATCGAATTTCACGGACTGGTTCCCGGTAGAGGCGTTTATGGCTTTTGTCTGCGTTGGTGATTTTGAAGAAGACGCCGTCCTGTTCGTTTAGAATAGAGGCAGATTTCTTCTGAACATTACCAAGCAAACGCCAGTGGCATTTGAAGATATAGTCAGTCTTTTTGAGAGGAAGGAGTGTGTCGATAAAGAGGAAATAGGCGTTTTTCTTCCAGATGATTGTTCTCTTCCAATCGGAGTTATTGTAATCAGCTAGTTTTGTCTGAAGGAATATTGTGTCATCGATATTATATTGCCATTCAAGAGAGGCAGCTGAAGGCATTCGGTCTGTTGCTCCTTCTGAGACCGAAACCATTGTGTTGTGAAATTTTGGTAGTGCTCGAATATAGTCTCCTTCTGTGAGCCACATCCTATTTTTCCAGGTGAGGCGGATGATGGAGTTGGAGTCTTCGTGATCATGACAGAACCCGGAAACACCATCGATTAGGAGGTATTCATCGGTTTTCTTCGATCCCCCACGAAGAGCTATCTTATCGAAGGCTTTGGCGTATGGAATATTTAGTCCAGATGTGTTTCCCCAGTCTTTTCCGTCTTGTAAGAAGCGATAGGCATCTTCGGTGAGTTGGGCTGTTTGGATATTTTGAATTTGTTTTTTGACACTGCTCTCGATGTGACGATGGTAGTGGCCTACTGAATCCGTAAAGTAACTACAGAACCTCGCATGACTGGGCCAGATGAGGAAATCTGAATTTTTCATTTCTGAAAAGAGATCCATGTAGGATCCATTCTGATAGAAATTGGCACCTGCAGTTAGAAGAAAACGAAGATGAGGTGTGCCCCATCCAATAGGGAAATATCGAGTGACATCTCCGAATGTAGTCGGTGATCCCATGCTATCTGTAGTAATATGGGCATAGTCGCACATTTCCTTAAGCTGTCCATTTTGGATCCAACGAAAATCATCATGAGCCAAGTCGTAGACTAACTTTAGAAAAGGAGTCAGGTAGCAATAACTATTGGCATCATCATCCGGTTTGTAGCTATTGTTCTGCCCATCCATGATGAGTTTCACTGTTTCCAGAGTTTCATCAAATTCATCCGTACCGTAGTAGGTTTTGAAATAGTGACCTGTGAAATACATACTCAGGGCAGCAAATGCCGGGTGATTTTGCCGAATGTTAGCCTCTCTGGATTTGGGATCACTGAAGTAAGGCCGTTGCGCAGTATATTGAGCCAAGCCATAGAGAATTTCTGTCATTTCCAAACGATCTTCATCTGAAAAGAAAGGACTTTCCTCAATCTGATCCCAGGTACTTACTAGGCGCCAGATCCAGGCATAGGGGAAAAGCATATGCTCAAATTCCCAATTCCCATCAGGAGTCGCTTTAACCAGTTGATGGTAGTGTTTAAAGTTAAAAAGGAAAAGTTCTGCGTATTCGGTATATCCCGTTAGGGCGTAGACTAGCCCAAATTTAACGCTCCTTTCGAGAGCATCGCGCCCAGTGTTTTGTCGATAGGATTTCCTCGCCATCGATTTCCATTTTGTTTTCTCAGCTGGCGAAAGACGGGGGATGTTCCAGTCGATTACAGATTGGTTCAGATAAGGCAGGGAATCTGATCCTTTTTGCAGAGTTTGTCTGAGTGCCTGAAGTGCTGGCAGTGCATCGGTTGGATTGGAACAACCTATGATGATGGCATTGTTCCCAAAGTTTTCTGGATTGTGAACGGATTGCAGCACCCAACTATTTTTTCCAGGATAGGCATCGTCAACGAGGGTATACTTTCTTCGATAGAGAGCTGCGATCGTTTCGTTGTTGTGGACAGTTCCAAGAAGAATTTTATGGCCACTGCGAAGATAGGATAGCTGGTTTGAGAAATCATTTGAAACATTTGGTTTATGACCTGTTAGGTTATCAAAAAGGCATTGAATATCCTTACCTGTTTCCTCCCATTTTTGCCCTTTAGGAATGATGATCGAGTCGATTTTTGAAACGATTGTTTCCAGATGAAGGTCTTTTAATGGGAGAGAGAAGGGGGCTGTCAGCTGAGTCATGGATTAGTACACTGAAAAAGGAAAATTGATCTAGTAGATAGGAAGGGTTTTCTCTATTTGTTGGGCCTCACTTGTGGCTCTCGGTGTTCGAAAGAATCTGTCGGACAATAGGCTCCAGGTTTTTTGCCATTCGATAAAAGCCAAGGTCGCTTGGATGTGTTCCGTCGATTGTGCATTCATCGAAATCATCACCCTGCAAGGTCGATCCATCCAAAAAGTGGATATGCGTATCACCTTCTTTGACCATCGCTTCAACTATCTGGGCTTTTTTGGAGCAACAGTATTCTCGATCCAATATCTTTTCTGGATAGAGTATATCCCGGGCAAAGGAGGGACGAGAGAGAACCAGTATCGGCGTAAGGGGATGTTTTTCACGTAGATGTTGGATAAACGGTGGAAGCGTCTGTAAATGTTCTTCAGAAGTTTGATTGGCTTCGAAATCGAGGATGAAGAGCCTGGGGTTCTCAATTCGGGCAATGCTTTGAGCAACTTCAATTTCACCCTTCCCAGAACCAGAAAAGCCCAGATTGATCATCTCGGCATTGAAGATTCGACTGAGAATGTTGGAATAAGCCATTCCTGGGCGAGTGGCACATCCTCCT
>CAXMUM010000197.1:0-3549 GCA_964196585.1 uncultured Opitutaceae bacterium
AATTCTTACGTGCCATCCTTTAAGCAGAAGGAATGCCACCATCATAGCTCTCATCTTTATAAAATTCACAAGTCATTGTTTATAAATAAGATAAATATGATTAAAAATAAATTTATTTTTCTAAATTAAATAAATAAAACATAAAATGTAAGGAATATTGACACTTCTTCATCGGTATTTCCATGAAATCACTTAAGTCCTTTATAATCAATAATTTAAGGGACTTCCTTAATTATGTAAAGTTTACTTACACGTAGAAGAAGATTAAAAACCTCTGTTAAGATGACACCTCCATCCTCAGAAAAGAGCTAGAGAACCTTTCCTTCCGCCTTCTGAGCGAGGAAGCTCATTACAGGCAAAAAAGATTTGAAGATTGAGTCCCACTGAATTTTCAAAAATAAGAAATCCTCGCCCAAGGTAACTAAGGGCTAAACCTTTTCTTTATAAAACCTGTTTTCAAACCTAATGTGGGGCTTTGGCAAAAAACCAAAATACCGTGTCTTTCTTGAGACACCAACCGAACAGATCTTTACTCAGCTCGTAAAGATCGAGGGCTGGTACGCTGGAGAGTCCCCGCTGCAAAATCTGTTTATTGAAGAAACCGAAGTAGACACCTTTGAGAAAATCGAACGGCATGATGTTCAAAGAAACTTTCCAAAATTTGCGTTCATCACAGGCTTTAGTCTGACCCTAGATGCCAGTAAGATGTCTGGAAAGACCAGCCTCTCCATTGAAGCAGTTTCTACAACAGGCGAAAAGATTGATTTCACAAAGGATTTGGCGCCCTCCAACAGTTGGCGGATCAAACAGGAAAAGATGGACCGCATAGAGCCATTATTGAAGTTAGATCTGCCCCATGAGCGGCATCCATTGCTCTATGACTTTCTCCAGGATGAACAAAGGGAGAAAGGAGGACTCGTCGCCGCAACCTCTGTTTCCTCTCATTCCTACACCGAAGAAATGATAACTACTATCCAAGAGATCCCAAATGATCATTGGATACTCGATTGTGGAGCCGGTTATCGCGAAACCGTTCATGCAAATGTTGTCCACTTTGAGATCGAACCCTATGTTTCGACCGATGTCAGAGGTATTTGCGAAGAGCTTCCCTTCAAAGACAATAGCTTCGATCTTATCTTTTCTCTGGTCGTCCTGGAACATGTGAAAGATCCTTTTACCGCAGTCAGGGAGATGGAAAGGGTTCTAAAACCAGGAGGAAAAATCTGGGTCGATGTCGCCTTCATGCAACCCTTCCACGGATATCCCAACCATTTCTTCAACATGACCAAAGAGGGGCTCAAAAGCCTCTTTTCAAAGAAAATGGGAATCCTCTGGGAGAAAGTCCCCAACTATGGAACACCTATTTGGTCGCTCACCTGGTTCCTCCAGCGCTATGCTCAAGGCTTGCCTCCCTCTGCAAGAGAGGCCTTTGAACAACTAAAAATAAGCGATCTACTCACAAACCCAGAAACACTGTTAAAGGAAGACTGGGTAGCTGAACTCTCAGAAGAAAGCCAAGTCGAAATGGCCGCCACACAGTCCATACTGGTTCAGAAGAAAGAGCCAAGTCTCTGAGAATCAAGTTAGTTGAATAACCTATCTTATTTGACAGGTTTCTGGATGCCGAGTTTTTCCATCAACTCGTAAAAGGTAGGTCGGCTAATCCCCAATTCGGAGGCTGCCGGAGCAATCTTGCCAGAATGATTTTGCAGGGCCTGCTCAACCATCTTCCGCTCCAATGATTCTTTCGCTTCTTTTAAGGAAACGCCAGATGGCATGGGACTTGAGGGTAATTCAAGATCCTCCAACGTTAAGCGCTTTCCTTCGCTCATAATAACCGCCCTCTTAATCCGGTTCTGAAGCTCCCTTACATTGCCCCGCCACGCATAACGTTTGATCGCGCTTAAGGTCTTTTTATCAAAAGAAAGGCCTGTCTTTCCATTTTCACTCGCAAAACTCTGCAGTAGCGATTGAGCCAGCAGCTCAATATCTCCTTCGCGTTCTCTGAGCGGCGGCAAGAGAAGCTCCACTACTGCCAAACGATAATACAAATCCTCCCGAAAGATCCCATTGGCCATACCTTTTTGTAAATCGGCATTGGTCGCAGCAATGACGCGCGCATCCACCGTTATTTCCTCCCTGCCACCAACTCGTTCAATACACTGTTCCTGGAGAAATCGTAAGAGCTTTACCTGAATTGCCAGAGGAATCTCCCCGATTTCATCAAGAAAGAGCGTCCCACCCACAGCCTGTTCAATCCGACCTTTCCGTAGTATGTGAGCGTCAGTGAATGCACCTTTCTCGTGACCAAACAGTTCACTTTCTAAAAGAGATTCCGGAATGGCACTGCAATTAATGGCTACAAAAGGCCCCTCCTTACGCGCACTTCGGTGATGAATGGCTCTGGCAGTGAGCTCTTTACCCGTTCCACTTTCGCCAAGAATCAAAACAGAAGCATCTGTGGTGGCAACTTTGCGGATAGAATCGAAAACTGACTGCATCGAAGGGCTAGTGCCCAACATACCTTCAAATGTATCTCCCTGCAGCTGCTGCTTCATCTCCCGAAATTCCCGCTCCAGCAATGCAACGTGAAAACAACGCTTTAACAATTGCTTGAGCTCATCCATATCGACCGGCTTGGATAAAAAATCGTAGGCACCAGCCCCTATCGCCCTTAACGTATTCTCTTTCTCTCCCTGCCCTGAGACGATGACAATTTTGACTCGAGGATCCACTCCAAGCATTTCAGACAAGATCGCCAGCCCTTCCTCAGGTGAATTGGGATGTGGAGGTAATCCTAGATCAAGCAAGACCACAGATGGGCAGATAGAAGCAAATAACTCCATCGCTGCCTCACGATCACCGGCCTGAGCAACGGTGTATTGCTCTGCCAAAGCCCAGCGCATTTGCGTCCGGATCTCCTGGTCATCATCAACTATGAGTAATTGTGGTTTCATCTCTCAATTCTTTAAACGGGCAAAAACACCTGAAAAGTTGTCCCATGATTCGGCTCACTCTCGACCTTCATCCTGCCTCCGTGCGCCTCAACAATCATTTTACTCTGAAACATTCCAATGCCCAGTCCGTTCTTTTTAGTAGTTTTAAACGGCCGAAACAGCGAATTGTTAAGGAATTCTTCGCTAATACCACATACATTATCTGCCACGCTTAGAATAACCCACTTGCCCCTTACCTTCGTAGTAACGTGAATCTCGCCTCCCTCCAACAGCGCTTCTGTTGCATTGAGCACAAGATTAATCACAACTTTGAGTATATGATCTGCATCCATCTGGACCTTTGGCAATGAGTCCAACTCGGTCTTCAGGGTCACGCCCACTTGCTTTTCCCATCCGGAAATTGCCTTCTCAATTACGGCGTTAAAATCTGTTTCAATCGTCTTTATTTTAAGTTCATGACGCAACAGACTCAACCGCTCAATAATATGATTAATCTGTTTCCCTGTTTGGGAAATTCCTCTTAACGCATCTTCGCGAAATTCAGGATCATCCCAATGCACCGGAAGATTCTCTAACATCAAGTGGAGCGTAG
>CAXMUM010000198.1:0-3529 GCA_964196585.1 uncultured Opitutaceae bacterium
CTAAAATAAGCTACCTTTTATTTGGACAAGTGAGTTACTAAAATCTTACAACATGGGAAATATGACCCCATAAGCCATTGATAATCAACGCCGACCGGCAGACTGTAAATCTGCTGGGGCAACCCTACGAAGGTTCGAATCCTTCTCCTACCACCACTTTCTTAAGCCAATGAAATTCATTTCATTGGCTTTTTAGTTCGATACTCCCCAGCAGGAATCGACCGTAACGGGATTGGTTTTCCAAAACTCTTCCAAGCCCGAAATAGCGTCATCAGAAAACAGATACTATTTTTTGCTCATCCGATTACAGACATTCATGACTCACTCCAAACTGCTCTAAATTCGAAAATGCCGTATCTCCACTTCTCCACCTTCTACGACAATAGCTCCAGCAAAAGATGCGTTTAACGCAATTCCAGACATACACCATTCACTCGAATTAATACGATCATACCTAACATCAATCAACGCAGGCGAAACCCCTACGCCAACTGAAACATCAAACTGATCCAAAGGAATGGACAGCCCCTTACCTACCGCCTTTATAAAAGCCTCTTTTCGTGTCCAGGTTTCATAAAAACACTTCAAACGATCTTTTTCAGCAAGTGACTTTAAAACAAGAGTCTCCGCTCTGGAGAAAAACCGTTCCGATAAGCTTTCATGATCAATGTTCTCTCGAATGAATTCGATATCGACTCCTACCTTTCGGCCGTAAGAGAAAGCCATGACTGCCATTTCTCCTGAATGCGAAATGTTAAAAGAAAGAGCCACTTCATCCTCTAGACTGGGTTTCCCATATTCGTTAATCTGAAAAGTGATCGAACGGGCCTCACGTTTTAAATAAAGGCCAATTAATTTACGTAAACTTCCACGAGCAATCGTATAACAACGTTTATCTGCTTCAAAATGAAATCGTTCAGCCCGACTTTTTTCATCCTTAGATAAAAGGCTACCGCATTCTGTAAGACAATCTTGACCAGCATCAAGTGACACAGCCCAGACATCGACCCTACCTTTGGATAAGGTAATGTTATCCGATGTTGTCGGCCAATCTTTATGATAATCGGGTACCGTCATTGTCGCTTTTCAATAAGTCAGTATAGGACTCTGATATATGCTCCTAGTCAAAACATTCAGCTTGGCCTTCAAAAGTCTACAAATCATATGTATTCATCGTTCCATAATTCGGCATTAGATCTCGTCACATGTCATGCTTAAGCGAAAATTTCTTACATAAATCTCATCGTTAAGCTAACGAATCCTTCTTGCCTCTCTCAAGTATTCTAGATGATTTCATCTAAAACGTCTTCTTCGTAGCAACACTTAAGAACCTCCTCTCCTTTCCATGGACTCCTCTTTTCCAGAAAAACAATCTGCCGGGCCCTATACCGTAGATGAAATGGTCTCTATGGAATCGGAAGGAGTAATGAGTATCACTCCCGAACGACTTTCCACTACACCATCTGTCCAAATAGCCCACTTGCTGGATAGGCTGGATATGGATCAGAAGCGACATGTCCTTCGTATCATTCCAGAAGAAAAAGCTGCAGAGGTTATCGCTGAATTAAGACCTGAAGATTCAGCAGAGCTCCTCGGAGTGATGCGACAAGAACGAGCCGTTCAAATCCTCGGTCATTTTGATCCTGACGACGCTACTGACATTATTGGTGAATTTGAAGAAAAAGACAGAACGAGACTGCTAGAAAATCTTGAACCCGAACAAGCCCAAGCAGTCGAAGAACTTCTGCAGTATGATGAGGATTCCGCTGGAGGAATTATGACTAGTGAAGTGGCGACTGTGAATGCTGAAATGGACGTTGACGAAGCCATCTCTCATTTGCGCGTTCTGAATGAGGAACTCGAAACAGTCTACTACATCTACGTTATCGACGAAAAACACCATCTCCAAGGAATCGCTTCTATAAGAGACATGATTTTAGCCCCTCGGAATAAACTTATCCGCGATATCATGATTACCGACATTGTGGGCCAGGTAACACCGGATACAGACAAGGAAGAGGTGGCATTCCAAGTCGCTGAGCACAACCTGTTGGCAGTGCCCGTAGTCGACGCTGGTGGGGTACTTCTCGGTATCGTTACCCACGACGATGTCGTTGATATTATTCAAGAAGAAGCCACAGAAGACTTGCAGAAATTGGTGGGAGCAGGTGGTGACGAGAGCGCTCACTCAAAGATGTCCTATAGTCTAAAACGACGTCATCCGTGGCTCCTGGTAAACTTGGTCACCGCCTTTTTTGCTGCAGGTATCGTTTACCTATACAGAGAACAAATAGAAAAACTCTCTCTCTTAGCTGTATTTATGCCCATTATTGCAGGCATGGGAGGAAATTCCGGAGCCCAAACTCTGGCAGTTGCCATTCGAAGTCTTGCTCTAGGCGAAATACACCCAGATGAAAGCCTGAAGTTTTGTATACGTGAAGGAAGCATGGCTTTCCTCCATGGAATCATTACCGGATTCATAGCCGCAGGCATTGCTTACTTCCTAGAAAAGGATTGGATGATTTCATTCGTTATTCTTATCGCGATGATCATAACGATGACTATCGCAGGTGTCGCAGGTGGATTTATTCCTCTAGCCCTAAAGAAACTGGGCTGGGATCCCGCACAAAGTTCATCCATCTTCCTCACAACAGTGACTGATGTTGCTGGCTTTTTTATCTTTCTGAGTTTGGGAGCCTGGCTGCTTATTTCATGACGAAGAAGGAAGCCCAGACATTCCCCTACTTTGGAGTCATCCTATTCCACCTCCAAAAGGTCAGGAATAGCACGTAAATCTATTCTATCTACCGAATTGCATTCTATTAGAGATTTTCGTCTTGAATTCATCCTTAGGCTATCTTCGGATACAAACGAGAGTTTATCCTTATGTTCCGTTCTTTATCCGATATATTTAAGCAAGCTTCACTACTCCTCTTCGTAAATCTTCTGCTTTCTTCTTTTACTTTTTCTCAAACAGAAGAAACGCAAGACCCAACCCAGTTGGTCGTCCAAGAGGTTGAAGCCAAATTAGCTACAGAAACACCTCAGGAAACAAGTAATCCTGAAATAGAAACTACCACCGAAGCGCAAGTGCCCCAGATATCTCCTGCGCTGGTAAATTCTACCCCTGCAGCGAATGAATTTGTTACGCCACCCAAAGAAGCTGTCACTTCAAACAGTGACTCTGGGGAAAAGATCGCCTCAAATATTGTCCTCATCAATGACTTGCTCTCTCACCAAAGAGATCGTGAATTTGAGCTACTACAGAAGTCCAACCAGTTCACACTTATCATGGTCGGCATTATCGCAGCTACAGCTCTCATTTCCGTCCTAGGAGTTGTTTACCTTCAGACGCGCGCAACCAGCCAAGCGCTCATTAGATCATATCTGAATCCTGGAGGATCCTTACCCGATCAGGGCGATTCATCCTCAATGCTAGCCCTCCATCCAGAGATCTCTAGCCCGATCAATTCACCTATCATTGAAGAATCTAATCAAAAATTCATGAGTGCGGTTGAACGACTTGAGA
>CAXMUM010000199.1:0-3509 GCA_964196585.1 uncultured Opitutaceae bacterium
GAATGTTGGCATCAACTGCCATCCCAACGGTCAAAACAATTCCAGCAAGACCCGGCAAAGTCAAAGTAGCCCCAAAACTCGAAAGAACTCCCAGCAATACAAGAAGATTGACGCCCAATGCGACAAGAGAAACCAATCCTCCCACTCGGAAATAAAGGATCATAAACCCAAGAACGAGAATAGCCCCAATGACCGACGCCCTCATGCCACTGGAGATCGCATCTTCTGCTAGAGATGGACCTACGTCATTTATTTCCACTACCTCCAGGGAAACATCGAGAGGGTTGTTGAGGACATTCGCCAGGTCGATCGCCTCACGCTGCGAAAATGAACCAGAAATCGATGCACTACCTCCGAGAATGGCCTCACGCACAGTAGGGGCCGAATAAAGGGTTCCATCCAAAACAATGGCCAATCTTCCCACTTTACCCGTTCGTTCATTGTTTTCCTGTATCGATCTGGTAATATCACCAAAGCGATCTTTGCCTTCGCTGGTGAACTTTAACAAAACTTCATAAGCTCCAAATTCATCTGAAGAAGCATAGGAATCTTTGACTCCATCCCCCGTCATCTCCGGAATACGTTTAACAAAGAGCTCCTCAGTATAGAATTCGTTACCTCTTTCCGTTTCCAGTATCATTATCTCATAACCCGGAGGAGTCTCATTCACAGCTTGAGAAACAGGCGTAAGAAATGGATGAACCAGCTTAAAATCCAGTCGCGCGGGTGCCTTTAATTTCTCAATTACTGTCGGATCGTCCTTTAGTGAAAGGCCTGCCAATTGGACTTCTATTCGATTATTTCCAACAGCCCGAATGATAGGCTCTGTTACACCAAACGCATTCACTCTGGTGCGAATTATCTCGATCGCCTTACTCAAATCTTCCTGACGATCAAATTCGGATCGTCCTGCTGTTTCTACAGCATCAATCTCCATGGTAAAGGCAACACCACCTTTTAAATCCAGCCCCAAGCGCAATTTACTCTGAGACAACCGCAATAATTCATTCAGCACCAGATCATTACGGCGCTTAATATTTGTTAAAGAGTCCTCTAGTTTTATTTCCGGGAAGAACTTGGACAGATCAATCTTCTCATCTTCACCAATTTTCCTGAGAGCCACATAAACACTTTGGCTTTCTCTCTCTTTCACCATTTGCTCCGCCCTTGATAAAACATCTGCGAATTCAGGAGTCGAAACGACCTCTTTCTTCAAATACTCTTCCAAGGGAGTATCTTGAAAAGGGATAAGATTCAACCCAGCCCAAAAAGCGATGATTGAGATGAAAATGATTTTCCAGAGATTTTTACCGGACATAGATGAAACAAGATTTAGTAAAATGAAACAAAGTCGAGCGACTCTTCATCTTTCGTTAGATCAGATGGTTTTAACTCGAGAGAGTGAAAGCGGCTGCGATTCGAAAAATAGAGAGATTCAATCCTCCTTCTTAGGCACCACGGAACTAACAAACCCCTTACCCAGCTCAATTTTTGTGTTATCAGCGATTTTAACCACAAAACAATTATCCTTCACATTCTTGATAACACCATAAATACCCCCATTTGTGATGATTTCATCGCCGGAAGTCAGTTCACTTAGCATCTTCTGGTGTGCCTTCGTTTTCTTACGTTGAGGGGCAATCATTAAAAACCACATCGCAGCAAAAAGGAGAACGAAGAAAATAAGCTGGCCGGCACCTCCTCCTCCAGGAGCCTGCTGAGCCAAAATTAATGGAAAGTTTGTCACTAAGTCGATATTCTGCATTGCGTTACGATGGTTTTTGAAAATTAAAGGGAGCAATCAATCCAGCAGCCTCTTAAAAAGCAAGCCCATAACCCGAAAGAAAAGACCCCGTTGAACAAGCAAATCGAGGAAAATTGGTCCAGCAGACGATCCGAAGAACTCTATGGATTCAAACGGTGGGGCCAGAACTATTTTGCCGTTGATGAAAAAGGCTACGTAAACGTAAAGCCTCTCGGAGACGGTCAAGAGGTTCGTATTCTCGATGTCATCGCTGAAGCCCGCCAAAAGGGCTTATCCAGCCCGATGGTGATTCGGTTTCAGGATATCATTCGGCACCGAGTCGTTAAAATTAACGAGGTCTTCGCCCAAGCGATTGAAGAAGAAAAATATGAAGGAGCCTACCGAGGCGTCTTTCCTATTAAAGTAAATCAAATGCGGGAGGTAATCGAAGAGGTTCTCTCTGCCGGAAAGGACTACGCCTATGGTCTTGAAGCCGGTAGTAAACCCGAACTTATGATCGCACTGGCCATGCATGATCATGAGAAAAAACTCATCATCTGTAATGGTTATAAAGATGAAGATTATATCCGTGTCGCCCTTCTCGGGAAAAAACTGGATAAGGAAATTATCATTGTCGTCGAGCAACTCTCCGAAATTGACAATATCATCAGAGTATCCCGAGAAATGAATGTGGAGCCACTCATTGGCCTGCGGGTAAAGCTTAACACTCAAGGTGAAGGGAAATGGGCAAAATCATCAGGCGATAGTGCAAAATTTGGACTCACTACCTCCGAAATACTGACAGCCTGCCGCCGGCTGAAAGAAAATAACTTAAGCCACTCTCTTCGTCTCCTCCATTTTCATATTGGGTCCCAGGTTCCTAATATCATAACCATCAAAAATGCCGTCATCGAAGCGACACGATTCTACGTCCAGCTCGTTAGGCAAGGGTTTCCAATGGGTTACATCGATGTAGGCGGCGGCTTAGGAATCGATTATGATGGAAGCAGGAGCAACTTTGAGAGCTCTACTAATTATTCCATTGATGAATACGCCAGAGATATCGTTTCCAATGTCCGTGATATCTGCGAAACAACCAACACTCCAGCGCCTGACATTATATCCGAAAGTGGGCGAGCAATCGTCGCACCACATTCGATTCTAGTTCTAGAAGTTTTTGAGAGGATTTCCAAAAGACGCTCTATCCTTAAGCCGGAACACATTACATCACCGCACAAAGTCGTCACCGATTTAAAGTTCATGCTCAAGGATGGCAGCAACTACGGCCCCTTGGAACGTTTTCATGATGCCCTTCAGAAAAAAGAAGAAGCCTTTTCTCTCTTTAATCACGGCTATCTTGATCTCGAAAGCAGAGCCCAGGCAGAATCTCTCTTCTGGGAGATATGCTATCAAATTTCCCAGAATCAACCTGCCGGGTATCAGCCTGAAGAACTCATAGAGCTCAATAATCTCTTGGCCGATCAGTATGTCTGCAATTTTTCCGTCTTCCAATCACTACTCGACCATTGGGCCCTCAAGCAGCTTTTTCCGATCGCTCCTCTCCACAGATTGGCCGAAAAGCCCTCAATCAATTCGACGCTGGTTGACATTACCTGCGATAGTGACGGAAAAATCGCAAAATCCAGTTCAGGATTGGACTCCATAGCCTTTAGCCGTTGTTCGATACAAAACGGTTCAAGCAAATCATCAGTATCCAGAAATATCAGGTACTCACCATCACAAAGATCAACCCCTTCATTTCTGC
>CAXMUM010000200.1:0-3387 GCA_964196585.1 uncultured Opitutaceae bacterium
TCGCCAGCCATCCTACGCCCTGGAGGTCTCAACGAGGAGGCCATCTCTTCTGTCTTGGGTCTTCCTTTGCAAAAACCTTCTCTCCCTATCGAAGAGAAATCAGCAGCCATCGCTCCCGGTCTGTGTCGCAAACATTATAGCCCAAAAACACAGCTCATCCTTCGTTTCACCCCTTTCACTGATTCTGATTTGAGAAACCTTCGATCTGAAGAAGCCGCTCTCTGCTTCAAGAAGCCAGACAGTCTTCTCGATTCGTTACCAGAAAACGTCTTTTGGCTTTCAGAGTCTGGGAACGATGAGGAAGCGGGCCGAAATCTTTTTTCCAAACTCCGGCAAATAGATGCCGGTCCTTGGCAATCAATCAAAGCTGAGCTTGCCCCTGATACAGGAATCGGAAACGCACTCAATGACCGCCTACGACGAGCTGCGGCAAAAGGTTAATCCTCCTCGCTGTTTTCATCATCGTCTTCTGCCTCTTCGAGTAATGTCACTAGAGTCGAAATGATCCGCCGTTCATCAACACGGCTTACGACAATTTCCAACCGACCTAAACGGACCGTCTCATTCAACTTAGGCATTTGCCCTAGTTCTGATGAAATATAACCACCAAAAGTTGAAACCTCATCAGAGGTGATTTCGATGCCTATCGCTTCGCTGACATCGTGTACCGGCGCCAATCCATCAATGTAAAAGGTATCTTCAGAGACGGATCGGATAAGTGCTTCTTCCTTGTCGAATTCATCCTGAATTTCTCCAACCAGCTCCTCTAACACATTCTCCAGAGTAATCGCACCAACTGTTCCGCCAAATTCATCCACCAGTAGTGCAAAATGTAATCGCCTCGCCAAAAACAGGGGCAACACATTTTCCAAAGGTTCATCAACGGAAAAACGAAGAATATTTCGTTTCAATTTGCTCAGATCTATTTGGGCTAGATTACCGCGAAAACGAAACATATCCTTAATGTGGATGACTCCAACACAGTTATCTAGATCCCCATCACATAGAGGGAATCGAGTGTGCCCTGAAGCTCTGGCGATCTCCAAATTCTCCTCAATACTATCCTGCAAATCAAAGTATTGTATTTGATTACGAGGTAACAAGATGTCCTGAGCCACTCGTTTCCTCATCGCGATCACATTATTCATGATCTTCTCGGCCAAAAGAGGAAGTTCCTCTCCATCGCTAACCAAAGACCTGATCTGCGCCTCCACATCGAGTACTTCGGTATGATCACTCAGCTCTATCCGAAATAAGCGAAGAAGGAACTTAGTGCCAAAATTCAATAAGGAAAGAAACGGCGAAAGGCAAAACCCGAAGAGAAGGACCACCCAGGAAGAGACCTTCAAAGTTTGAACCGGATGTTGAAGAGCCAACGCCCTGGGGACGAGCTCCCCAATCGTAAATCGTAGGGCCACAGCAATCGCAAAACTCAAAACCAAGACAAGCCCAAGACGCCCATCTGCTTGCTCCAAATTATCTCCGTTAGAAACCTCCAGCAGAATAGGGACAAGAACAAAGCCTAGCCCTACGGTACAAATAGTCGCTCCCAAACGAATAACATTCAAAGTACGCCCAAGGTTCTCCAGCATCTTAGCAACCATGGCTTTCTCCTTCGCCTTATGAACGGACTCAGAATTAAACCGAGTGTAGCGCAGCTTCACCAAACTGAACTCCGCCGCAACAAATAATGCGTTTAAAATAAGGAGTACGAAAACTACCGCACCCGCGACTAACAATTCACTATAAAGTATATTCACAATTCATCCCCAACCCATCTTTCACTTAGGCTCCCCTATTCCTTACTATCTTATGCAATTCATTTAACAAGCGTTCGTTTTGGCCAGAGGACCCAACCGTAACGCGGACCCATTCTTTCATTCCATAAGGAGACATAGGCCGGACAATGACCCCTCTTTTTTGCAAGCTCAGATAAACAGCATCTCCGTCTGTTACATTCACTGTGATAAAGTTCGCTACACTGAGAACAAATTCCAATCCCATTTTTGAAAAGCCGTTCCCAAGCTGGATTAACCCCTCCTCGTTGGACATCCGACATTTTTCAATAAACACATCGTCTCCTAGGGCAGCTATCGCTGCCGCCTGTGCAACTGCGTTAATATTAAAGGGCTGCCTCACTTGATTGAGTAGTTGAGCCATTGTTGGTGCGGCGTAGCCATAACCAACCCTCAAACCGGCCAAGCCATATATTTTCGAAAATGTTCTTAAACAAATGACTTTTCTTCCCTCCTCAATCAAAGGCCGTAAATCGGGAGGAGATTTCAGGTATTCTGCATAGGCCTCGTCAAAGACGAAAATAACGGATTCAGGCAAGCTGCGGACAAACTGAAAAATCGCCTCTTGAGAATTCGCTGTCCCAGTCGGGTTATTAGGGCTGGGAAGAAAAATTAGCTTCGTCCGTTCTGTAACTGCAGCAGCCAATGCATCGAGATCATGCCGATGATCGACCAAAGGAACCTCTATCGGCGTTCCTCCAAACAAAAGCGTAACCAGCTTATACACAATGAACGCTGGTGAGCCCATGACCACTTCATCTCCGGGCTCTAGAAATGCATGCCCCAATAATTCAATAATTTCATTCGAGCCATTCCCAAGGATCAACTGATCGGAAGAGACTCCTCTTATCTTAGCCAGTGATTCCTTCAGCCGATAACAACCCCCGTCCGGATATAGCTCACACTGATCCAAAGCCTTCTTTCCAGCTTGAATGGAAGCGGGCGATGCTCCAAAGGCATTCTCATTAGAAGCCAGTTTTATAATCGTCTCAGGATCCAGGCCTAGCTCACGAGCAACGTCCTCGATCAGTTTCCCCGGCTCATAGATCGGCTGAGAAAGGGCAGACTTGCGGGCCAGAACTGTGTAATCTGGCGAATCGGGAACCGTATTCATTAATAACGTATAACAGCGGAAACTAAGCGGCCAGGAACTTCTCTGGCAAGTAAATCGCAAATTTTTCCACAAATAGTTGTGATTCTACCTCTCGTCCTCCATCTTTTATTTCTCTTATGAAATGGTCGTATTCGCTTTTCCTCTCCGTTCTGTATTTCCTCCCACTTGCTGCAACCCCCGCCCACGAGCAGATCACAGGAGAAATCAAAGGAACTCCCTATTCTATCGCCCTTCCAAAACAATGGAGCGGAAACCTGCTCCTTTTGGCCCACGGATACATTCCCGCAGAAAGGCCCCTTTCAGCTGCATTTGATCCGACAAAGCCCTCACTCACTCGCCTTTTGGATCAAGGCTGGATGATCGCCAGCACAGCCTATCGCCGTAACGGGCTCATCATTCGTGATGCGATTGAAGATCTGAATAATCTGCGGGATCATATCGAAGTGAACCACGGCGAACCATTCCTGGTCATTCTAG
>CAXMUM010000201.1:0-3380 GCA_964196585.1 uncultured Opitutaceae bacterium
CCACTTTTATCAGTGCACCTTCGAGCCGTCTAATGTTTCTAGAAACATGCTCTGCAATATAAGTGATGATTTCTGTGCTAATATCGAAACGATGTGCCTTGGCTTTTGTTCTAAGGATCGCAACACGGGTTTCAAAATCAGGCCGCTGAATATCGGCCATTAGGCCCCATTGGAAGCGTGAAACAAGTCTACTTTCAAGCCGGGCAATTTCGTTAGCTGGACGATCACTGGAAAGAAAAATTTGCTTTTGGGATTCGAATAGATCGTTGAAGGTGTGGAAGAACTCTTCCTGGATACGCTCTTTTCCGCTGAGAAATTGTACATCATCGAGGAGGAGAACATCCACGTTGCGATAACGCTGCCTGAACCGAGTTAAGGTATTTTCCTGAATGGCACGAATAAAGTCATTCGTAAATTTTTCAGATGAAAGATAAGCTATTTTGGCGTCGGGATTTTTTTGGAGGATTCCATGACCAACTGCATGCATGAGATGCGTTTTCCCTAAGCCAGTTTCTCCATAAAGGAAGAGGGGATTGTAGGCTTGGGCAGGTGCCTGGGCCACTGCCATTGAAGCTGCATGTGCGAGTTGGCTGTTACTACCTACAACAAATGCCTCAAAGGTATTACGAGGATTGAGGGTACCTGCGGAGACTTTTCGCTCGTTTGTTAGGCCGTTCCGAGGAGAGTCTTGAATGGAGAGAGGAGATCTATCTCTTTGATTTATCTCTTCAGAGGCAGAGGTAACTGTCTCTGCTTCACTGGACTGAGTTCGGATAGAGACGCCAATTCCATTGTCTTCTGCTTTGGATCGAACGTGTTGTGTGATGAGGTCTAGATAATTGTCATGTATCCAGATGGCTGCAAAATCATTTTGGACACCTAAAACAAGGGTGTCGGAGTCGCTTTCTTCCTCAAGGCATAGAATGGCCTCGAACCACATTTTATAAATGTCCTGTGGTAAGAGAGATGCCAACTCAGTTTTTACATTATCCCATAGCGTCAGTGGGCTCAAAATTGCTGGCATTGATTTAAAGGCTGGGCTGGAGGTTATTCACAGGGAGTTTTTTTGGGGTTGCTCAACCTTTCTTCTATCTTTGCGACCCATCTTATTGAGATTGTTAGAAATTGGTTAATCAGTCAAATGAGAGGATAGAAAATCGATATATTCTTTAATTAATTGACTGATAATGATTTACGAATCATCTAACGAAAATAGGACGCGCTGGAGAGAGATTAAGTTGAGGGGAATGTAAAAATTCAGTTTGGGAAAACTGAAGTGTTATAATAACGTTAAAGGAAAGAAAATTTTCAAGATCAACTTTTCAACAAGTTATTAACATGAAGAATGAGCATAAGTTTTTAGTGATTTTCGTTGCTTTTTTTTCAAACTTTTGTGGCAAGGAAAAAGACTGCATGTTATGTTGCTTAAGTGGTTAATTTAAAGAAATTTAGCTCTTTTTAGAGGTAATGTCGTTAGAGAAAAAATGCTTATTTATGTGCTGAATCCATGTGTGCAATTAGCTTATCATTGAATTCTTTTGCGGGATCGTAGCCCATTGTTTTAAGTGCTTGGACCATTGCTGCAACTTCTACCAATCGAGCTAAGTCTCTTCCAGGCCTTACGTAGAGTTCTATATGAGGTACTTTGATTCCGAGAATCTCATAGTAACTTTGTTCGAGTCCGGTACGATCTTCGGAAATGTTGGGGGTGGTTTCCTTTAAACTGACGACAAGGTCGATACGTTTTTGAAGGCGAAAACTGCGGATTCCAAACATCTTAGCGATATCGACGATGCCAAGGCCTCTGCATTCCATGTAACCACGGTTAAGCTCAAAACTGGAAGCCATCAACTCTCGTTCATCGAGTAACTTAATCCGGGTGAGATCGTCCGAAACAAGGCTAAACCCATGTTCGATGAGGGCGAGAGCACATTCACTTTTTCCTACCCCGCTATCACCTCTGATTAGCACACCAATACCTTTGATGTCCATGGTTGTACCATGTTCTGTTGTAGTCGGGGCGAACTCATTATCAATGCATAGTGTTGCCGCATTAATGAAGTTCATGGTGATCATCGGTGTGCTGAGGATCGGTAGCCTCCTTCGCTCGGCAATGTCGCGTATTGATTTTGTAAGTCTGAAATTCCTCGAAATAATGATGCAGGGAATGGATCGGTCAACCAAGTGATTTAGAATCTCAACCTGCCTTTCTTCACTGAGTGTTTTAAAATAGGTCATCTCAGCTGAACCAAAAACTTGGATTCGTTTATTTGCGAAGTACTTAAAAAATCCTGTGAGAGCGAGTGCGGGACGATTGATACTACCTTCTTTGATGATACGGTTACGTCCTTTTTCTCCTGCGAGCAATTTCAGACCAAGTCGTTCGCGATAGGTCTGAAAAAAATGATCGACCGTGATACTGTGTATTTTTTTTCCTTTGCTTTTAGTCGACATTGTTAGGAATGAGAGGTCAGAGGTTGAAGTTTTCTCCAAGATAGAATTTTCGGCTTTTAGGATCGTTGATCAAAAAATCACTGTTTCCCTCACAAAGAACTTTTCCTTCATGAATGAGATAAGCTCTATCTACAATACGCAGTGTTTCTCGGACGTTGTGATCAGTGATGAGAATACCGATTCCTTTCTTTTTGAGTGAAAGAATGATCTGTTGCACTTCTGCCACGCTGATCGGATCGACTCCACTGAAGGGTTCATCCATGAGAAGAAAACGAGGTTTGGTAACCAGTGCTCGGGAGATTTCGAGACGACGACGCTCGCCGCCACTGAGGGTAAAGGCTTTTTGACCAGCTCGGGCTGTTAGATTAAGTTCCTCTAGGTGTTCAGCCGTTGCCGTTGCTCTTTCCCGTTTGGAAAGAGGCAATGTCTCGACAATAGCACGAATATTCTGCTCCACGGTTAATTTCTGAAAAATGCTGGGTTCTTGTGGAAGATAGCCGATGCCTAGTCGCGCGCGGCGGTGCATCTTTTTCTGTGTAATATCATTTCCATCAAGTAAGACTTTCCCCTCAGAGGGAGGAATCAGCCCAACAATCATATAAAAACTGGTAGTTTTTCCAGCACCATTCGGACCGAGCAAACCGACGACCTCTCCTGCAGAAACGGACAGATTAATACCGTTAACGACTCGGCGAGTACCAAAGACTTTAACGAGTTCTTCGGTTTGTATGACCGAATCAGTTGCTATGTCGTGTCCTGTTTTGGAGGAATCCTCAATGGCTGTCATGGTGTTGTTTGAGGAGGAGTCGGAGTTGAACTATTTTCCTCCTCTGTTGAGGCTGGGTCATCCCGGATCTCTTCAGAAAGAGGGTCTTCCGACTCAGAGTCAGGGGAAGCTTCTTCGGGCGGAGTTGCTTGTTTTGCTG
>CAXMUM010000202.1:0-3123 GCA_964196585.1 uncultured Opitutaceae bacterium
CCTGCGTCATTTCCATTAAACAACAGCGGCCTCTCCCCTGCTAACCCAATCGCCTCAAGCTTGTCCAAACTATCTACCAAAAAATCCAAATCATCCACCTTCTGATGGGAGGCAGGGCAGGTGGACAAACATTCGAAGCTCTCATCAATCATCGGATGGGCGCGAACAAGAGATGTCAGCATCGCGCCCTTACCGACTTCTAGAAAAACAGATTTTGGATTTTTGGCTAGTTCGCTGACTCCCTCAAAAAAACGTACCGGACTCCTCAGCTGGCGAACCCAATAATCCGCAGTCTGCACTTCTGTTGGATCTATCCATCTTCCATCCATCCCGGAAATAAAAGGTTTTTGCGGTGAATGTAGTTTTTTACTCCCAACAAACTCACCGAATTCGTCTAAAACCGGATCCAACATCATCGAGTGGAAAGCACGTGTTACCCGCACAGATTTGCATTCGATTCCCTTTATTTTCAACTCGTCGTGGAGTTGCTGCACCGAATCCGAAAATCCCGATACAACGCATTGACGTTGACCAATCGTCGATCCCAATGAAATACGATCATTCAAATACGGCAAGATATCCTCTTCCGGCAAAGCAATCGCTAACATAGAACCCTCAGGAAGCCCCTGGATTAACTGCCCTCGCTTCACCACCATTTCAATCGCAGACTCCAGCGAAAAAACACCCGCCAAACAAGCAGCCACATACTCACTCACGCTATGGCCCAGCATCCCGTCCGGCCTGATGCCAACTTGCTCTAAAACTTTGGCCAGTGAATATTCGATTGTGAAGAGTGCCGGTTGCGCTGCAACGGTCTCCGAGAGTTGTTTGGTTGCCTCCTCTTTTTGGGCCGGATCCGGAAACAAAATCTTCTTCAGATCAAAGCCTAGCAAACCATCCATAATCTCCAGACAATGATCGACCTGTTCGCGATAAATATCCACCTGTTCATACAATCCACGTGTCATATCCACACGTTCAGAACCATGCCCCGGAAACAGAAATTGAATGGCTGCTTTTGAGACCGCTTCAGGCATTATGATATTCGTCTTTTACAGGGGAAACCAAAAGAAAAGAAGTATGCTAATATAGTGGAATTACAAAAGGATAAAAGATCATTGCTGATCTGCCACTACATCCAGAAGAAACTCCGCACCCTTCTGACGCCAGTCGTCCGAAAGGGTATGACCTGCATCCGAGGTAACATGAATCCCTATTTGAGAGGACAGTTCTCTCTCCGATTCAATTTTTGCTATCGCTACCGGAACCACAGCTGCTGAAGGCGGCTGATAGCTTTCATTTACGGTGAATACTGTCCACGAAAGCGTTTCGTTCTAAGTACAATCGAAGATTCTGTAGGAGCCCAGTAACCTTCTCCGGAGGTAACGATATTTCGCAAGTTTTTTTACGATATTTCGTGATTTATGAAAAATCGTAAACGAAAATAAACGCTCATTGATTTTATAAGTTCCTAATAAACATGTATTTATAAATATTTCATAGGGATGGCACGGCGTGTGCCTATAGATGGCATCTTCGCTCCTGATACGCGATCCAATCTATCCCAAACGCCACCTACCCATGAAAGCCCTCTCCAATTTAAATCTGCCACACTGCAAGATGATCGCTTCTCTTGTATCCATCTATCTGATTTGGGGCACGACCTATTTAGCATTACAAGTAGCCGTTGAAACGATCCCACCCTTCCTCACAATCGCGGTTCGATATCTGGCAGCGGGGATCATTCTCTATACGATCGCAAGGGTATCGGGCAGCAGCAAACCTACATGGAAACAATGGAAACACGCAGCCATTTTGGGTATCAGTGTGATGGGTATTTGCAATGGCATTGTCGCACAAATCGGGGCCAAAGTGCCCTCAGGAACTATCGCTTGCATTTTCGCCACTGGACCGTTCGTCCTTTCAATGGTGGCCTGGATCGGCAAAGTCGAAAGCAGACCGAAGCTAATTGATTTCCTAAGTATGATCTTCGGAATGCTTGGCGTATTCCTACTGACCCTTTTCGGAGCTCAATCCTCAGGGCAATCCTACTGGCTGTTCGCCGCACTATTGCTTCTGGCAACATTGGCTTGGGCGATCGGAACAGTCTGGACCAAGAAAATCGCCACCGACACACCAGTCGCATTGGGATCATCTATGCAAATGCTCTGGGGAGGAGGTTTCTCTCTTGTCATCAGCCTAGGCAAAGGAGAGCTTTCCGGGTTTTCCATCGAGACCGTATCGAGTAACACCGTCCTGGCTTTATCATATCTCACAATATTCGGGACGATTGTCGCTTTCGTCTCCTATAACTATCTTCTAAAAACCACCGATACCTCCCTCGTCGCCTCCCACGCCTATATTAATCCTTTGGTAGCCATCGGTGCAGGCGCCCTTATCTTAGGTGAAAGCTTCTCCTATTTTGAATGGTTAAGCGCCATGCTTATCATCGCAGCTGTCTTCATCAGCATCAGCAAGCATCCTATTGAAAAGTTTCTAGGAGGGTATCTCACCAGCTGGATGAGCCGAATTGATACAACAATAACCAACGGTCAGCTTCGGTTAAAACGAAGATTCGCCTAACCCATCCAACATTCTTCAAAACGACGAGGACCTGTTTGCATCATGATTGATTCTTCACTACATTCAGGAGAAACTCTGCACCCTTCTGACGCCAGTAGTCCGAAAGGGTATGACCTGCATCCGATGTGATATGAATCCCAATATAAGATGACAGTTCTTTCTCCGATTCAAATTGTGCTATCGCTTCGGCAAATCGAAGAGCACAATCAGTTCCCACCCTGTTATCACTATTTCCAATGGCAAACCAGGCGGGACGGCCAGCCAGGGATAGAGCATATTCAACCAAGGACAATGCCGCAACGTTTGGATCATCTTTAATCGCTGAAAACTCCCGCAAGACCCGCCAATCCGTAACCGGAGCATATCCGGCAACCGCAGCAATTCGCAAATCAGCTGCAGCCAGACGAAAAGCACAATACCCACCACGAGAAGTTCCCGAAACAAAAACTCGCCCGGGTTTAGCCAATCCATCTTGTATCAGCTGGTCGATGACAGCTTTCCCCTCATCCACAAACCCAGCAAAAACATCCGTTCCAGCGA
>CAXMUM010000202.1:3133-3376 GCA_964196585.1 uncultured Opitutaceae bacterium
GACAAAGTTCCCACTAAAGCCCTCTATCTCCTGCGGCCATTTAGCCACTTTTCGTTCACCATGACAGGGCAAATCAAAACTCGCCACCCGATGTCCTGCAGCCAAGAAAGCACGAACCGGGATATCACAAGCATGGGTCTCCAAATTCGTAATCCGGTCTGCCCCAAAATTTAAAAGCAGTGCAGGTTCTTCGGACAAATGTTCCGGTTCTCCCAAACGAACAGGTAAGACCAGGTCTGCTAC
>CAXMUM010000203.1:0-3362 GCA_964196585.1 uncultured Opitutaceae bacterium
CCTCGCCACTCATGACATATTTAACAGAGGGGCTCTCAAGGGCTTTTTTTCGAAGGAGGCAGGCATTTGCCAAACCTTTGAAGACACCTTTGCAGTTTTTATGACTGGTTCCTGCGTAACCAAGTTCCAGCGCTTTAGGGAGGCTGTCCAATTCTGCATCTGATTCATCAATAATGATCGGCGGGCGGTTAGGCCAGCTGGATGTCATTTCCCCAATGGAGTCACTAAGAGCTAAGCTTCGATGGAAGGGTTGTTCGACGAAGAGAAGGTTTTCCAGAAACTGTGATAGTTGGGCGTGGGTCGTGAGTTTTTGCCAGAAGCCTTCATTGCCATCGATCGAAAAAGCATATTCATCGCAATTCTGCACAAGGATCTTGGCAATGCTGACAAGCCGCTCAATATCGCCGTCTCCCTGCCCATTGACCTTAAGTTTGAAGTGTCGGAGACCATAGGTTTGGATGTTTTCCTCAAGGGATTGTGGCAACCCATCTTCCAATCGTTCACTTTCAACGATATCAGCCGTTGTAAGGGGATCTGCTAAGCCAACGGTATGTCGCGCAAAAATACTCGTGGGGGGAGAGGCATCAAGATAGTCGGAAGGCTCGGAATTTGAGAGCTCTGAGTGGATGCTGCCTAGAGCCATTCCTATGGAATTGGTTTTTACAGCTGAAAAGAAAGTCTGCTGTGTCCCTTTACAGAAGGCATCCAGTAAGGATCTCTCTATAAGCGTTGTTCCAAAATTTGAGAGGAGGGGAGGAAAATTGTTTTGGTCTCCCCATGTAGATTGATTGTGATAGATCTTCTGCCACAGGTGAAATGGGCTTTCGGCTTCTTCTCCGATTGAGACATCCATTGCATGATGGATTACCTCCAGCATGTCGGTAATTTCATCCTGTGGATCTTTATCGGGGTCTTTAGTAAACCATTTTGGTGGGAGATGGTCTGCAGCAATTCCCTTACTTTCTGTGCCGTTTACCAGAAGAGAAATTTCGAGAAAGACATGAGGTACTTCTACCATGGTAGCGATACCGTATTTAAAGGGCATACGTGCCTTAATGTCGGTCCGGTAGAGGCGATTGGAGATTATTTTTAACATCAGAAGGTAAAGAGTTTTTAAGTTTAGGTTACTACTTAGAAACGGACCTTAATGACATGTAACATGCAGGATTTTATCAAATGTTGTGTTTATCGGCCGAGGTATTTGTCGCGTCCCTTGACAAGAGCCTCAATTTTTCGATCTGAGACAGAGCGTTTCAACATCCAAAATCCACAGTCAGGGTGTATCCAGCGTATTCTTCCTTTTCCCACTTTCTTCTCTGCGTTCTCGATTCTTTGTGCGATTTCATCTGCAGTTTCAATGTGGTTAACTTTCACGTCGATGACGCCAATGCCGAGGTCGATTTTGGCATCAATGTGCTTGAGTGCGTTCAAATCGCTAGAAGGGCGATGAGCGAGCTCCAGGACAAGATGATTGGTATGAAGGCTGTTTAGGAAATTGACCAATGCCTTCCAGTTTCCCGATTGAATGGTTTGGCCGCCATAATTTCCGAAGCAGAAATGAACTGCTTTTTCCCCCTTGATTTTATCCAAAACAATATTCATCGCTTTTGCCGCCAAAGGGGCATCGGCGGGGTTTCCCGGTATATTGGCTTCATCAATTTGCACACATGCACATGGAAGGCCCGGCATTTGATCCGCTATTACTTTGGCCACAGCCAGTGTAAGTTCTTCAAAATCGCCGTAGTGATTGTCTAACAGTGTTCGAGACAACATATAAGGGCTAGTGACGGTAAATTTGAATGCACCTCCTGACACAGAGGCTGCCCTTTTACAATCAGTTAGAAGATCAAGGCTTCCTTCTGCGAGAACTCCGGTAACGATTCCAGCTGGTTTATTCCGGAACCCCATGCTCTGCTTCTTAGAAAAGGCTTCGGTATCAGAGCGTCCGATTACTGTTGAGATACCCTCCATGCTAGAGATGAAATATTCAATCATACCATTCGTATCCGGATGGTTGATATCAAAACGGTAAAGTTCTCCGTCCGTAGGTAAATCGATGCCAGCCTGTCTTTGTATGTCAAAGACCACTCTTGTTGCATCGATAATTGCTTGTTCGCTGGGGAGGGCGGAAAGCCATTGAGGAACGGGATAAGATCCAACCGTTGTTGTTAAAATTTGAGGTTTGCTTGGAATTCGTTGTCTATTGGCAGTCATAATAAATTACTCTTTGTAGCTTAAGTGAGCATGCTGAACATAAGAAATGAGAATGCAAGCAGGTGGTTTGAAACCCTCATCGAAGATGTAGATCAAATTCGAGCTGTTGATCTTGTTCAGCCGATTCTTCTGCAAATCGCACGCCTATACCCAAGAGGCGAATGGACTGTCCTTTTCTCCCAAATCCTTCTTTTAGAAGTTGTTGATAGGTTTCAGAGGATGGATTGAGGTTGGTTCGTTCAACGGTGGTTCGACTGAAGTCAGAAAATTTGATTTTTATAAATACCTTTGTGATGCGACGCGATTCGGCGTGTTTTCCAAGATCTTCCCACAGGTCTTCCAAGAGTGAGGGAAGTTTTTCAGAGCAATCATCCAGCGTTTTAAGATCTTTCGAATAGGTTTGTTCTGTGCTGATGGACTTACGTATCCGATTTTTTTCGACAGGACGCTCATCGATGCCCCTGCATAGATGATAAAGTTCTTTGCCAAACTTTCCAAACTGGGATTGAAGCTTGTTTGAGCTGAGTTTTTGCATCTGCCCACAAGTTTCAACTCCGAGAGAATGCAGTCGTTCGGAGGCGACTTTTCCTATCCCCCAGATCTTCCTTATCGGGAGACGTTCCATGAAGGAGGTGATTTGAGAGGTCTTGATTTCGAACTGTCCCCTCGGTTTCTTCCAATCACTGGCGATTTTTGCGAGTAGCTTATTGGGGGCTATCCCGGCAGAAGCATGGAGACCAGTGGTTCGGTAGATTTTTTTCCGAAGTTCGATGGCTATTTTGGAAGGTGCTTCGCGAAGATGGGAGACATCCATATAGGCCTCATCTAAAGAGAGAGGTTCAATGAGATCCGTGTAAGACGTCATTATATCTCTAATACGAAGAGATTCATTCCGATATTGATCAAAATGAACAGGGGTGACAATGAGATGAGGACATTTTTCGAGAGCCATGAAAACAGGCATGGCTGAATGGATGCCAAAAGCTCGCGCTTCATAGTTGCATGTCGTGAGAACTCCACGTCGTCGATTTGCTCCGCCAACCGCAACAGGGTGCCCACGCAATGTAGGGTTATTGCGTATTTCAATCGCTGCGTAGAAGCAGTCCATGTCCAAATGAATGATCTTTCTCATGATCTATGATGGAGAC
>CAXMUM010000204.1:0-3355 GCA_964196585.1 uncultured Opitutaceae bacterium
GTCATGGCTCCCGCTAGATATATGCTCCAGATGGAGTGGCTGTTAAAGAAGATGAGATGTCCTATGGCAAATGCGCTGCTGATCATGCCTCGAACTAAAAAGAAATTGTAGCGGTCGTAGAGGTAACCCCAGATCTGTGTTGAGAGAAGACGCGATGTTAAGGGGATGATACCGATGGCTAGAGCAACCTGTGTATTGGTGGCATTGATACCAAACTTGGGATTAACCAGGTACTCAACCTGAAGAGGGATGAAGGTCAAATTTCCGAATCCTAGAAACATCCAAATGACGAGCATGGAACCAAAGATCTTATCTTTCCACGCATAGGAAAAACTTTTCAGCGGATTTTTTGAACTATTGGAGGGAAGTAGGGTGGAGGGTATTCGGGAGGCGAAGATGGCTGATGCAAAGGTTGTCAGCGTCATAAAAAGGAAGACGAGGTGATAGTAGTTGATATCCTTGTCCAGGATTTTTCCTCCAAGGTAAGAAAACCCCATTGCGACAATGCATGATAGAGCGATCGCCTGGGCGACAAAGCCTCCCTGTTTGTTTGGAGCATAGTTTTCTGAGTAGATATGAACCAATAATGGCGGTTGCTGCATCAGTAGAGCACCACCAAAGATCATCCCAAAAACAAAAACATAAAAATTATTACTGAGTGCGGCAAAGGCCATCGCAACGCCTCCGAGAACATAGTTGATTGTGCAAGCTTTACTGGAGGACCATCTGAGTTTACTGAAGAAAAAGAGACTCAGAGGTGTAAGAATGAGGCCGATGGAGGGGCCGGCAGCAACGAGGGCCTTTATATTTGCCGAGGCATCAAAAACGCGAATGGCAACGAGCAGGGCAAAGGTTTTATAACCCGTATCGGCAACACCGTTGAAGACACTGCGGATACGATCATATCGAAACGTTCGCTTACTTTTTTCCTGAGGGCTTAAGGAGGTAATCGAGGGGTAGTTTGAGGTCTTTGAAGAAATTGTTTTAAAATCTATTTGCTCCAGTCGAGCATGCGCTTGAGAGGTTGATATGCGGCGGATCGAATATCCTCCGGCATTTGAATTTCCGGTTTCAAATGAAGAAGGGCATCCCTCACTTTTTCAATTGTGTTCATTTTCATGAAACGGCAATCATTGCAGGCACAGGTATCGGTGGGTCCGGCAATGAATGTTTTTCCAGGGATTTCCTTTCGAAGCCGATGTAGGATACCTGATTCTGTGGCGACGATGATTTCCTTTGCCTCACTCTCGCTACAATACTTGACCATCAGTTCTGTGCTACAGACTTCATCGGCCATATCGCGGACAGCTTCGGTGCACTCGGGATGTACAATCAAAGGAGCGTCTGGGTATTTCAGCTTGGTCTTTTCCAATGCGCGAACGGTAAAGAGAACATGAGCATAACAACTGCCGGGCCATAGTTTCATCGGTCGTTTGGTCTTACCGGCAACCCATTGACCAAGATTTTGATCCGGGACAAAAAGGATCTCTTTGTCTGCTGGAATTCGTTGGACGATTTTCACTGCATTACCACTGGTGCAAATGACATCACAAAGGGCCTTCACTGCTGCGGAGCAATTGATGTAGGCAACGATGTATGTTTCTGGGTTTTCTTTTTTGTAGGCGGCTAATCGATCGGCTGGACAGGAGTCGGAAAGAGAGCATCCAGCTTCCAATTCAGGAAGAAGAACGGTGCGGGAAGGGTTAACGATTTTGGCTGTCTCAGCCATAAAATGGACCCCGCAAAATAGAATAACATCGGCTTTAGTAGAGGCAGCTTGATAAGCGAGTCCAAGAGAATCCCCAATGAAATCCGCGATACGTTGAATCGGTTCAATCTGGTAGTTGTGAGCTAGAATGATGGCGTTGCGTTTCTCCTTCAATTCCAGGATTTCTTCTTGAATAGGCGTGAGAGGCGCTTCTTCACCTTCAAGAGAAGAAAGAACAAATGGTTCGTAAGTTAGAAGGTCAGGCATGTTCAAAATAAAGGATTATGTAACATAGATCCTAGATGGGGCAGTCGTCTATCGTTTTTGATCACTGGGTTTTTCAGACAGTTTCTTGATCAGTTCATTAAAAGCCGGATGGTTTTTCAGACTTTTTAAATCAGGATCCTGGAGCAGCCACTCTCTGTCCGTATAACCGAGGTCAATGGCGGTACGGAGAGTTTCGATCGCTTTGCTCTCATTGCTTTTTAGAGCCAAGCTACAGGCGAGATTGTAATGAGCAGTGGGATTACCTGGTAAGAGCCGGACAAGTTTTCGATCCATGCGCAGACCATCTTCGATCCGGCCACCTTTGGTGTAGAGGCCTCCAAGGATCTCCAATACTTCTATGTCTTTGGGGCTTCGTTTGAGGACTCCTTCAAAAAAAATGATCTCGAAATCGTCTTTTGGCGATTTATGCATATTGGTAATTAGGCTGGATTGCGAAATTAGCCGTGATGCTCACAGGTTCCTGTTTTGCGGAACTTGTTACACTGGGCAGAAACTTGCAGACGCTGAGAAACAGGCGTCAAACCAAGTTTAGATGAAACGGTGGCACCGTACCACTCCATGAAGGGGGCACTTATTTCAAAGATTTTTTCACAATCCTCACAGATGACCTGTGCCTGCTGGGGATTGTTGTCTGGATTCGCGAGATAGTATTTCAGGCTTTTGCCGATATCGACCTCACGAAGAAGGCTGCTTTCGATCATGATGGGAAGGGTCCGGTAAACCGTGGCCCTTGAAACGGAGCTGTCGATGATTCGAGACTTATCCAATAGTTCCTCTGCGGTGAAGTGAGTGGATTCAGCGAAGGCCGCCTCGAAAATAGCCATTCGCTGACCAGTTACTCGGAGGCTTTTTTCAGCGAGGTAATATCTGAATTTATCCCGACAGGCCTGTGTGCTCACAGGGGTAATGTCATGAGGGAAAGAAAAGCTGTCAATCAGAATGCCAAGAGCCTTTTAAACACGATCTCGTCTTGCTTTGATAGGTGTGCGACGACAGTAAGAAAGGGTGAAAACCGATAATCAGATCGTAGGAGTGTGGCCCATGGCCGGCTTCGATAAGATCCTGCATTATCGTGTGCCCGAGCATTTGAAGGGGAGTCTTTCAGTGGGAGCGTTAGTCAGAGTCCCAGTTGGGCGTCGGTTTGCTTTGGCTGTCGTTTCTCAGATTGATGCGGTGGCGGATGTGCCGGAGGCTCGCTTAAAGGTTGTTACGGAAGCCATTTATCCGATGCCGGTGCTGACGCCCGACTTGGTCAATCTTATCAATTGGATGGTTTCGTACTACGGTGCTTCGAGAGAATCCATTATTGAGGCAATGGTTCCTGCCGCAGTGCGTTTGGGGAAATCCGCTCGTATGGAA
>CAXMUM010000205.1:0-3332 GCA_964196585.1 uncultured Opitutaceae bacterium
ATCACGAGCCAGTTAATGGCAAAACAAGCTAAGACATTACAAGTTCCTCCTATTTTTTGAGGATACCCTTCCAGATCGACGGTGACCTCACCATGAGGAATATGATTATCGATGACGACATCGGCAATTTCGCCCAAATTCTTTCCACAACTGTGTCTGGCTGTAAAATCACGAGGTGTCTTCTCGCCAAATCCGACAGAAGTAATCCCGATGAGCTTACATCCTCTTCTTTTTGCCTCTAAAGCAGCGTCGATACTACAGGCATTGATACCGTATGCACTCGTGATGATAAGAACATTATCCGGGCCCAGATGATGAGCTTTCACTATTTTATCTCCGATGTTCTCTTCTCTTTCCAACATCGTCGATTTTTGACCCCCCGCAGCCAGAGAAAGACTAGACTCAAACATCGGGCTGATGTTGGCCAATCCACCGGCACGATAAAAGAATTCCTCGCTGCCAACGTAAGAATGTCCTCCAACGCCATAAACGTGAATTAATCCGTCCTTTCGGATCTGTTCCATCAGGATCTGTGCAGCTGCGCTCACTTGATCCTGTTGAGATCCCACCATAGTAGACAGGTAATCTGTCATATGACTTAGATATTCTTTCGCGATATTACTTGGTTCTGACATAATCTGTTTTTGTTTTTCTTAACTCTACTACTCAAATTGAATCCCATCCGCTGCCGCTTCGTCCATCAACCACCACACTTTCGAAGCGCTCTTTTTCAGTAGCTGAATCGGTTTTTTTTTCGGATCATACTCCGCTAAAAAAACATCCCTTAAGGCTTCAGTCTTACCCGAACCAAGGGCCATCACAACAATACGTTTCGCATGCTCTAGCCCTTTTGGAGTAATAGATAGACGCCATCCTTTATCCGGCACTTCAACGGCCGCAAATAACTGACAGGGTGAATCCATAATCAAAGGACTCTCAGGAAAAATCGAAGCCGTATGACAATCGTCCCCCATGCCCAAAAAACACATATCATATGAGCTCCCCTCACCTACTCGAGAAAACCAGTTTACTTCATATTTTTCAGCCGCATCAACAGGAGACAACTCCGTCGGCCAAGAAAACTTATCATCTTTTGAAACATCTACGGGCTGGAGCATATGCCGATCTGCATTTCCAAAATTACTTTCCTCACTATCCAGTGGAACGCACCGTTCATCACTCGTCGTCCAAACGGTTCCATCAATTAAGGCCTCGTCCAACTTTGCATTCTCAATACAGTAACGGTAAAAAGCAGCTGGCGTGGAACCACCCGTGAGAGCCCAAGAAAAGACACTGGCAGACAATTGCACCTTCAGTTCTTTCGTAAGAAATAAAGCGCACTCAAAGAGCTCTTCCTCATCTCCAATGCAGAAGTTTCCAAATTCAGTTTTACCTTCTCTCATTAGAAAAATAATGCTTCGGCCAATGCTTTCTCAGAAGGAAGTAACTGAATCGCCGAAGTTAACGCAACTGGACCGTTTCCAAAATCCGCTTCAATACGGGCACATCCCAAAACAAGATCTGCACTCCAAGAAAAATACCGCTCATCCTTATAATTCCACTTAATCGCGATCGACAATTTGCCTTCAGTTCTCTCAACCGCAGAGCATTCAAAGCTTTTTTCACTGTCACCACAATCAGCCAGTTTATTCTCCATCCATTGGATAAGAACTCTGCTCTCTGCCATAAAATCAGACTGACTGATTACCTCAATCGAAACCAACCCATCGATTAATTGCAAAGGCTCAAAAGCACTCAAAAATTGACCTATCGACTGTCTTACCGGCAACAATCGCGCATAAACTAAATCACTGATGGCCTCAGCCCTTGGCCACTTAAACTCAAGAACACCCTTATTTTCCACCTTTGAATCAATAATGATACGCCGAGCCTCTTCCAAGAAAAACTGATAATCTCCAAACCGCTCTGCAGAATGCATTTTGTAGGGATGATAGAATAGAGGCAGGTCACTTTCCATCAAGATCGCCACCTGATTTTCCAAGAAGGTGCGCTGCGACAGAGTATAACTCACGATGATAACTTCACAACAACTCATCTCCTGCCTGGATTTTCCAATATAGCACTCGCTGAATATTTTTGTATCCACGGTCTCACTATCCTTATCAGTCTCTCCCGGGCATAACACTAAAATACGACAAGGATAGCGCTGCGCAAAACGCAAAACTGTTTCAAACTCTTCCTTGGCCTGATCGGGGGTTACATCAAATCCAAAGTGCAAAACCAGATTCATCTGAGACGCACGATAAGCAGAAGGCGCCGAAAGCCCCTTTTCTGATTTCACATCCCACATCGAAGCCAACGTTTGCAGGCTCGATGACAAAGGGACTTTCATTCCCGGCAATGTATCAAAAACGTTCGCCATGGTTCTTCCTCTTCCTAAGGCCGACGCCATTGATGACGATTTTTCCATAACAAACGCTCTGAATCCAACGGACCCCACGAACCAGAAGAATAGCTTTCCATTCCACGTCGACCAACCGAATTCCAATACTCATGCAGTGGCGAAATAAGTTTCCAGGAAGCCTCTGTTTCATCACCACGTATAAACAAGGTACTATCTCCAATCATCGCATCGAGAATCAATCGTTCGTATGCTTCTGGAGTATTTGATCCAAAGGTTGTGCTATAGCGAAAATGCATTTTCACAGGCTGTGTCCTTGTTTCCAAACCTGGAATTTTAGCATTGAGCAAGACAGTGGATCCTTCGTCCGGCTGTATTTGGAATGCAATAGTATTGGCAGCCAAATCAAATTTCTCAGAAGCCGTAAAGAGACTACCTGGAGGACGTTTTAATTGAATCGCAATTTCACTCACCCTACGTCCCATTCTTTTACCTGAACGCAAGTAAAAGGGAACACCTGCCCATCGCCAATTGTCAATGGACAGTCGTAAAGCCGCGTATGTTTCTATGTTCGAATCAGTATCAACTCCTTCTTCCTGCAAATAACCAGGGACTTTCTCCCCTCCGATTAATCCTTCTCCATACTGGGCCCTCACTACATCTCCGTCTTCAGGATCAAGCTTTAAGGGTTGGATAGCTTTCAACAGTTTTACTTTCTCATCTCGAATGGACTCTGGATCTAAGGAAACCGGAGGTTCCATTGCCGTGAGGCTGAGCAGCTGCATTGTATGATTCTGTATCATATCCCGCGTTGCACCACTCTGCTCGTAATAACCACCACGGGAACCAACCCCCAAGTCTTCCGCTACAGTTATCTGAACGCACTCGACATATCGCCGATTCCACAAGGGTTCAAAGATCGAATTTGCAAACCGCTGTACCAACAGGTCCTGCACGGTCTCTTTGCCCA
>CAXMUM010000206.1:0-3323 GCA_964196585.1 uncultured Opitutaceae bacterium
TCTCAGAAACGTCTCTCATCAAAGGGTTTATCTGGACCCCTCTGAGCTTTGGGTTTCTCCATTCCACTCTCTTCCATATTCTTGGAAACCTGCTAGGAGCCTTTTTTTTAGGACGAGCAATTCTACCCTTTCTGGGAGAACGACGTTTCTTAGGCCTCTATCTGGGCTCAATTGTTGTCAGTGGAATCGTATGGCTCTTAGTCCATTTAGTCACACCAGGAGGTTCTTATTTAATGGGAGCATCCGGAGGAGTCGCTGCATTACTCATTGTCTTTGCCTCTTTTTTTCCGGAACGGCCCATCACCATTTTACTCTTCTTCATCATTCCCATAACGATGAAGCCAAAGTACTTGGCCCTTGGGGCATTGGCTATTTCGGTCCTTGGCCTTCTTTTTACCGAAATTCCTGGAACCTCAAACATCGCTCACTCTGCTCACTTAGGCGGCATGCTTTGTGGTTGGGTATATTTCAAATACCTTCATCAGCGGACGAGCAGTCACTCTTCCTCAGGAAGTACGATGGAGGCCCCCAAGTGGTTTCGCCGCAAAAAGACCTCATCCACCACAGGTAATTTCAAAGTCAATATTTCAAAGGCTCAAAAAGTGGATCAAGCAACCATCGATAGCATTCTCGACAAGATAAACAAAAAAGGATTCGGCTCCCTTACAGATGAAGAAAAGAAGACATTGGACACCGCCAGAGACATCTTGAATAAACGTTAAGAAAAGAACAACGGACCTCTTTTCCGACCACCCTTTCCCAATTAACATCGCTTCCTATTCAATGGATTCTCTGTCATTTGAAACACCAGAAGAGATCATAAGACTAGGAGAACAAGTCTTAACAGATTGTCGCGAATCTCTCCCTGACGATCGCTGGGAAGCTCTTTCAAAAAACACTCCCCTTCGGATCGGAAGACTCGCTCACCTAAGTCCGCTCTATCGACGACTGGTGGAACAATACCCAGAGTATCTGATATGGCTTGAGCATAGAGAAAACCGCAAGGAAGACTTTCGTTTTAAAGCGCTACGGGACGAATGGGAAACCGTCAAAGAGGACAATCGGATAAGTAATCAAACCGATAATAACTTCCTCACTAGCCTGAGGCAGTTCCGTCGAAAAATCTCCCTCCGAATCGCTTACCGCGACATCAACGAAATTGTTCACCCAAAGATATCCGTTGAAGAGCTTTCTCGGCTGGCAGAATTTTGCCTGAACGAGTGCTACCTTTTAGCCACCTCCCAATGGACCATGCGCTACGGAGAACCGTGGGACGAGGCCCTGAATCAACCCTCTCGCTTCTGCGCTCTTGCTTTGGGAAAGCTTGGAGGCTGCGAACTGAATTTCTCTTCTGATATCGATCTCATTTATCTCTACGAAGGAGAGGGACACTGTCGAAAAGACGGGAAAGAGAAGTCATTTCCCAACGCTGAATACTTTGCTAAAGTTGCCGAATCCATCACAGCTTTTCTAAATAAAAAAGACGAAAACGGATTTCTCTTTCGTGCCGATCTACGTCTTCGCCCCGGGGGAAGCCACGGACCACTCGCTCCCACCTATGCTGCAGTTGAAAATTACTATGCAGCTGCCGGCCAGACATGGGAACGATTGGCCTTACTCAAGGCCCGCCCTGTTGCAGGAGATATATCCCTTGGTGATGAACTTCTCGAAAACCTTCAGTCATTTCGCTATCCACGCCATCCCCCTGCCTCATTGGTTGCAGAAGTCGCCTCGATGAAGAACAGAACCGAGCGAGAAGTCATTGGATTGGATGCGCTGGAAAGAAACGTCAAATCGGGATTTGGGGGAATTCGCGAAATCGAATTCATCGTACAAACCCTCCAGCTCTTACACGCCGGCCGATTCCCATTTCTCCAGACTCATTCAACCATTGAAGGTCTTCATCAATTGGTAAAATACGAACTCCTCGATAAAGAGGATGCCAACTTCCTCGAAAACACCTACTGGTTCCTCCGTCGCATAGAACATTGCATTCAAATGAAAGAGGAGCAGCAAAGTCATGAACTCCCGGTAGACAACAAGCAACGAGAGATCATAGCCCAGACACTTAATTATCAAAACCTCACTCTCTTCGATGAGGACTTAAAGACTCAAAGAGAACGAGTCCGAACTACCTACAGTAACTTATTTGAAAGTGAAGATGAAGTTAGTGAATTCGACCAGTGGTGGGCCTTCTTCGCCGAAGATTTCTCATCTCCAAGTATTGAGGAACATATGACACTATGGTTTGGAGACAATGCAGACACTAGCACACCACTACAAACCTTCATTAGGGGGAGCCTCAATCACCCTCTCAAGCAAGAACAGGTACACCGATTCGTCGCCCTGACAAAATCTTTTGACACAATCCTTCCTCTATTAGCCAATCCGTTAACCACTCTTCAAAAAATTTCTTCTTTTGGAGAATATTACGGGAGTCGAACGGAATTCCTGAGTGCTTGCACGATGAACCCTGAATTCTTCAGGGTGCTAGCACTTCTTTTTGACAGGAGCCTGTTTATTTACCAGACTCTATGTCAGCACCCGGAGATTATGGAGGAAGTTTTACGACCAGAAATTCTCCGCAAAAAAAAGGATCTACCCACCATCCTTAAGGAACTAGATGCCTATACAGAAAAGGAAGGTCTTTCCAAATGGTTGTGGCTGTACATTCGAGCTGAACAGATCCGAATTGCGATTGGTCATTTGATTGGAGTTCTTTCAATCGAAGATGTCGAAAGCAATTTAAGCCTTTTAGCAGATGCTGTCATCACCGATCTGCTTCTTCGCTTTGATTCAGAAGAATCACTCGCCGTTATCGCACTTGGGAAATATGGAGGGAATGAACTTACATTTGGTTCTGACCTCGACATTCTATTCCTCACTACCTCTGACGGTTCTCTTCATGCGAATCGAAAAATTCAAAAGATTCAGCAAACACTAGCAGCTAAAAATACGGATGGCAGTATTTACGAGATAGATCTTCGACTACGCCCTCATGGTGATGCTGGCCCTCTGGCAACAACACCACAAGCCGCTCAAAAATACTACGAAAGCTCAGCTCAAGGATGGGAACGTCAAATGTTAACCCGGGCCAGGGTAATCACGGGTCCCCAAACACTCACCTTCAAATGGAACAGCCTACAGACAGATCTCCTCTATAGCACCCCCTTAAGTCCCTCTCAAGGTGCTGAACTTTGGAAAATGCGCCTGAGAATCGAAAAAGAGCGAGATATAGCATCCCCAGCCCAACGCGCATTCAAAACTGGAGCTGGAGGAATCATAGATTTTGAATTTCTTGTTCAAATACTTCAGCTCACATA
>CAXMUM010000207.1:0-234 GCA_964196585.1 uncultured Opitutaceae bacterium
AACGACTAAGCGGTATCGCCAGCCACACCAATCGACACATCGAGGCCTTAGGACAAACCTCAACTCGTCTACTCGATACCCGCAAGACAACGCCTGGGTATCGCAATCTCGAGAAATATGCTGTCTCTTGTGGAGGAGGATGGAACCACCGTATCGGTCTCTACGATCGAGGCCTTATCAAGGACAATCACCTTGCTGCGGGCAAAGCAACCAATGGAGAGTCTCTCTCCATTG
>CAXMUM010000207.1:244-3321 GCA_964196585.1 uncultured Opitutaceae bacterium
AAACAATCCCGGCTTACTCATTGAAGTAGAAGCGGATCATCTAGAACAAATCCCTCCCATTCTTGCAGCTAAAGCTGATATCATCCTCTTGGACAACTTTTCCCTGCCACAACTTAAAAAAGCCCTCGATCTCACCTCTCGAAAGATAGCGACCGAAGCAAGCGGAGGCATCACCCTTAAAACCATACGAGAGATCTCTAACATCGGGCTCGACTACATCTCATGCGGAGCTCTTGTCCATCAGAGCACTTGGGTTGATATTGGGCTTGATTGGACATAACCCTCAGGAAAGAACCGATAAATCCAGGAAACCGTAACAATCGCAATTCGTCTCCATCGAAAAGGAAGTTGCTTCTTCTCTTCAATACATGACTGCCATTAAGAATCCAGAAGTCACCATCATCAGGGAATTGCTAAAAGCAAACTCGGGGTTTGTGTCAGGAAGTCGATTGGCCGAAACAATAGGCATATCCAGAGTGGGCGTCTGGAGCCATATGGAAAAACTCCGCACCCAGGGGTTTGTTTTTGAAGCTGTGCGAAGCCAAGGTTACCGCCTCGTCGAAAAACCAAACTCCCTACACCCTCTTCTTATTGAAGCCAATCTCGACGCCCGCAAAGAATCTCCTACCATCATTTTCCTTGAAGAGGTCGATAGTACAAACAGTGAAGCAGAACGAAGATTGGCCAATGGCAAAGAAGCCCCATTCATTGTTATCGGCCGATCACAATCAGCCGGACGAGGCCGGCTTGGTCGCCGTTGGTTTAGTGGCGACGATGGAAATCTCCTCTTAAGCATCGCTTTCAGGCCGAATCTAAGCCCCAGCAGAATGCGAAATTTTACCCTGTGGATGAGCGTAAATCTCTGCGAAGCAATCGCCAATACCTGCAAGATATCTCCCGGAGTCAAATGGCCGAATGACCTCCTCTATGAGGGCCGTAAGTTGGGAGGCATCTTGACAGAAGCTCGAATCGACTCTGATCAAACTCGTGACGTTATCTTCGGCCTCGGCCTTAATATCAATAGTCTCCGTAAAAACTGGCCTAAAGATATCGCCTCACGAACCACTTCTATCAGCGATGCGTTGGGGCACAAAGTGGACATTAATCGATTAACGGCTGTGCTGATCAACCGTATCCTCTCTGCCTACAATCAATTTATCGGAAATGATTTTACAGACTCGTTAAGCAATATGTGGGAACAATATGATCTCCTGCGAGGAAAACAGATCTCCCTTCTTCAGGGGAAAACACGATTTCAGGGAATTGCCTCCGGCATTGATGATAGCGGGGCACTCCGCCTAAAACTCGATACCGGAGCAGAACTTGCCGTTCATGCAGGAGATGTCACCATCGAAAAAGAGTGAAGACCTCGAGAGACCTTTCCGTGACAACCTCCTCTCCTCCTTCATTCTCAATAAATCTACTTTGCATAGGAGAATTTTCCTCTTTATCTAACCCTCTCAATCACATAACCAATCTATTACCCCTAGGTGCCTTCACAACGCGTGGAAAATTCTAACAAAACAATTGAAGTAACCGATCTCGTTAAAAACTATGGCCGGACATCCGCCGTAAACGGAATCTCATTCACCGTCCAAAAAGGAGAAATTGTCGGTTTTCTTGGGCCAAATGGAGCCGGCAAGAGCACAACAATGCGGATCCTGACTGGATTCATGCAGGCAACATCAGGGATAGTAAAAATCTGTGATATTCCTGTAGCTGCGCACCCAATCGCTGCAAAGCGTAAAATCGGCTACATGCCTGAAAATAACCCACTGCCCGAAGACCTGCGAGTCCGCGAATATCTAAAGTGGCGGGCAAAATTGAAAGAAATACCATTTCGGAAGAGACGAGAACGGATAGAAAAAGCACTCGAACTCTGTGATCTTAAAAGAGCCTCAAACCGCATTATAGGAAGATTATCCAAGGGATACCGCCAAAGAGTCGGCATTGCAGACGCAATCCTCTCTGAACCGGACATCATCATCATGGATGAGCCGACAATTGGATTGGACCCTCATCAAATCGTTATGATCCGTGACTTGATCGCCAGTCTACGCGGCCGCATGAGCATGATTATCTCCAGCCATATTCTTCCAGAAATCGAAATGACCTGTGACCGTGTCATTATCATCAATGGAGGAAAAATCGTGGCAGAAGGAACTCCCGACTCTTTGCGTAAAGACTTTATTAGTGAGACCGTTTATCAGGCAGAAATTCAGGGAGACCTTAAATCACTTAAGGAAAGCCTCACAAACTTTGACGATTCTCTCGAAATCATCCCAAATGGAACTGCCAATACAGAGGGGTTCGAAGAAGTTCAAATTAAAGGAGCAGCCAACCAAAATCAGGGAGAACGCATCCTCGAGCATTTGACAGCAGTCCCAAACCTTAGAGTTCGCGCCTTCAATAGGCACACGCCAACACTTGAAGAGGTTTTTCTCGCGGCAACCAGAAGGAGCTGGGATGCCCTTTTACCGGATTCAGACCAAATGAACCCTGACGGATCTCCCTTCATCAACGAATCATAATGAGGCATTTTATCATTCTACTCAGACACGAATTGCGGGCTCTCCTGATCAGCCCAGGCACCTATATTGCGGCGATTCTTTTCCTCATCGTGATGGGTTTTGTTTTTCAAGACTATCTCACAGAATCTATTAATGCATCCAGAAAGCACTCTCCCGGAGCAGAATTCATCCGCATGTTTTGGCTACCTGTTTTTTTCATCGTTCCTCTCCTGACAATGAAGAGTATTGCAGAAGAACGTCGAACTGGGACCCTGGAGACACTCATGACAACTCCTGTCACTCCTATTGAGATTGTTCTGTCAAAATTTACTGCAGCCTACCTTTACTACATTTCCCTCTGGATGATGACCTTCGGATTTCAGGTAGTCTTGTATTACTTTGCGAAAGATCCAAAATTAATCGACCCAGCGCCTCTCATCGGAGGCTATACCTTTATCGCCCTAAGTGGGTTTCTTTTTATCTCTATCGGGATTTTCTCCAGTTCTCTGACAAAGAACCAGCTCGTTGCTGCCATCCTATCGTTTACGGTGATCTTCATTATCATCA
>CAXMUM010000208.1:0-3283 GCA_964196585.1 uncultured Opitutaceae bacterium
CTCGTGTCCCAATATGTCAGTGATACCCCATGTCTTTCCGTCGAGGTGGTTTTCGACTAAATCCTCCCTATACACCTCCCGTAAAGGGTATTGCACATTCACCACTCCAACCAAACAAATCAGATGGGCTACACGTTTATCCAGTGCAGCAGCCCTGATCGCTGTCCGTGACGACAAACTACTTGCCACCAATGTCACCTCATGTGCCCCATAATGTTCATCCAGGTAGTCCAGACTCGCTAAAATGTCCTCCACACCGCTCCCCAATGTGAAATCGGTCATGACACCATCACTTTCACCTACATGAGAAGTATGATCAAAACGCAAAACGGTGAGCCCGTTAATCGCGAAGTAATAGGCCAAAAGGAGGTTATTTTTCTTTGTTTCTCCGTATTTTGGAGCCATTATGACAAAAGATTTTGCTTTTACCGCTACTCCTGGAGAGTCAATGTACCCTATTATCTTCTGCCCGCTACGACTCGGATAAATAACTCGTTCACTAATTACTTCCTTAATTCTTTCAGGACTTTTCTGTTGAGAACTCATTCTTTGAATGACCCGTAGTTACGGGTAGCCTCGATAAATTTTAATTTTTCCCGTTTTTGCAATTTTATTTTTTTAAGGACTAATGCCTAGAGTCGTTAAATAGGAATAACAATTTTCATAGCGACTAAACCCTATTTTACCTATTATTCACAAATCTAGGTCTTTTGTGGATATGATACTAAAACATTTCTTCCAGAACATCCCTCTCATTTAATCATAGATCTCCTATATTCTACCTAGAACCAATTCGTGTTTAACATCATCATCATCGACGAAAACGCCGACGAGGACAGCAGATATCGAAATCTACTGTCAGAGGATACCTTTCACCCCACGGTCAAAAGGAATTTCAACGAAGCCGAAACCCTTCTCAAAGCTAACGTCTTCGATATTTGCCTCTATGTAGTAGGAGAATCCACCAAAAATGCCCTTGATGAGATCGTTTCAATAAAAGAGGCCAATCCCGTTGGCTCACTCGCTGTAGCCGTAAAAGAGTGTCCTACCGTTTGGGAAGAAACAGCCCTGATAAAAGGAGCCGACTTTATATTCCGTGACCCTTTGGTTCCATCGCATTTCCAATCAGTCCTATCCAAACTGGCCAGATTCAACGAACCGATCCCTTCTATTGTCAGTTCACTCGATTCGAAAGATAACCTTCTAACAGAACAAAACATTCCAACATCTGCTCTCGAAGTCCTTCGTGATTTTTCCCGAATTTTGGGATATTCACTCGATTACAAACTTTTTACACAACATTTTGTCCTTAAATTGCGGGAAATCATCAAAGTAAACAAAATCGCTGTTTTCCTTCAATCTCCACCTTATGTAACTGTCAATTCACCCTCAGATGCTCATCGGATGCCCTGTATTTCCTCAGTAGGAGTACCTTCAGATGTTCAGGATTGTTTTGAACTCACTAAAAAAGCCGGACTGGGAAAGTATTTTTCCAATTCGATGCAGATCGTAAAGCGAGGCCAGCTTTCTCAAACAGATTTAGATCCAAAAATTCAGCGCGAATTTGAGATCCTCGATTGCCATACGGCCATCCCTATCAATGACCGTGAGAAAACTCTCGGAGTAGCTATTGTCGGTAATCGAGTAACTGGGTCATCTCTCGGGGATGAAGAGTTACAGCTCCTCTATTTGCTTATGGAAGAACTGGGGCTAGCCATCAAAAACTGTTGGTTACACCACCATCTCTCGGCGAACAATCGCCTCTTCTCAGATGTCCTCTCTTGCATGAGTAATGGTAACATGGTCGTAAGCTCAAATCTCACGATCGTCCACTCGAACCGCGCAATGGTCCAATTCGTAAAAGGTGAGAACCCTTCGATCAATACTTTGGAATTTGCCGATTTACCTTCGAAGCTCGCTACCCCCATTTATGACGTGGTTGAAAAGGGATCATCTCTAGAGCCCTTCTTTTTTTCAGGAGGAGAAAACGACGATAGTATTTATCGAGTCTCCATCATTCCATTTCGCAACGAAAGTGAGAAGCTTCCTCAGTCCGCAATGGTTGTAATGGAAGATTTCACACAGATCGAGGCAGCCAAAAGTTTCGATATCGAATCTTCCAAGGCAAAACTCATCGCTTTGATTGCAAAGCGGTTTGCTCATGAAATCAGAAATTCCCTCGTACCGTTAACGACTCATCAGCAGCTGCTGGATCAGGAATACGCAAACGAAGATTTCAGAAAATCTCTCAAAAACGCACTTGAAAAAGAAACGGGCAGAATCCAGCGATTCACTGAACAGATGCTCTACCTCGCACAACCCGAAATCACGACTTCTGATGAGGCCAATGTGAGGGAGCTGCTAGATGAAGCTTTCCAGGCAACGTCCACACAATTTCCCCAATCATCCAAACTCGATATCCAAACAGAACTCGAGCAACTCGTTATTCGATGCCACAAGAATAGCCTACGCTATGCCTTCCAAGAGATCTTCACCAATGCCTTACAAGCAAATCTCGATGAGCCAGAGGTAGAAGTATCCATTCGTAACGGTCAGGATGACGCACTCATCATTGAATTCAGTGACAATGGTATCGGATTCACATCAGAAACAGCCGAACGTGCAACAGAACCCTTTTTCACTACTCGCAACACAGGAGTTGGATTAGGCCTTACGGTTGCTCAACGGATCATAGAAGCTCATCAGGGAACGATCGAAATCGGTCCACGTAGCAGAGAACGCCACTGCGATGTTTCTATTTTACTTCCTCAAATTAACCACTAAACTTTGATTCATATTACCTGATTGCGCTCACGCCCCCCAATTAAAGTTTATCACCCACGACTCAATTTAACAAAAAAATGAGCTTCCCAGATCCAAACATAGAATCGATTGCAGTCTCCCCAGAGGAGGAGGAACCTATTTCTGAAAAGAAGACTCTTCTCGTTGTGGACGATGAAGAAGGTCCACGACAATCGTTAAGAATGGTATTCCGAAACGAATACAACGTTCATGCCGTTGAATCTGGAGAGAAAGCCATCGAATTCGCCAGTAACAATACTGTCCATGTGGCAACTTTGGATATCCGCATGGCTGGACTTTCAGGTATCGAAGTCCTGAAAAACCTCAAGAGCCTCAATCCTAAAATTGAAGTGATAATGCTGACCGCTTACGAGACCCTTGAAACAGCTCGTCAGGCAATTAGACTAGGTGCATGTGACTACCTGAATAAGCCTTTTGATATCGCCACCATTAGAGACTCAGTGAAAAGAGCGATGAAACT
>CAXMUM010000209.1:0-3277 GCA_964196585.1 uncultured Opitutaceae bacterium
GTCATTTGGTGACTGAAAAATCGATCTGATTTTGACTGGAAAATTTGATAAAATGAAAAGGTAAGCCTGGTTGTGCAAGAGAATGATACCGCAACAGAGTGCGTATTTTCTGGCCAGTTATTTGGGAGACAAACCAAGTATGCTCAAGCTCGACTCAATCGTGCTTCCACTGATTTCGATGATCTTATTCCGGCTAGTCCTTCCAGAAATTAGTCGGATTGAGTTTTTTGGTAAGGAGAGTTTATTTGCAAAGAATTCGATTAGCATCACATTAGCACGGCCTTCTACTGGAGGCGCCTGGAGTTTAATTTTTATGGATTCTTGTATCCATCCTACGATTTCGGTTCGTTTTGCGTTGGGGATCACTCTGAGCGAGAGACGAAACGGATTTGTTGTTTGGGAATCCATGGTGGAGATTGGGAAAATGGAGACAGAAATAAGAAGATAACCATGATTGGAAGTGATGTATGCTTACCTTTCGCTCGATTTTTGAGAAAATAGCTTTATAGATTATAGGTGATGACTTTGAAATCTTTAATGTTGATGGATCCGATTTGTACTCTGGCAGTTGCAGAGAGTTTGACCTGTGGCAGAGTGCAGGCAGAGATAGGTTCTGAATCAGGTGCTTCCTCTTATTTTTTGGGAGGAATTACCACTTATACCCTTGATCAAAAGGTGGATAAACTAGGGGTGAATCGTTCGCATGCTGAGAGCGTGAAATGTGCTTCGGCACAGGTGGCAGCAGAGATGGCTTACGGAGTGTGCGATTTGTTTGAGAGCGATATAGGGTTAGGAACTACTGGATATGCGGAGGCTAGTCCAACGGATGGTATTGAGAATCCTCTAGCTTTTTGGGCAATTGCTAGTAAATTTGGAGGAAAGATGTCGGTGGTTCGTCAAGGAGTTCTGAGGAAAGACGGTATTGGACGTGTGCAGATGCAGATCGCGGTAGCGGCTTTGGTAATAGAGGAGTTGATGAGTTATCTTAAGGCCTTGAAGGAAGAGAAAGTTTGAGGATGCCTTCTAATTTATTCATCGGAAGTCGATGAGCTTTCAATAATACGACCGTTGGAGATTTCCCACTTACGTAAGGTTCCAGCGTGTCCTTTCCGCAGCTCTTTCCAGAGTTTTGCGTTATCACGTTTTTGTAGTTCAAATTCACTCACTCCGGCTTCTTGACAACTGAGAATTTTGGCAAAGCCTTTGTATTGACGAGGCGTTCCAATAATACGGGAAAGGCCTCTTTGACGTTGTCGGGCGGATGTTCGTTCTAGAACAAGAAAGCTATAGGGGAGGTGTCTCAAGTCGATTTCCATGCGTTGTCCGAACTTTGCCCAATCGGAGTTTGTAAAGGCCTCTGTCGGAGGCTTCGCAAAATGATGACACCAGTGCCTTTCATTTTCTGAGGTCAAAAGTCCACAGGTTGCATTGTGCGTACAGGGTGCCAAAATAGTAAAATTATCAGAGAGTTCCTCCCTAACGGATATTAAACTTCGACTATCGTCATAGGTCCCTGGCTCAACCCAAATAATCGTTTGTGCCTGTCGGGCGAGTTCAATCAGCTCTGCTCTAGAAGAAGGGGTGAGTTCGTTAATGACATGACTGATCAAGAGAAGCCCTTGATCCTCTTGCCAGTTGTCAGGAATTGCTGATGAGGCGGTTGTAACGCTCAGGTCAGGGAAACTGTTATGAAGGACTTTTTCAGCGTACTGTGTCGCCAAAGCAGAGTGGTCCCAAAGTGTTAGATTACTCCAGGAATGCTTAGGAAAGGAGGAAAGAACCCGACGGGAAGCAATTGCGGTGCCACAACCCCAATCGAGGATGTTTGTTGCATTGGGTGTCCATCCTAGGGCTCTCAGATGAGATAGAACAGCGTCCCATTTCCATCCAATTCTCTCCGCAAAAGTCATGTCATAACTGGCTAGATCTCTTTCACAAGTCCAGTAAGGGGTAGTTTCTGGATTTTTCTGGTGGATAAAGGTATGGCGGAGCCGATCCAATGCATTCCAGTCGATGGTTGTCCAATTATCCATACTGAAGTGTTGGAAAAGAAAGCCAGTAATGGCGAGTATGGAAAAAGGACGACCTGATCTGATGTTTTAGCAGCTGTCCAGAAATATAGACAGGTTGTGGTCTGTGCTAAAAGCGAAGTAGCATCATCGTTTTTTAATTCAGCCGATCTTTGGAAGGGGCTTCCATTTCAGGATAATTGATCAGATTTTGACTGATATCTCCGTCAATTTTGATAGCCTCTTCCATGTGTTCTCGAGCGGAAAGATAATTTCCCAGTTTCTTTTCACATCGAGCGATTTTGTAGTGAAGGAATCCAGAGTTTTGAAATAGAATAGGGACAGAGAGCCAGACTTCTTTCGCCTTTTGTGGATTTCCTTTTTCCTCGTAGGCAGATGCATTTAAAACATAGAAGTCGATCAACTTTGGATAAAGTCGTGTTGCGATTTTGGCTAGTTTGGCTGCTTTGTTACAATGCTTCCTGGCGATCAGTATACGGATGCGTAGTTCCAAAACTTCGGGGTCTGTTTGATATTCGAGACCGAGTGAGGTTAACTCATGGGCTGCTTCAAAGAGCATGCCGAGCTGAAGGTAGCCCGTGGCGCTAGAGAGGCCCCAACGCAAAGTTGGATCGGATGAAGGAGGCCGATTTTGTTGTATAGAAATGCTCATGTTATGAGGCATCAATCGGTGAAAAGTAATTAACACTTAGTGCCAATGCTCTGGATTTTGGAAAAGATAGAAGATTGTTAGGTTTTATTCGTAGAACTACGTGAGTAGTGCTAGGTATTTCCCGAAGGTTTACCTCAGGTTTTGCTCAGGAATGTCTAGTTTTCAAAAACAAACTTTTTTTGGATAAAGAATCGAATGAGACCGAACCCTACGATGTTAATTAGGGCGGCTACCATATAGTGGATTGAGAAATAAACAGTTAGGACGTTAAAAATTAAGTTATTCGCCACCCAGAAAAGGGAAAGGGTCATGAGATATCTAAGAAAACGTTTCTGAGTGAATGTTACCTTAAAAACATATCTACTTTGTGCGATGTAGACTCCGATGTAGACGATGGAGAGAACGAGACAATATGAGATGCTTGAGTGGAGCGCAAGAACATCTACTAAGACATACATCCCTGTAAGGAGGAAGAGGTAGCTGAAAACTGTTACTGCCCCGTACCGAATCAATTGGAGTATCATGATTCTGGATGTTCTGCTAGTATGATTGTCCAGGGGAGTGGATTAACAATTTCAATAATGTTGAAGTAACG
>CAXMUM010000210.1:0-236 GCA_964196585.1 uncultured Opitutaceae bacterium
CAGAGAAAACTGAGAAGGGTCTCCGCTTTTGCCGTGGGAATGAGGTCTCGGCGATCGCGTTCTAAATATTTTTCGCCTATCAGACGTTCGATGATTTGGGCTCGGGTAGCAGGTGTGCCCAGGCCCTTTTCTTTCATTGCATCGGCCAGTTCTTCGTCTTCAACGAGCTTTCCGGCGCCTTCCATTGCAGAGAGAAGGGTTGCTTCTGTATAACGAGCAGGAGGGTTTGTCTGTTC
>CAXMUM010000210.1:246-3004 GCA_964196585.1 uncultured Opitutaceae bacterium
TGTGACGTCTTTCCCATAAACAGCCAACCATCCAGGTTGAGTTAGCACTTTCCCATCTGTTTTGAACGTAAGGTTGGCTATCTGACTTTGGCGAGTGGTGACATCGAACTCGGCCGGAGGACAGAATACGGCAATGAAGCGCCGTGCAATCATGTCATAAATTTTATACTCTTCGTCGCTCAGTTTCTTCGGTGACTGTGTGGTTGGGATGATGGCGAAGTGATCTGAAATTTTAGCATTGTTGAAGATGCGCTTGGTAGGCTTTACCCAATCGTTTTGAAGAACGTTTTTTGCATGTTCTCCAAGGTCACCTTCGAGACTGGTGAGAGTTTCCTTACAGGTTGGGACATAATCTTCCGGCAATGCTCTTGAATCCGTACGAGGATAGGTGATCATTTTGTGCTTCTCGTAGAGGGCCTGTGCAAACTGAAGAGTTCGACGGGCTGAAAAGCCAAAGCGGTTGTTCGCTTCGCGTTGAAGAGTCGTCAGATCATATAATCTTGGAGGTGCTTGTGTTGATTTCTTTTTTTCCTCTGTGACAAGGGCTTCTCTGTTTTGCTCGAGAATTTCTTTGATCTGCTGAGCAGTCGGTTGATCCCAAATGCGATCTGCTCGATCCAGAGAATCATCTCCTTTCTTGAAATCAGGTTTTTGGTAAACACCCTCGTAAGTGCCCTGGTTTATGGCAAAGGTTCCAGTGATGCGCCAATAGTCACGGGGTGTGAAGTTACGTATCTGGTTTTCTCGTTCCTGGATAATGGCGAGGGTAGGTGTTTGGACACGTCCGACTCCAGCCACGTTTCCGGCTCGAGAACCAAAGAGACGTTTAGTAGCGCCTCTGGTGCAATTGATGCCGATGAGCCAGTCAGCTTCGGATCGACAACGCGCTGCATCAGCCAGGTTAGCCATCTGCTCTCCGTCTCGCAGTTTTGAAAATGCGTCTCGGATACCACCTTGAGTCATGGAGAGCATCCAGAGTCGTTTAACGGGCTGTTTTGCCTTACTGAGCTTGTAGGTATAGGAAAAGATTAATTCACCTTCGCGACCGGCATCACAGGCATTGATTACGGTATCGATATCTTTGCGGCCCAGGAGCTTTTTGATTTCCTGGTATTTCTTTTTGCTTCGCTCGATTGGCTGTAGCTTAAATTTTTCAGGGATGATGGGAAGAGCTGCGAGGCGCCAGAAACTGTATTTTTTATCATAAACCTCGGGCATTGCCAGTTCCACAAGATGGCCCACAGCAGATGAAATGACATATTCGTCATTTTCAAAATGTTCACCCTCACGTTTGAATTTGCCGAGGGCACGGCTGAGATCTGCGGCAACACTTGGCTTCTCGGCAATTATCAGGGTCTTCATGTGCAAAATAAGAGGATTTACTCGTTACCTCAGTGATGGAGTTTCTATCTGACGATCCTCGGCTAAAAGGTGATTAGCGGAGGGCTTGTCAAGCCTAGGCTGTGTTGAGTTTCGCTAAAACTGAGTCCAAATCGCTCAAAAGTTTGCCGATAGTGACCTCTGTTTCATCGCCCATATTTGAGATACGAAATGTCTTTCCTTTAATTTTTCCGTAACCGCCATCGATGACACAATGATAAGTATCTTTAAGGATTTTATTTAGTGCAGGGATGTCTATTTCTCTTGTGTTGGCGATGCATGAAAGTGTCTTGCTGGCATATTTTGGCTCTGGAAATAGGGAGAAACCATTTCGATCAATCCATTGATGGACCATATCGTTAAGTTTTTCATGGCGAGCATAACGTGCTTCAAGGCCTTCTTCCATGATATCTTCTAGCTTGGACTGAAGAGCATAGATATGAGGAATCGTCGGGGTACTCGGAGTCATCCCCTTTTCATGGTTTTTTTGAAATTCGATGAGATCGAAATAATAACCTCTGTCTGAAAGGTTCGCTGCCCGGCTGAGGGCTTTCTCAGAAGGTGAAAGCAGGGCCAGGCCAGGAGGAAGGGCGAGTGCTTTCTGTGAGCCGGTAAGAACAATATCGATGCCCAGCTCATCTTTTTTGATGGGAACTGCCGAAAAAGAGCTGACTGTGTCAACAACTGAGATGACTTCGGGGAAATCACGAAGAACAGCCATTATATCGTCAAGAGGACTCATGGTTCCCGTAGACGTTTCGTTATGCACTAAGGTGATACAGTCATAGCCACCTTTACTCAGTTCATTTTTGATGGCATCTGGGTCAACTGGTTTGCCCCATTCAAACTGAAGAGGGGTCGCTTCTTTCCCGCAGCGTTGTGCAACGTCATACCATTTGTCGGAGAAAGCACCGTTCATGCAGTTGAGGACTTTTTTTGCACAGGTGTTGCGCAGGGATCCTTCCATGACACCCCAGGCGCTACTAGTACTTAAATAGACCGGTGAGGTAGTGTAGAGAAGCTTCTGAAGACCTGGTTGGATCGATTGGTATAGATCAACAAAATCGGGGCTACGGTGACCGATAGGAGCCCGTTGCATGGCCCGCAGCGTTTTTTCAGAGACATTAACCGGACCAGGAATAAAAAGTTTATAGCTCACGTATTACTCTGCTTGATGATCTTTTGATTGGCATCTCCAAAGACGATGACTTTGGGCTTATGGGTAGTGGCTTCCTCCGGAGAGAAGAGGGCGAAGCACATAATCGTAAGAAGATCACCTACTTTGCCGAGATGAGCGGTGCCACCATTGAGGCTGATGGTTTTTGATCCTGCTGGAGCAGGAATGGCATATGTCTCAAAGCGATTCCCATTGGCCATG
>CAXMUM010000210.1:3014-3272 GCA_964196585.1 uncultured Opitutaceae bacterium
AATCGCGAGACTTCCTTCGTAGTTGAGACTGGTGTCAGTGACTTCGGCTCGATGAATTTTGGATTTTAAGAGAGTTACCTGCATAGTATAGGTAGGTCGGAAAAGAAATTCAAATAGGGTAAAAGCTCAAGCCCCGTCAATAATCATTATGGTTGTGGTGGACTAATGTCATGATTTTGGGGAGTTAATGCCTCTCTCTGCCCTCTGAAATTTGGAAAAGGCTGGTATTTTACATAAAAGACGAAAAAGTCTACAGAA
>CAXMUM010000211.1:0-3268 GCA_964196585.1 uncultured Opitutaceae bacterium
GGACTAGAGCCTGTGAAAGTGCGGATTTTATTAAGGAACTGATTGCTGACTACGGAGATCGTATTGCAGTAGGAATTGATGCGAAGAATGGGAAGGTAGCCGTTAAGGGGTGGGTAGAAGCCACTGATTGGTCTGCTGTTGAATTTGCCAGAGAAATGGCATCTCTGGGTGTCTCAACCATTATTTACACTGACATTGCAACAGATGGTATGTTGACGGGTCCTAATTTGGGTGCGATGGAAGAAATGCTGAAATCTGTGGATTGCAGAGTGATCGCTTCTGGAGGAGTTAGCCGACGTGAAGACGTGGAGGATCTGAAGGCAATGAGCCAGAAATACAGCACATTGGATGGTGTGATTGTAGGAAAAGCGCTCTACGAGAAACGCGTAGAATTAGACGATCTTTTACAGATCGCTGGAAGTTAATTGTCCTTCAAAAGGGCTTTTAGGGCAATTTTATCGGGTTTGGCTTCGACTGAACCGAACCCAGGTGGATTACGCTATGGGCTCGTTTTTGACAGGATTGGTTAGTTTTCCGATCTGATCGATCTCGATGGTGACAGAGTCTCCTGCTTTAAGGTAACGCTGTGGATTCGCTGACATGCCAACTCCTTGAGGGGTGCCTGTAAGAATAACGGTCCCTGGCAATAGAGTGGTGCTGCCGCTTAGAAATGAGATAATTTCCGCTACATTGAAAATCATATCCGATGTATTCGAATCCTGAACGGTTTCGCCATTGAGATGGGTCTGAATTCGGAGCGTATTCGGACTTGTGATTTCATCGGCAGTCACGAGACAAGGACCAAGTGGAGCGAAGGTATCGAAAAACTTACCTCTACACCATTGACCACCACCTCGTTTTAATTGCCAGTCTCGGGCGCTGACATCATTGGCGCAGGTATAACCAAGCACGTAGTCCATGGCCTCCTCTGTGGAGACATTTTTACAGGGTTTTCCAATAACAACGGCGAGTTCACATTCATAATCCACTTCATTGCTTTCCAGGAATTTAGGAATTTCAATAGAGTCGTTTGGGTTTTGAAGTGTATTGGCTCCTTTTACAAAGAGGATAGGGAGTTCGGGAGGCGTCATACCTCCTTCTTCTGCGTGTGCCTTGTAGTTCAGCCCGATGCAGAGGATGACACTTGGCACAATGGGAGCCAATAGCTTATTGATTTCAACAGGCGTATTGGTTGCTTCCAATTGGCCGTAAATGTCACCTTTGAGGATAAAGGTGTTCCCGTTATCGTCCTGCCATGCAAGGCCGGTTTCGTTGTTAGAGTTTTGGTATCTGATTATTTTCATTTGAAGGTAAGTGAAATGGTTTCTTAATTGACTTGGTTTTTAAGTGATTCACCAGAGAGGCCTCTGATGGCTTCTTCTGCTGCTAGTTGCTGGAGTTTCGGAACACTAGCAGTGCTATTCCAGGCAATGTGTGACGTAAGGATCACTTTATCACTGGAAAAAATGGGATGAGTTACGTCTGGTGGTTCTTCGGGGAAGACATCCAGACCAGCGCCGCCCAAATGATTGTTTTCCAAAGAATGCGCTAGAGCATCAATGTCGATCAATCCACCCCTTGATGTATTGACCAGAATGGCTCCTTGTTTCATTTGGGTCAGAGATTTTTCGTTGATATAGGAATGAGTCTCTTTTGTGAGAGGTAAGTGTAGAGAAAGAATATCTGCTTTTTGGAATAACTCATCAATTCCGAGAGGAAGGACTTCCTTTTCTTGCATGATTTCTTTGGGGCAATAGGGGTCGCACGCAGCGACTTTGAAGCCAAGAGCTTTGGCTTTCGCTAAAACCGCCTGAGCTATTCGACCAAAACCAGAAGTGGCGAAAGTCATTTCACTTGGCGGTAGGATAGGCCCTGGTGGGGTGATCTGCCACACGCCACTTCTTAAACGTGCATTCGTTTGTGGAAGTTGACGGTTTAAGGCAAATGCCATAGATAGAGCATGGTCAGCGACTTCATTGATACAGTAGTCGGGGATATTACAAACGGGTATCCCTTTATTCTTCGCGGCCTCCAGATCGACATTGTCGACCCCAATCCCGTAGCGAACGATTACTTTGCACTGGGTCAATGCTTCAATGACTTTTGAGGAAACAGGAGCCCATTGGACAATTAGAGCGTCTGCCGTGGTGACTTCCTCAAGAAGCTCTTCTTCGGTTTTGCACTGTTTTAAGTGGAGGGTGTGGCCAGCTTTTTCGATTATTTCACGTTCAGTGTTTACGTCGGCAAAGCCCGCATCAGTTATGAATAGGTTCATTAGTTATTTGGAAGAATGATTCCTTTAATATCCGAGTCACTGGGCCGAAGCATCGTTTCAAATGCTTCTTCGGCTTGGTCGATCGAATAAGTCTGCGTCCATGAGGTTACGTCAATATCAGTTTCACTCATCAAACGTACTGCTTCGGATAAGTCGCTTAGATTGGCTGCGTATGTCCCAATTATCTGTTTTTCAGGAAGGATAAGATCATAACTGTTCACCGTTGCTTTGTTTTCATGTAATCCAATGAAAACAGCTGCTCCACCTGGACGTAGAGCCGCAACAGCCTGTTTGTTAGTGATGCCTGCACCGACAGAATCTATGACTAAATCCACTCCTTCACCTCCGGTTTGTTCGATAACATAGTCAACAGTATCAGTGGCAGATGGATCGACTCCTGACTCAGCTCCTAGTCGGAGGCCTGTTTCACGACGATTGTTACTAATTTCTGCTATGATAATTTTGCTGTTCCGCAGCGATTTGAAGGCAAGGAGAGCCGAAAGACCGATTGGACCTGCTCCAATGATCAGGATATTTTCGGCACTTAAGTGTTGGGTAAGCTTTGTCATGTGTACTCCGTTACCTAGTGGCTCGGCTAGACAGGCAGCTTTGGCCTCCAGGTTTTCGGGCCATGGAATAAGAGCCTGGACGGGGGCAGCAACAAATTGGGTGAAAGCTCCCTGGCGGTGCATGCCAAAAACTTGCCTGTCCGCGCAAAGATGTGTGTCGCCTCGCTTACAACGAGTGCATTTTCCACAAGGGACGAGAGCATTGCAGATAACGGCCTGTCCTTTTTGCCAGGTGTCTGATCCATTTGGATCTTCAATCCAGCCACAAAATTCATGGCCCATAACCAAAGGTGGAGGACGGCGAGGGCTTTTGTTCTTAAAAGATTCCAATTCGCTTCCGCAAATTCCGCAGGCGGCAACACGCAGCAGAATTTCTCCTTCCGCAGGAGTGGGAACCGGAACCTCTTTTAGAGTATGTGTTTCA
>CAXMUM010000212.1:0-344 GCA_964196585.1 uncultured Opitutaceae bacterium
AACCCATCCGATTAACCTCCCTAGGATTGGTCAAAATTTCAGCTGATGGAACACTCCAGGAGGCGAAAAAAGATAATGAAATTGTCACAAAGGTTATCCCCTTAGCGGCGATGATGCTTCTATATATACTTGTGATGACAGCTGTACCTACGCTGCTGAATCAAGTTCTCGAAGAGAAGATGCAAAAGATCTCAGAGATTTTGATTTCATCTGTAAGCCCCTTTCAACTACTGATGGGAAAACTCATCGGAACCGTCGCCGTAACCCTTACCCTCTCCAGCCTTTATTTAGCATCGGCCTATTACCTCACTTCTCATTTTGGCATAGCCGGAGCGATCGAACCT
>CAXMUM010000212.1:354-3245 GCA_964196585.1 uncultured Opitutaceae bacterium
TTTTATGCCTGGTTCCTTCTGTTGCTCATCCTCGCCCTTTTTATGTTTGGATCCGTCTTCTCGGCAATTGGCGCTGTTTGCTCCGAAATTAAGGACTCTCAAAGTCTGATGATGCCTGCCGTAATGATCATCGTTATCCCACTTTTCTTTGTGGGCGCCGTCATAGAATCACCCAACAGTCTGTTTGCGACAGCTCTTTCTCTCTTCCCTCCCTCCACACCAACCATCATGATGTTGCGCATCGCATTGCCTCCTGGGCCTCCTCTCTGGCAAGTCCTTCTCTCTCTCCTCGCAACCGGGTGTTTTACCATTCTCTGCGTCGCGGTGGCCGGCAAGATCTTCCGCATTGGAATCCTCTCGCAAGGTCAAACACCGTCTTACGCTCGGTTGATCAAATGGGTGTTTTCGAAATAGAAGATGACAACCCTGTTTTTAGAAAAAGTTTATTCCCACTCTTTGAGATTCATCAAACAATCCAACCAACAATGCAGGAGCGTTTGGTGAGTGCATTCGACAATCCCATAGGTTTTAGCGGGAACATACACATTTAGGTCGCCGTTTTGACGAGATTGATTGTCTGGTTTCATGCCCGACAGGGTAACGACTTTCATCTTCAGCTTTTGTGCAGAAGAAATGCAATTAAGGATATTGGGCGAATTTCCTGAACTGCTAATGGAAATCAAAAGGTCCCCGGCTTTTCCAAATTTTTCGATCGGGAAGGAGAATACATTTTCATACGATAGGTCGTTCCCAATTGCGGTCAGATAGGCAGAGTCATTAAAGGCCAGAGATCTGAATCCTCCATTTTTTGTGAAGTCGAGAGCCATGTGGCTGGCCATTGTTGCACTCGCCCCGTTCCCGATGAAGTAAATCATCCCGCCGGCTTCATTGACTTGATTCGCTATGTCACACCAATTCGCCAGCCCATCCTCATGCGAAAGTTTTTTTCCTGAAGAATCGGTAATGACAGTATTCGAAAAGGCTCCGGCAATGGCAGCCTCATATTTATTGTAGTAGTTATCTTTCATTTTTTGCAAAGAGAGTGTTGATTATTCTAATTAGTTAACGGCGGCGGCTTCCATTCCTTCTTCTATAAAAGCGATGCCTTCCCTGACAAATTCTGATCCGTCAGCACAAACGTCATGAAACATCCCTCTACCTAACGCAAAAGCACCATCGTTAATGGATGAATTATAGCTCTCAAAGAGCATGTAACTATCAAACCCTATTTCCGTTAGCCCACCGAAAACTTGTTCCCATGGAACGATGCCTCGACCTGGAACCCCCCGATTATTTTCACACATGTGCATTCCCCAGAGATAGTCTTTCACAGTTAAGATCGCTTCGTGATAATCCAATATTTCGCTAATTAGATGATAGGTATCCAAAGATACTTTGAGATTTGGGTGATCACTCATTTTCACCAGTTTCAGTATCTGCTGAGGTGTGTTGACTAGATGAGTTCTAAAATGACTCATCGGCTCAAGCACGACTTCAACACCTTTTTTAGAAGCGTATTCTCCGAGTGCATGTAACCCTTCTGCTGTAAATTGGTATTCATCGGCTGGGGGAATTCTCTTTTTTATAATTCCAGCATGGCCATAAATAGCGCCTGCATAGGCAATTGCCCCTATTTCGTGGCATAAATCCACTTGTTTTTTATGCCACTCAAGCCCCATCAGCCGTTCTTCCGGATTATCTGAGGACAAGTCGCACTCCATCGGCCACGCTCCTCCAGGTCCAACTGTTAGGTCAATACCGGTTTCTTCCTTCTTTTTTCGAACTGGTTCGGTCGAAAACGAAATGTCATCCCCAACGGAGATTTCGAGAAAATCCAGGCCCAGTTCACCTGCCGTTTCAAAGAGTCCGACCGACTCGTCTGTCCACTCATCAATAAAAAGATAACAATGCGCTCCGTATTTCATCTCTTATCATGTTGGAGGGATCTCTCTTTTAGGAAAGACAGAAAGTCCAAAGGACACAAATTTATCCCATCCACATTTTTCAAGACCCTCTATTGAAGAAACAAATAGGAAGGAGAGCAGTTCTCACTTGCATCGACCTAACCCGAGGCTCTACTAATCTCCATCTTCTCTATGGATAGGCAGGTGCATGAATTTTTCACTCCAGTCGACTGGGCAATCATTGTCGGCTATTTGGTCCTGACAACGATTGTCGGGCATTTAATGAGGGGAAAACAAGGAACCATTCGAGATTTCTTTTTAGGGGGCCGATCATTGCCCTGGCCTGCCGTTTGCGGCTCCATCATCGCAACTGAAATCAGTGGCGTTACCTTTATTGGGGTCGCAGGAAGCCTGTTTGCCATACACGGCAATTTCACTTATCTGATCTGGGGGATAGGTTCAATTTTGGGCCGCATAGCAGTCGCAAAGTTTTTTGTTCCCGCCTTTTACCGAAACGAAATTTACAGTCCCTACGATTACATGGGGCAACGGTTGGGCAGCCCGATCAAAACGCTTGCCTCCATTGTTTTTACCATTGGCGGAATCCTCGGGCAAAGCGTTCGCGTTTTTGTAGCAGCTATTCCCCTACAAATAGTGACAGGTTTACCTATTTGGATATGTATTATGATCATAGGGGTGTTTGCCATAGGATGGACACTCATGGGCGGTATGCGTACTGTCATTTGGACAGATGTCATGCAGTTTCTCTTGTTTACCTTTGGAGGGTTACTGGCATTATTCTACATTATTTCCTCTATCGATGGGAGTTGGGCTGAATACTGGGCTATGGCTACGAATCTTGGAAAAACAAAGATTCTCGATACGCGTTGGGGTTTTGGAGCTGAGCTGGAATTTACTTTATGGATAGCCATTCTAGCGGTCCCTTTCCAAAATATGACCGCCTTTGGTGTTGATCAGCTCAATGCA
>CAXMUM010000213.1:0-3240 GCA_964196585.1 uncultured Opitutaceae bacterium
TAGCACGAGCCCATAGGTTATCCCGAATCCCATTGGAATGACGATTGCGGAAGGGTCCAAAACCTGCCAGCTGCACACCCACACGCGGTGTAATATCTGATTTTCCAAATCCAATTTTCATCGCATGCAGACTATAGGATGGCTGTTAGCCAACTGTCGAGACAGACCTGAGTTTCTATTTTTTGCGGCTATGCTTAAGTGTATCGATATTTGCCTCAACTTTATAGATAATGTCCGCAATCCTCTTCATCATATTTTTGGCAGGCTTATAAAAATTGAAACCCATATCCAAAGCGGAGGCGATTTTTCGTTCACAGTTCGGATGTTTTGAGTTTCGATAATCGATACCGGATCTTTTCAGCGAATCAATCCAGGTAGCTTTCGGGCCTCTGTAGTTCTGCCAATGCAATCGCTTCCATGAGGGAATAGGGGAAGGGACATAAGCCATCGCCATCAATCCCTCAGCTTTGATCGCATCCAAGAAAATATCCCGACTGATTCCGGCTTTTTTATGATCAAAGTTCATCGTCAAAATATGATAGGCTGGTTTTTCATGAGCCTTATAGTTGGGCAGGCTCACGAAACGGGAGTCACTTAGGTAGTTTCTTAAGTGCTCCACATTGCGTCGACGATGATCAACCTCTTTATCGAGTTTTTTGAGCTGCTCCGTTAAAAGGACTGCGTTGATTGGCGTCATCCGGTAAGTATAAACCAAAGAATCCGCATAAGGCAGCAATTCGCTGGGGAACCCTTTGTCAGGAGAGCGTCCCATATGTTGGCAGAGTAGACTGGCCTTCCAATAAACATCTTTATTGGGCGTCACTAAATAACCAGCTTCCGTCGTTGCCAATAGTTTTCCGCCCATACAAGAGAATCCCGCCGCATCACCGAAGTTGCCGACCTTCTTACCTTTGAAGCTTGCACCGTGAGCCTGGCTACCATCCTCAATCACAACCAAGCCATGCTTCTTTGCTATCGTCATAATTGCCGGCATGTTCGCGGGCTGACCAAAAATATGAACGGCAAGAATGGCTCGAGTACGTTTTGAAATAAGAGGAGGAATCGTCTTGGGATCGATCAGTCCTGTCTTCGGATCGACGTCGGCAAAGATTGGTATCGCTCCTTGGTGCAGAATACAGGAGATGGAGGCCCCCCAAGTATAGGGTGTTGTGATCACCTCATCGCCTGGACCAATTTCCAATCCCGCAAGAGCCATCTGCAACGCTCCGTGTCCAGAACTGGTCGTAAGGCAATGCTGCCCCCCGTGATAAGCCGAGACAGCTTCTTCTGCTTCGACAATTTCTGGGGAATGCGATTTCCCTAGACCGACTGCTTTCCCGTCAACCAACAATTGACCGACCCGTTTAATCGCCCGAGCTGTATAAAAAGGAAAGTGAGGACTTTCGATTTTTCCAATTGGTTGACCACCCAAAAGAGCAAGATCATTTGAAACTGATTTTGTCATGGCAAGAATGGCTGATTTTAATTTCGGGACCAATCATAGCATCAACCCCTCCAAGAAGGAATGGTCAAACTTACGATTTTATAGCCAAACCTCGGATGTAGCTACGGAATCAACTAATCCAGAGAGTCTCGATAAGATTACTCTCTGTTGAATTCCTCACAGGCTGTTACGAAAATTATGCGGTGAAACACCCTTTATCCGCTTAAACGTCCGACTGAATGAAAATTGGTCCGTAAAACCCAGTTCTGCGGCGATTTCTTTAACACTCTTTCCGGTTTCTTTTAAGAGCCGAACGGACCGTTTGATACGCTCTTCTTTGATAAAAGAGCCCAATGTTTTTCCCGTATGGGTTCGAAAGAGAGTCGTTAGATAATTTGGGGAAAGTAGAACAGCCTGACCAACGTCTTCGAGTTCTATCGGTTGATTCGAATGACTGCGAATATAAGAAATCGCCAAATCAATAATAGACGAACGAGTGTCTAGTTCTCTCGATTTATTCCCTGACAGAAGGTGGCGGAGAAGTTCGGTCGAAAGAGTTAAAAAGTTCTCTTTCAAATCAAGGACAGAAGGGGTCTTTTTATCGGAAGCATAAAGTTTTAAATTTTCCATACGATCAGAGGTTTCGCGGGACAATCGAGGAAGTGAGATCCGGTTGATGATACGAAAACCAGTATCCTTGTGATAATCGGTCAGCTGTAGAAAAGGCTCGTCCTCCATCAAAACCCACCAAGCCAGTTGATAGGAAATTCTAGGTTGGTAAAAAGTTTCCGCATGAACAACCCCTGGAGGAAAAAAAGTGAGATCACCCGGATGCATTTTATAATGCGTTCCTTGATAACTGAGAAGACAACTACCACTAAGCAAATGGCAAACTTCTGTATGAAGATGCGAATGCTCTCTACTGTAAACAGAAGGTGGAAATTTATGCTGTGTATGCCGATCTTTAAAGGCATTTGGCCAAAGTCCATGAAGAGACTCCTCCGAGAGATTGGCTACACCCTCAATGAGTTGCTGACTTACGAAATGGCTAATAGCTGTTTGCACCGGCTTGAGTGGTAAATGACTTTGGCAAAGAAAAGTGTCTAGTAGAAGTTTTGGGCAGGATTCACAAGATTAACAGGATAAATAAATTAGTGAAACCCAATGAGACTCAGAACCTTTCGGTTAGAATACCCTAATTTAGGGGTTAGGAATTTGGAAAAACGGCTATCGATCTTCCTTAATATAACCCTTTTTTACCGCTTCTTCTAGTAGGCATTTCGCATAATCCCATAACTCCGAACTTGAATTTTTGATATGTTGGTTTCGTTCAATTGTTTGAGAGAAGGTGATTCCATGTCGCTTCCAAGCGGCACCTTCAGTTTGAGAATTAAGCAAAAGCGGTTGTATTCGATCAACTGCAGCCGCAAAACAAGCCTCAGGAGTTTCCTTAGCTTCAAATTCATTAAACAAACTATGAAATTCATTTTCTTGGTCTGCAGGCAAAAGGCCGAAGAGTCTCTTGGCAGCTTCTTGCTCCCGAATCGCCTGAGTTTCATGGCCCTTCGTATCATACGCAAATGTATCCCCGGCATCAATCTCCACAATGTCATGAATGATAACCATTTTTAGAACCCGTAGAATATCAATCTTCTCACGATCAACGTGCTCAGAGAGAAGTAGGACCATCAAGGTAAGATGCCATGAGTGTTCGGCATCATTCTCTGGTCTCCGATCGGCGATAACATGAGATTGGCGAAAAATGTTTTTCAACCGATCTGCCTCCAGGATAAACT
>CAXMUM010000214.1:0-3220 GCA_964196585.1 uncultured Opitutaceae bacterium
AGAAAAACAAAGAGAATATCTTGGCTCGTTTCTTTCAAATCTTTCGCACTGCCTTCCCATTCATAACGAAAGCCCGCGGGGAGATTCGTCGCCAATAAATCTTCGACTCGATCAATAGCCGTCCCCAAAGTCACCCCAGAAGGAGTCCCCTCAATCGTGACAGAACGAAAGCGATTGTAACGGTAGATGGCATTGGGGCCTCCGCCCTCTTCGTAATGCGCCAAATTGCTCAATTGAATCAACTGTCCATCTAGGCCACGCACATACAATCGATCCAAGTCCGACGGAGTCAGTCGAGACTCCCGATCAAGTTGCACGATAACATCATATTCTTTTCCATCCAATTTTACCCGACTCAAATCCTGACCACCGAAAAGAATCTGTAAGGAACGGGAGATCTGTTCGATCGAAACACCCAAAGATGCTGCTCGATTCCTGTCTATAACAACTCTGAGTTCAGGTTTATTGACCTGAAAATTGGGCCTCACATTGACCAAGTAACCAGACTGTTGAAGTTGCTGGGTTAGCTCAGTTGCATACAAACTCAATGCATCCAAATCCTGATTTTGCAGGACGACCTGAAACTCTTGACTAAATCCCGTATCAATCGCCTTAGGCATGATTGGAATCGAAATCGCTCCTTCAATTGAGCCGAAGAACTGTGCTGCCAGCCCCATCGGTCCTCCCACGATATCTCTCAGGTGCCTGCTTCTCTCTTCACTCAACCGAATGAACATAAAACCCAGAGTTGCATTCCCTGGCCCATCAAAAGGAAGGGCAACTGCAGAGAAATAGCCCTCTACCTCAGGAGTATCGGACACAATCTTCTCCATCTGCTGCATCATCCTATCCGTGTATTCACTAGTGGAACCCTCGGGCGTAAACATGATGCAAAACAGTCTCCCCTTATCCTCGTCCGGTATCAATTCGCTGTCCAATCGACTAAACAGAAACCCAGACAAACAAAAAGAACCCAGTGCAAAAATCACGATCAAAACTCGGTGATGCATTGCCCAGCGAAGAATCCTTTCATAGTGGTCATTTATCCAATCGAATCGCCGCTCAAAAAAGTTGAAAACCCTTCCGTGTTTTTCCTTCTCCACCGGACGTAAAACCCGTGAAGCAACCATCGGAGCCAAAGTTAGCGCGACAAAAGCAGAAATCAAAACAGAAGCCGATAAAGCCGTTGCAAACTCAATAAATAAACGCCCCGCTAAACTCGGGATAAACGTCAGAGGCAAAAACACCGCCACCAGTGAAATAGTAATCGTTATGATCGCATACGAAATCTCTTTCATCGATTTCTGAGCAGCCTCTATCGGCGTCATCCCGTCTTCCATATGCCGATAAATATTCTCCAGCACGACGATCGAGTCATCCACTACAATACCAATAGCCAAAATCAAAGCCAATAAAGTGATGATATTAATCGAATACCCCATCAAATAGAGAACGGCAAATGTAGCCAGAATCGAAACCGGGATGGCCAATGTTGGAACGATAGTCGAACGAACATTCCGCAGAAAAACAAAGATGGTCAGGACCACTAAAACAAAGGCGATTGCCAACGTCTCCCATACCTCTGTAACGGCACGCTCTACATAAATCGCTTCATCATACGCAAAAAAATACTCGACCCCCTTAGGAAGAAAGGGCGCCATTTTTCGCATCTCTTCCTTAACTCCATTTGCCACTTCTATTGTATTCGCTTTTGACTGACGGACAATCCCCAACCCAACCGCCGGTTTGGAATTATACTTCGCAATAGAGCGTTCATCTTCTACCCCAATTTCCGCTCTTCCAATATCACTTAGGCGAATCAGCGTTGCACCATCCTGCCTAATAACGATCTGATTATACTCCTCCGGTGTCTTTAACTCACCTCGAGTCTGGATCGTCATTTCTCTTTCCAGATTTTCAACTCTCCCACTGGGGAGCTCAATATTCTGTTCTTTTAAGGCATTTCCTACATCCAGAACAGTCACCCCTTTGGCCGCCATCTTCTCTGGATCCAGCCATAACCGCATGGCAAAACGTTTTTCTCCTCCAATGATCACGGAACTGACTCCGATAACGGTTTGTAAGCGCTCCTTGATCACATTATTCGCGAGATCTGATAACTCCAGCGTGCTGTATCGCTCACTGAATAAGGCTATCCAGATGATCGCATTCGCACTGGCATCCTGTTTTGAAATAACCGGCTCTTCAATATCTTCAGGTAAGTTACCTCTAATCCTGGACACGCGATCTCTCACATCCTGAGCCGCCACATCGATATCCCGCGCCAAATTAAATTCCACAGATAGACTGCTGGCCTGCTCTCGACTCTCACTGGTTATTTTTTTTATCCCCTCGATACTGTTTACCGCTCCCTCCAGTTTTTCCGTCACCTCTGTCTCAACTACAGAAGCACTGGCTCCGGGGTAAACCGTTAGGATATTGACCACCGGCGGATCAATATCGGGAAGCTCACGAACGGGTAAACGTGATAAACCAATAATGCCAAAGAGCAATAACCCCAAGCTCATCATCACCGTCAGGATCGGGCGCTTAATACTGATTTCAGAAATAATCATAACAGCAAACGTGAAGGATTACTCCTCAGGAATCTCCGAAGCCTCTGGCTCCGTTGAGGCCAAATTGGATTTGGGAGAAATCGTAACAGGTGAACCAGGACCAATTTTTTGAAAGCCCTCAGTTATCACTAAATCTCCTACCTCTAATCCATTTGTTATTTCAGAAAATCCTGCCAATCGAAGGCCCACCTCAATAAACCGCAACTCAGCCTGCAACTCTTTCGAAACAACATAGACAGAGGCCTGGTCTCCATTGTAGCTGATGGCTATTTCCGGAATTACAATTGCCTCATCTTTTGTTTTCAAAATCAAATCGAGATTTCCAAACATACCCGCCTTCAAGCGACCATCATCATTAGCAACTCTAGCCTTAACCAGAACTGTCCGAGTCGATGAATCCAAACGAGGTGCCACAAAGTAAACAACTCCCTCAAACGACTCTCCAGGGTAAGAGGCCAAACGAATTTCAATACGTTGATTTAGCGCCAGCTGACTGATAAAACGCTCCGGTACATTAAATTCCGCCTTGATGGGATCGAGGTCAACCAACGTGCAGAGCACCAACCCACGACTGACAAATTGCCCTGGGCTGACCAATCGCTCTGCCATTACTCCCGAAAAAGGCGCAATGATCGTGGCATCTT
>CAXMUM010000215.1:0-3212 GCA_964196585.1 uncultured Opitutaceae bacterium
TTGGATCAGTCCAGGGATCTCCTCCCGGACAACCCCCCTGGCTCTGAGTTCACGTAGCCCCATGGCTTTATCTCTCTTCGCCAGACGTCGCCCATCCTCTCCGTAAAGAAGAGGACAGTGATAAAATTTTGGAGGGGTCACCCCCAATGCCCGGTAAAGCAAAAGCTGCCGGGCAGTCGAAAGCAAAAGGTCCTCTCCTCTGACAACCTCCGTAATACCCATCGCGATATCATCGACAACAACAGCCAGCTCGTAGGATGGAATTCCATCTTTTCGCCAAATCAAAAAATCCCCGAAATCTTTCCCTTCCTCAAATGAAATATCTCCTCTCCGCTCATCGCAATAGGTCACCACCTCACCTTCCGGCACCCAAAAGCGCCAATTGACTCCCTCATCATCAACCTTCCGGGGCTGCATCGAAACCCTCTCTGATTCGCCCTTTCCCCAGGGATGCAATCCTTCCGGCCGACAAGTTCCAGGATAAAGGAGCTCGTCGTAAAGCTCCGGATCGGCTTGAACATTATTACGAATGGTTTTCCTGGAGCACCCGCATGGATAGACAATGCCGGACGCCACCAATTGTTTCCAAACAGCACGAAATGAAGATATTCGCTCGCTCTGCACATAGGGTTCATGCGGCCCTCCCAAATCGGGGCCTTCCTCCCATTCAATACCAACCCATTGAAGATCTTCGATAGCAGCCTTTGCGTATTCCAGCTTACACCTATCCGAATCCAGATCTTCATTCCGGAAAATAAGCGTTCCTCCAAATCGGCGGGCCCGTACTTGAGCCTCCAGAAATGTCGCAGCATGTCCCAAGTGCAAAAACCCGGTCGGCGTGGGCGCAATCCGCCCACGATAGCTCGCTCTTATGGAGTCGCTTTTTGTCATCTTCACTTACTTTGGAGGAAGAACACTCTCAGCTTCAAACACGATTTTCCTCTGGAACAGTTTGAAAGTCTCCCCACTATACATAACCATCATGATAAAAACTACCAGTGTCCTACTATTAACCAGCTTACTACTCATAGGCTGTGGTTCGTCTGATAAAGAAGAAGATAATAAAACCACCGGACCAACCGGTTACATTAAGAATTTATCCAACGCTAAAAACAACGCTCAAACTACGGCAGCCGCAACCACTCTAAATAAGGCTGTCCAACAATTTGAGGCGATGGAAGGGGAATTGCCCAAATCCCTCAACGAACTTGTCTCTAAAAACTACATCTCCTCTATACCGGCACCACCGCCCAATATGAGAATTGAATACAATAACAAGACAGGGGCCGTGACCCTCCTCTCCCAATAGAAAAGGGTCTACTTAAACTTCCCAAAACCTGAGCTTTTACCGGCTCAGGTTTTTTTGGCTTCGGAAACCTCTTGGTAATACCCCTCAAAGACACAGGTAAAATCCCCTAAGGACTTCCTTCAGGCCACGTTTCGGGCCTGCCCCGCTTGTGCACTTTTACATTTTTTTGATAGAATCCCCTCACATTCAAAAAAATCCAATTTCTCTTTTTCTAACACTCAACACTTGCACGCATGAAATCCCCGATGAGACGTCTCAATAAGATAAATCTGGCTCTCGCCAGCTTTATCATCATCGCAATGCCGTGGACGAGCCATGCAACTAGCGTGGCAACCAGCCCCCTCGGTTACGTCCGGCATTCGATTCCGGCTGCAACGTCCATCGCAGCCCCCCGACTCAGTACTCTTGCACTTCCCCTTCATTCTGAAGCGGTTTTTGCAAGCGCAGTCTCGGGGAGATCGGTGGATTCGATTTACGATACAACCGCCTTTTTTCTCAGTGGAGAGTTCGCAACAAGCGAATATCCCTACGCAGTCTCCTTAAAATCCGGTGCCCTCGAAGGAAAGTTCTTTCTAATCGTAGCGAACACCATCAATTCTCTAACCGTTGATTCCCAAGGGATCAACCTCTCTTCTCTTGTTCAGGCAGGAGATCTCTATGAGATACTCCCCCTCGATACACTTGGTAGTCTTTTTGGGGAGTCTGATGTTCCCTTTAAAACCGGAACCTCTGTCAGCCAGGCAGACATCCTGTATTTTCGTGATGGGAATGAATGGGCCCCCTACTTTCACAATGGATCTCAATGGCAAACCATCGGATCCGATTCACAAAACAACAAAGTCCTCTTCCCTGATCAAGCAGTCCTTGTCATGCGACGTGATGGAGACGATATCGACCTTACTCTCATTGGAGCCGTCCCAACGACCGCACTTCAGGTTCTCGTCTCTGGAAGAAGCAGCACCTTTTTGGCAAACTCATTTCCAGCTGAATTGCTTTTGGGAGAAACTGGCCTAGAGACTCTCCCTAACTGGAGAACAGGTAATGATCTGACGACAGCTGATCTTGTGTATCTACTCCAAGACGGAGCTTGGAAACCTTTCTTTCATAATGGATCGAATTGGCAATCCATTGACTCCAGCAATTCAGACACCCAATCAATCTCCATTGGCAGCGGACTGCTAGTAATGAGAGAAAGCGTAGCAAGCGGACCGGATGCCCTTTTAGACATTCTCCAGCCTTACGCATTGTAAATTTACCTGAAAGATTTTCCCTCTTACTTATTAAACGAACAAACTAGAGAAAGGCGGTTGCGGTTGAAAAACTGTGACCGCCTTTTTATTATTCCTTTTCTATAGGCAAACAACAGAAAATCGCATTTCTTTCGCCAAAAACCTTGACTTAACTTCTCTCATCCAATTTTTATTCATTAATAAATTTCAAGAGGAGGCCCCCTATTTAAATGACAACCCGCGTGATTACATATAAACTTTCTTTTTCTCATCCAGTGAGAATCGCGGGAAAGCTCACAAACCTATAAGGTTTTAACGCTCACCCGCTAACAAAAACAAGCGGGTCCCAGCTCAACTCTTTCTTCTTTGAACCCGCTGTATTATCAGCGGGTTTTTTGTTTTTTCTCCTCCATTCACAATAATTTTCCATTCCTTTTTTTTCGGCCATGACAACTCTCAAGGCATCTACCCAAAAGACATCCACTCCCAAAGGGACACAACAATTTCGATTGCTCTGGCAACTGATGGAAGGGCACCGCCTTCTCTATTTGGCAGCCGTGGGGGCTCTTCTCCTATCAGTCATTTTCTCCTACATTGTACCCTTGGTGGGAAGAACTATTATCGATCTTGTCCTCTCTGATAAAACAGAAGGCTCCGAAGCTCTCACTGGATAT
>CAXMUM010000216.1:0-252 GCA_964196585.1 uncultured Opitutaceae bacterium
CCGATTCATCGCTTTCATCGATTGAAGGACATTTTTCCGATTTCGAGTGTTTAGTCTTAGATAACGTACTCCGGAAGGGAATTCCGGCCAATTGAGGAGATGTGTCCAGGAAGGTTTTGGTAGAAAGTGGCACCAAATAGGTTCCCAGTGAGACTCCGGGTTACTTAGGCCATAGTTGTGGTAGGTTCCGGGTGGAAGTAGGACGATATTTCCACTGGAGGTTCTCAGATTGTGCTTTGGATGAAAAAAATT
>CAXMUM010000216.1:262-3192 GCA_964196585.1 uncultured Opitutaceae bacterium
GTCTTGTAATGGCCAAATTCATCAAAATGACCAGTGCGAAGGACGAATTTCTTGGAGGATGGATCCATGCTTGGCATAGCAGGATAATCCATTTTTTTAGCCTATGTGTCCATTGCAAAATTTTCTTCCTTCAAGTAGTGTAGGTAATGGAATTGAAGGAAGCTGTATCTGATAGAGCGGTGGAACAACTGCGTGACGACTTTCAGAAGAAGGGTTATTGCCTGGCTCGTGGTCTTTATAATGAGACTGAAGTAAAGAGGTTGAAGGAACACTTTGAGGAGTTACATGCAGATGGAGGAGTTCCAGGATTTTATACCAGAGCAATGGAACCAGATGAATCGGGTGACATCCTCAAAATGTATCCCCGTTTCATCCATCCTCATCGTTTTTCAGAGGTAGCCAGAGAGTATATGACGGATGAACGGTTGCGCGTCATTTTATGTGCTGTAATGGAAGAAGAGCCGATAGCGGCTCAGTCCATGTATTATTTCAAGCCGCCCGGCGCTAGGGGCCAGTCTCTGCATCAGGATAATCTCTATCTAAAGGTGAAACCGGGAACTTGTGTGGCCGCTTGGACGGCTCTTGATCTTTGCGATAAAGAGAACGGAGGAATGATGGTCGTTCCCGAGACGCATACTTCGGAGATCGATTGTATCCATCAGAAAGAGACAGGTTCTTATGAGGGAGGCCCCAGTATTCCTGTTCCTGAGGGAATGAAGTTGGAATTACCTGAAATGTACCCTGGAGATACACTTTTCTTTAATGGTAGCCTGATTCATGGTTCAGGCCCTAATCGTACCAAGGGTAGGTGGAGACGTTCTTTTATCAGTCACTATGTGGGTAAAAATTGTGAGTCTACGGCTGACTTCTATCACCCATTGGTTGATTTTGATGGAGAAGATGTCGAAAGAGCTGCTACCACAGATGGGGGCCCTTGTGGTTGATGTTTAGAGTTTGCCTATTGGACGTGAATTTTGTGATAGAAATGAATACAGATTATTTCTGCGATTAGTTACCCCTGCTATATGATTATGAGTGAGACATTAACCCAAGAGACTATTGAAAAACTGAAGTCTGATTTTGAGACGATCGGCTATTGCCTGGCTAAGAGAGTCTTCAGTTCAGAAGAGGTGGAAGAAATCAATCAGCATTTTGAAGAGGTCCATGCGGATGGTGGTGTGCCCGGTTTTTATGCGACAGAAAGTAAGGAAGCTTCTGAGGGTGATGTTTTAAGAGAGTTTCCTAGAGTTGGCCACCCTCATCGATTTTCTGAGAAAGCCAAATCCTATTTGATCAATGAAAAAATAGGAGCCATTTTAACAGGACTTTTCGAGGAAGAGCCGTTGGCGACACAATCAATGTATTATTTTAAACCGCCTGGTGCCAGGGGGCAATCTCTTCACCAGGATCAGTATTATTTGAAAGTAAAACCGGGGACCTGTATTGCCTCCTGGACAGCGCTTGATTTCTGCGACCGGGAGAATGGAGGAATGACGATTGTTCCCGGAAGCCAGAATTTGGAAATCGATTGCAGTAAAGTAGGTGCAGCTAATTCATATGAGGGAGGTCCAAGCATCCCTATCCCTGATGGCTTGAAGGCAACGATCCCTGAGATGGAAGCTGGTGATACGCTCTTTTTTAATGGGAGCTTAATCCATGGCTCGGGCCCAAATCGAACCAAAGATCGTTGGAGACGTTCCTTCATCGGGCATTATGTGGGCAAAAGTTGTCTCTCCATTACAGATCACTATAGCCCGATGGTCGATTTTGACGGAAATGATGTTGAGAAGGAAGTCACAACAGATGGCGGCCCTTGTGGTGGTGTCCTTCGTTGAGGCGTCTTAACTGCTTTGCGAGTGTTGCCGATAGGCTTGTGCCAGCAAACTAATCGGGTGAATAACCTGATGGTTTTCACCCAGTCCGTTTTGTAGTTGTAGGTGGCAGCCTGGGTTTGAAGTCGCGACGGTCTGGCAACCTGTTTTTTGCACATTAGCAACCTTTCGCTTTTGCAGAAGGCCCGCCTCTTCAGGCTGAGTAATATTGTAGATACCGGCACTGCCGCAACACCAGGTAGCTTCAGGAAGGGCTACCAAGGTCAGGTTTGGGATGCTACGCAAGAGATCTTCCGGTTGAGTAGTTACCTTTTGCCCATGATGCAAATGACAGGAAGGATGGTAAGTGATTTCTTGAGCGACGGGAAGGGGAGGTGGCGGCTGTAGCTCTATTTCCATAAGCCATTCATGGATATCTTTCAGCTTACTATCCCATTGTTTCGCTCGTTCACTGTATTCGGTATCTTCCGACAAGAGTCTGCCGTAATGTCTCAGGTGGCTACCGCATCCTCCTGCGTTCGAAATGATAGCATCAAGAGAATCGAGGTCGAAACTATCGATGGCGCGCCGAGCCAGTGTCTTGGCCAACGCGAGTTCGCCGTTATGGGAGTGGAGGGAGCCGCAGCAGCTTTGGTTTCTCGGTGTGACTACGGTACAATGATTGGCTAAAAGAACGTCGACGGTGTCACGGTTGATGTTGCTGAAGGCCAGGTCTTGCACACAACCGGTGAGAAAACCGACGCGGTATTGTTGAGGGCCGGTTTCTGGTTCTTCAACACTTGCGATTTGCTGGTCGGAAAACTTAGATTGGATGGATGGGGTCATTGGCTCCAGTTCCCGCAGATTCTTTGGCAGGAGTTTCATGGCACCTGCCTTCCGAAGAAGTGACTGAAGGCCTATTCGTTGGTAGAGCCACATTATTCGCCCAACAAAGCGCAGGAGTTTTGGTCGCATGAAAAGACCTTTGACAGTGAGGCTACGCCAGAAATTCCTCTGGATTGAATGGATATTTTTTTGTTCTTCAATATCGGCCCGGGCGGCCTCAAACATATGAGCATAGTCGACATTTGCTGGACAAGCGCTGGTACACGCAAGGCA
>CAXMUM010000217.1:0-3171 GCA_964196585.1 uncultured Opitutaceae bacterium
GGCTCGGACGAGATTTATATCGAGGTGGAACCGGAGGTTAAAGTCCATATTCGACGCTATCCTTCACCCAGCGCCCGGTTCAGCCTGTTGTATTTTCACGGCAATGGAGAAATTGCCTCCGATTACGATGAGATATCAAAGGCGTTTGCCCATCTCGGTGGGGAATTTATCGTCTGCGATTACCGGGGATATGGACGAAGCGGCGGTCAACCGACATTAAGGACAGTTCTCGAGGACGCCCACAAGGTTTATCAATCTCTGAAAACGGATGGCAAGTTGCAGAATAAACTGTGCGTCATGGGCCGGTCTCTGGGAAGCGCCTCGGCGATTGAACTGTGTTCTCATTATCCGGAAATCGATTGTTGTATCATCGAGAGCGGCTATGCCGATCCCATCCCGTTGGTGGAACGGCGGGGAATACGAATCGACAACATCACACCGGAAGATAATGCCCTATTCAACAACAGCCAAAAAATCAAAAAAGTGACCTGTCCCTTGCTGATCATGCATGGTCAAGATGATATGCTGATCTATCCCAATGAGGCAGAACTCAATTATCAGCAGGCCGGGTCGGAATCGAAGGATTTGCAGATACTGGAAGGAGTAGGGCACAATGACATTCTCATGGCTCCGGACAACGGTTATTTTAACTGCCTGCGCCAGTTTTTTGATAAAGTACTGAATTCGTCAAAATGAAGATGAGAAGAGGCAAGATTTCTTCCGTTGCAAATAGTTTGGAGAACTGATGACCAAAAAGTTTTACAACATTGAAGGGCTCATTCGAAACGGTTTTAAATTGAGCCGAAATTATCATGCCCTGGATTTTCACTTCACCAAACTGGGAGATGAGGGAGTCACGGCTCTGGCAAAATCCAGGTCTGTCCGTCAATTGAGAAGTCTGATCATTCCCGTGCAGAAACTGGGATCGGGAAGCGCAAAGGCTATTGCGGAGTCGGAAAACCTGTCGAAGCTTGAGTACCTTAAATTGTATAGAAATAAAATTGGCGATGAGGGGGTTGGTTTTATTTCTGATTCAAGAAATATGGCCAACCTGAAATCATTACGCTTGGCCTGGAATGAAATTTCCCATAAAGGAGCGCAGTTGATTGCAGATTCTGGAAATCTTCAGTCTCTGACCAGCCTTGTGCTTTCTCAAAACAAGTTGGGCGATGAAGGGGTTAAGTTCTTAGCTGAAAGCAAGAATCTCCCAAACCTGGAATTACTGGATCTCAAAAAAAATGGCATCACCGATGAGGGCGCACTGGCGTTGGCGAAGAGCCCGAACTTTGTCCACCTGCAAAGCATCGATTTGACTGAAAATCAATTGACCGAGAAGGGCAAAGAGGCGATCGCCGGATTCCTGATCCTTAACCTCATCCGCAAACGCTTGAGTGAGGATGGCGAAGTGGTGGATCTCAGCAAACTGAACCTCGGCGACATGCAGATAAAAATTATATCCGAATATGAGGAATTGAAGGATCTCAAGAAACTATACCTCGAACTCAACTATATTACAGCTGTCGGTGCTGAGTACCTTGCCGAGTCACCTCACTTGAAAAACCTGACTCTGCTTTCTCTGGATCGCAACCAGATTGGCGATGATGGAGTTAAATTGATTGCTCAATCAGAGAATTTTGCCAATCTGGAAACACTCATGGTCGAGAACAATGCCATCACTAATGAAGGTTTGCAGACCATTGCGGAATCGGAATTGATGTCCAATCTGCTCCGATTGTATATCGAAGGCAACCCGTATGACGATGAGGGTTGGGAGGCTTTGAGGGATTCGGAATTTCTACAGGATTTGGAATACCCTCTCTTCGACCGGGAAGAAGAGGAAGAGGAAGAAGAAGAGGAAGAAGAAGAAGAATTCGAAGACATCGAAGAGGAAGAGGAGGAAGAGGAAGAAGAAGTCATCGACGACGACGAATTCGCCAAGTAGAAATTTCTATTTCTCTCCGAGATCTTCTACCACGAAACGGTCCACAGTTCTTTCGAAGGCCGCATCTTGAATATATTCCCCACCCGTTTAGTAAATTCTACCGGGCTAAACGATTTATTATAATCATTGCCCTCATGTCGGAAGGGATTCCATGAAAGCACCAACCGCTCGATGAACATTTCATCCAGGGATACATGGGTTATTTTTTTGATGATCCCGGTATCCGAATCCACCAGAATGGCCGCCATAGAACATTCATCCTTGGCGTAGAGCGCCTCGCAGAACCCTGGAGCTTCTTGTTCCATTTGGTAGGGGTTACAGGGGGTCTCCAGAATCCAGTCCTCGCTTCCGATGGCGAAAATGGGAATGGAGGGAAATTCAGATTCCGTTATCATTTTGGCCCGCCACTTGCCACCCCAAGCTTCGATCTGATGGTTGGAGGGGCTGGGGATTGACCCCACCAATAACATGTCGCCGTTGGGAGAGACGGACAATCCGCCGCCGGTGCCCTCTACTGTGACAGGGCATTCTTTTCCTTCTTCAAACGCTATATTTTGTTCCGTCATGATTCCTAATCCTAAAAGTGGTTTTAAAGGGTACGCGACCCGTAAGTGTCTTTAAATTTCATCTCTCCTGTCAATACTTTAACACATGCCCCGGAAATGACCTTGAGATCAGACTTCGCTTCGGTTATGCTGGCGCGTCTTCTCTGGGGGGAGAACCATATAAACATAAAAAGAGAGCTATGAAAACCACATTAATCGGTCACGCCTGCCTTTTGTTTGAGTCCCAAGAGACGACCCTGCTGTCGGACCCTTGTCTGTTCAGCCTGCATTTCGAAGAACTCAATTATTATTTTCCCAGTGTGGAAATAAATAGGGATAAATTCCCCCGGCCAGATGTCGTGTATTTGTCTCACCGCCATCAGGACCATTTTGATATTCGCACCCTGGCATATTTACCTAAAGACCTGAAAATATTGTGTCCAGACGATCCGATCATGCTGGAGTGTTTGAAAGAGTTGGGATACACCGATGTGACTGTGGTGAAGGATTTCGAAGCGATCAAGGTCAAAAACCTGACCTTGATTCCCACGCCCTCCTTAAATCAGGATTATTATCCGGAGCACGGGTTGATCATTCAGGATGGAGAGGTCAATATCTGGAATCAGGTGGACACGGTAGTTTCCCCTGAGATCATAAAATACATTCATCGAATTTGCGGTCAGG
>CAXMUM010000218.1:0-3167 GCA_964196585.1 uncultured Opitutaceae bacterium
GGTAAAGTCTTGGACGATCTCTTATACGCTAGCTCGGGAGAGTTTTTGTTTTTTGGTCAGTTTCTTGCGCTCGTAAATAGTTTCAATAGAACGATTCATCTCTCTTACATCAATGATTCCAACTAATCTTCCAAATGAAAAGACTGGAAATGTTCTTCGTTCAGACGCAATAAGCGTGGAATAAAATGGCTCCAATGGCCATTCTGCCTGCAAAGAACTGATAGAGCGTTCACAGAGATCTGCCACAGAATCGGTATTCGATCGTTTCTTTTGAAGTTTTTGATATGTTTTCACTGATAAAACATCTAGAATCTGACCTTCATCGATGATCACTAGGTAAGGGGAATTTTCATTCTCCAGTTTCTCAGAAACACACTCGATCGAGGTTCCTCCTTCAACCAAACAGAAATCTCTCTGAATAAGATCCGAAACTGATACGCCCACCAATACTTCTTTCTGTTTGACGTAACGATACTCCATATCACCGCCAACAAAAATAAAGGCGAATAAGAGAGCGGTCGGATAACTCCCGTGCATCAGAGCATAGCCAGCAGCTAAGACAGCGAGAACCTTTCCAACCCCAGAGGCCCATTTGGTGGCATTCAAATAGGAGAACTTCATGGCCAAAACAGCTCGGAAAATACGCCCACCATCCATTGGGAAAACGGGAATTAGATTAAACGCGCCCATCACAAGATTGGAAACAATCATCGCATTGCCCAGCGAATGAACATCCAGAGGCAGGCCTATCATCAACGTCACCGAACCTGGCCTAAAAATGAAAAAGAAAAATGCCGCCAAGGCGAAATTGACCGCAGGACCTGCCACCGTGATAGCAAGCTCCTTCCAGGGATTTTTCGGAATACTATCAAACTGAGCCATCCCACCGATCGGGAGGAGGAGAATTCGTCGCACTCGTATACCAAATCTTAAGGCCATAAGAGAATGTCCCAATTCGTGAAGAGCCACACAGGTAAATATACTGATAAGAAAAAAGACCCCCCAGAGAACTCCTTCTATTCCCGCATGACCCCATCCTTCATACCCAAAAAACATAAGGAGAAGGATGAACGAAATATGGATTTCCAGGCGTATTCCGTAAACGCGAAATAGTTTAAACGACCAGTTGAGCATATAGAACCATCCATCGTCATCAATAAAGTGGACCTTTCAGATAGACCTAGATGTAGTTTTTAGAAGGATCATCTTTAATGTTTTTCAGGGATTCGTCAACTGGCATGAATTTTGCATGATAGACATCTCTATTGTTCCATTTTCTCTCTATACATCACATATTATCCTCTTTCATGTCCTTTCACATAGCTCTAAGGATAAGCCCAGTTTCTTTTACTTTTTTCTATAATGATTTCAGATAACCAAAATTCGACCATCCTCATTATTGATGACGATTCTGAAATTCGCTACTCACTCGATCGTGTCTTAAGCCAAGCCGGCTATCAGATTATCGAAGCTGCCAGTGGGGAAGAGGGGATAGAAATTGTGCGTAAACAATCTCCATCGATCATTTTTCTTGATATCCGAATGGGTGGGATGACAGGGATCGAGGCCCTTCAGCATCTACGTTCCATTGATCGGCAAGTGCCTATCATTTTGATGACTGCATTTGGCACTACCCAAACAGCTATCGAAGCGATGAAATTTGGCGCATTTGATTATGTGATGAAGCCATTTGATCCTGAAAAAGTAATCAGTCTGGCTGAGAGCGCTTTAGGAGCTGTGCAGGACATGGAGCAGGCAGGGTCTTATGAACCGAAGCTAAAAAGCGAGGATTACAAAGAAGGAATAGTCGGAAACTCTCCGGCCATGCAGGAAGTTTTTAAAATGGTCGGGCAGGTCGCAGCCAGCGGCGCAACTGTTCTCATCTCCGGCGAAAGCGGAACCGGTAAAGAGCTGATTGCACGAGCGCTCTTCCAACACAGCTTGCGCAGCGGTAATCCCTTTATCGCGGTCAACTGCGCCGCCATTCCCGACAATCTTATCGAGAGTGAATTATTCGGTCATGAAAAAGGATCATTCACTGGAGCGACCACTCAACGAAAAGGGAAATTTGAACAATGCGATAGAGGCACCATCTTTCTCGATGAGATAGGAGACATGGCCCTAGCGACTCAGACCAAAATTCTTCGGGTCCTGCAAGAGGGCGAAATACAAAGGGTTGGTGGATCCGAAATGATCAAAGTCGATGTTCGCATCATCGCAGCAACGAATAAAGACCTGGAGGAAATGGTTCAGGAGAAAACCTTCCGGGAAGATCTTTATTATCGCCTCAATGTGGTACGCATTCGGGTCCCTTCGCTTCGAGAAAGAATTGAGGACATTCCAGACTTGGTGGATTACATGCTCCAGATCCTGGAAAAAGAAAAGAAGGCAAAAGTCCGAAAAGTTTCCCCCGAAGCAATGAGTGTCTTATGTGGTTATCAATGGCCCGGTAATGTGCGGGAATTGGAAAATACAATTTATCGAAGTGCTGTTGTTGCTCAGGGAGATGCAATCCTCATTAAGAATCTCCCGGAAGAGATTACAAAAGCGGCTCGCATCGAAAAAGCAGACACTGAAGAAGCAGACATATCCTCCAAGGAGAAGGACGAAACAAACTCACTATCCAGCGCATTGGATTCTATCTTTTCGACCTTCAAAACAGAAGAAGAGGGAACCTTGCTCAAACGACTGGAGAAAGAGATGATAAACCGGGCTTATTCAGATAAAGGAGAAGACGAAGCGGCTACAGCTAAGCTCTTGGGCATCACGCAAACAATCTTGAAGAAACGTTTAAAAGAGTTTCAATTGTCCGAGTGAACTTCGAATCCATCCTTGAATTCCTCAATAAGTCCTTTGTTTTCGGGAATCTCAGCTTAACACCGTTTTCAATCCTTAAAGGGATTGTTCTGTTTATTGCACTCCTGCTTATAACGGCTCTTTTTAAACGTTTACTTCGCAGTAAGATATTACCCAAAGCAGGGCTGGACAGGGGGGTCAGTATCGCTGTTTCAACTCTGTCTGGTTACATATTCTTTGTTATCGGGCTCCTGGTCGTTTTACCAGTGATGATCCCTGGGTTTGATCTCAGTACTCTTTCGATGATAATCGGAGCCCTTTCCTTTGGAATTGGCTTCGGGTTACGAAATGTTGCCGATAATTTTGTCAGG
>CAXMUM010000219.1:0-3159 GCA_964196585.1 uncultured Opitutaceae bacterium
AGGGTAGGATCTATCATTGTGATGGATGGGGGAAAATTAAGCGGCATCTTCACAGAACGTGACGTCCTTCATCGCGTGGTGGCCGCCGGCCTTGATCCATTAAAAACTCCGGTGACCCAGGTGATGACGCAAAATGTCGAAACAATCACTCCCGAAACTTCTATCGACGAAGCCATGGAGTTGATCACAACCAAAAGACATCGTCATCTCCCTGTTGTCGAGGAAAGCAAACTCATTGGCCTCATCTCTATTGGAGATATTACCCGCTGGATATCACAATCCAACGAAAACGAAGCTCAGAGTCTCTGGCATTACATAACTGGAAGTTATCCCAGTTAAAAAAAACTACACCTCTAAAACAAAATATTGCACACTTACGATCACCTCATACATTTGCTGGCTTGTATTAGTTTTCGAATTGATTCCCCGTAAGAGATTTTACCATGCATATTCTTTTTATTGAAGACGAAGAAGAACTTAACCAACTGGCAACCGAAGAGCTGACCCTGATGGGACATGTTGTGCATTCAGTGACTAGAATTGCAGGGGCAAAAGCCTACTTCGAACAGAATTCAGAGAAGATCGACTTGATCATAGCCGATCATCGATTGCCAGATGGCCAAGGTATCGATTTTGTCATCGAAGCGAAAAAAAATAACCCAAAATTGAAAGTTAGTATCGTCTCGGGATGCCTCATCGATAAAGAAATTCAATCACTCGAACAAGTGGGCATTCCCTATTTCCCAAAGCCACTCTTGTACTCAAGTGTCCTGAGAGAAATGACCAAGCCCAAGCCGGGAGCTCCCATCATCATAAATGAACCAGAAGAATCAGCAGAAGACGTTGAAACTGAGAACTCTGAAGCCTCCGCCACTCCACCAAAAAGAGGCTTCTTTACCTCTCTCTTAGGAAAAAAAGAACCTAAAGAGTAGTTCAACCAAATCCAATGGGATGGATGACTCTCCTGAATCTGTTCCAGAGAGCGGCTATCAGAAACAAGGAAACTTCCTAAGCTCTGTCGTAAACCTCTTTTAGATGAGCTAACCCCTCAGTGGCTAACTGCTCGGGTGAGTCAGCCAACTGCCTCCAGATACAGCATAGCTTAGCAATTTTTTCCATATTTGGATCGAACGATTCAATTGTTACGCAACCATCATACTTAACTTGCTTGAGAGCCTGTAAGAATTCGAGCCATGGGATTTGTCCCCTCCCAGGGATCCCTCTCTGATTCTCACAAGCATGGATATATCCTATGTTCTCTCCAGTCTCGATGACAGCTCCAGCGATATCATCCTCTTCTCTGATCATATGAAAAGTGTCCAGATGCACCCTTACATTTGGTTGCTCCACATCCTTAATGAATTGAACTGCATCGGATGCAATATTGATGAAATGAGACTCGAAACGATTGATCGGCTCAATTCCAAGAATCAATTCTGGAGCATTCACATTCGCATATGTGGCAATCTCCTGAAAAGCATCTACTCCCCATTTCCATTCATCTGCCGTTCTCATTTTTCCGGTCATGTATCCCCATGCACAATAAATGACACCACCAAAGACTTTCGCTCCGGCCTGCGCGCACATGTCAATGAGATATTTGGTAAAATCGATTCCTTCCCTGCGGACAGACGCATCCGCTGAGATGATATTTTTATCCTGTGGCATCCCGTATCCAATATTGATATCAACCCCAATATCGTTCGCATATTGCTTAACTTTGGCTGCTGGGAAGTTTTCAGGATCAAACGGAATAATCTCAACCGCATCAAATCCCATTGCTTTAAACGAATCTAGACGAGGAAGATCTTTTTCCAGAAAAGTCTCTGTAAACAACAGTGAATGTATTCCAAATTTCATAACAGTACTTTTATAGTTTTTTTCTGAATATTTTTAAAAGGGTAATTCCGTTTTGTACTCACCCGCTTGAACCTGTCCGGGATGATAAACCGGTAACTCCAAATAATTGCCAAAAGCTTCCCATAAAATGTTCCCGACATGCACCTGGGAAACAGCAACATGATGAGGGAAATGCTGAAGCAATGTATCTCTATAGAGTTTGGGGAGATTCTCTATACGACACCAACCATATGAACCAGTCGTACAAGCTGAGTTTTCTTCAAAAGAGCCTTCTACAATTAAGGCCTTCCATTGCCCATCTCCATCTTGAGTAATGCGGGACAATGTAGCTGGAGAAGCCTTTGCTACCAGGTTAACCACTCCATGTGACTGCTCTTCTGTTGCCGCACCTGCAGCTGGAAAAATACTGTGAATCCCCAACTTGGGTTGGTCCTTTGCAAAGGCCTTTGGAAAAACACCACAATGCCAAAGGTTCACCAAATCATCATCTTCGTTGTGTAGATTATTCCAATCCGCCAATGCAGCAGGATGCTTTCCCGCAAGTTGCAAAGCATGCATCGACAACGCTCCCAGAATATCGGCTTCGCATGCTGCCGGGATTCCCATATCAGCCAATCGACTCATGGTTGTACAAGGGCAGATACCCAGGTTCTGCTCGATGGATGTCCAACATTGTATGGCAAAAGCATCAATGGCATTTTCCTCTCCCCATTTCTTTAAAAATGTCTCCAACTTGGCGAACTTAAGCATCGCATTTTTCCCTACCCCACTCGTATCAGCATACCCATCTATAGAATCGAGGGCCGCTTTAACGTCTGCATCCTCATCCGAAAGCTTACCTATACCAGCAATCACTTCGGAAAGATCCAGCGTAACAGTCGTAGGGCCCATGCGTTGAAGCTTTCGCTCATCAAATCGGCACGTCCAAAAAGCATCAGGCCGCGCACCTATCTGCCCATATCGAGCCAGCTTGATCTTTCCCACGACACGACAGACACCGACAAACCACTCCATGCTACTGCGAAAACTCTCTTCCCGAGGGTAACCAATTGGACGTGGAGCAACGCTATACTTTGCTCCAATCTGCCTGAGCACATCTCCTATCGAAAGAAGACCACAAAAGGCATCTCTTCGTTTCGTTTTCAAGGTGAGAGCCTCCTCTTCCTGACAAGCAAAAATCATGATCGGAACATCAAGTTGTGTTTTTTTGATAGTCCATGCTACCCCCTGTTCACTGCCGAAATTAACCGCAGCAATCAAAATGCCATCCACGTTTTCCTTACGAAACAAGTTAGCACA
>CAXMUM010000220.1:0-235 GCA_964196585.1 uncultured Opitutaceae bacterium
TGACTTTGGATGTAAATTTGAAGGTGCAGCTTCAAGATGAACTGGCAAATGCGTTTGGGGCAATTGATGCTGCATCCGAGACAGTGATGACGGCAAAAGATGAATAAGTTTTTTATTTAAGGATATATTCTATGAAAAATATGACACTATTCCTTTCTCTTTCACTATTGATGCTTGGTTTTGTGGGATCTCTTCAAGCAAAGGAGTCGATCGATGAGGCCTCCATTCAATCAAG
>CAXMUM010000220.1:245-3133 GCA_964196585.1 uncultured Opitutaceae bacterium
CTCTAAAGAAAAATGGTTTGCTTGGCGAAGATAATAGAGGATTTCTTCAGCAACGTGGTATGCTTAAACCAGAGGATGTGAAGACAATGTCTGAAGAGAACGCAGATAGAAAAGCACTCTACGGAATTGTTGCTAGCCGACTTGGTCTAACGATTGCGGTTGTCGGTGAAGGGCGAGCAGAATCGTTACGAAATGCTTCTGCTCCAGGTGTGTGGTTGCAAGCGCCAGACAATACCTGGTACAAAAAAGAGTAAACTAAAGGGTTTCTGCCGAGATGTCTTCGTTAGCTTCGAAGATCATCCATACTGATTTTTTCCTTTGGCAGGATATTATCTGTTTTGACAACAGTAACGGGTAGTTTGGTTTTGACAGCGATATACTGTTCTTTAAAGAACTTTGCGCTGACGGCTTCACACGCTTCTCCGATGCTGTTGACGGGGTATTTGCTGCCTTTTTTGCTAATGTTAAATTCGTATGCCGATTTTTTGATACGGTCTATTGCGCTCATGGGGCTGTCCATTTCTGGAATCTGTACGACCCATCCGACCAGAGCACCAACTGGAACCTCATTTCGAGGATCGGAGAGAATCATCACGAATTGCTTTTTGACTGGAGGCTCTCTTGTGGCCTCATTCATTTCAGCTTCTCTTTTGATTTCTTCCTCAATTTGCTGCATAATCTTACTGGCAACTTGAGGGTCTACTTCGTTGCTTTTGAGGACTTCTGCTATTAGATCTAGGTCGACTTTTGGCATATACTGAGAAATGGGTTGTTAGATTGGAAAAGAGACGATCTTAAACGTTAGATTAGATAGAATGAAAGGCCAAAGGTAGAAAAATGGCAGTAAATGAGATTTTTGATGTGGAGGATCTCAATGACGAGGTAGTGGGGCACAGGTTTAGGCACGAGATACATGCTCTCGGACTGATGCATCGAGCTGGTAACGTATTGCTTTTCAATCAAAGAGGAGAGGTTTTTTTGCAAAAACGATCGATGTTTAAAGACGTTTCACCCGGATTGTGGGATTCTTCGACGTCGGGACATGTAGATGGAGGTGAATTCTATGATATTTGTGCTGTTAGGGAGACGGAGGAAGAGCTGGGCTATCGCGTTGAAAATGGTAAACTTAGACGGATCTTAAAATTAGAGCCGTGCTAAGCAACGGGCAGGAATTCGTGTGGGTCTATCAAGGTGAGACAGAAGGCCCTTTCAACCTTCATCCCGATGAAATTGAGAGGGGAAGTGGTTTTCGAGGAAAGTAGTCACTGACAATATAAGGACAGTCAAAGCGGAGTTTTCAGCTGCCTTTCGGTTGGTATGGGAAAAGTTTATTGAGCAGGAATGTGGAGTATGATGACGAGATCTCTGGTTGACCAATAGGAGATTTGAAGCTTCAATGGCGAACCGTTACTCCTTTTCTCTATGGGTGAATTTCTTGTCAGCGCGATCCGCGCTTTATTTGGCCTCTTTTATGACAGCGTGTATTGCAGGGGTATTAATTTTGAGAAAACACAATGCCGTTAACCATCCTTGATCATCCTTTGGCGAATCACTTCCTTACTCAGTTAAGGGATCAAAAGACAGATTCCTCAGAGTTCCGGGCCACGTGTCATCGGTTGACTGCTTTTTTGATTATTGAAGCGACGAAGGATTTGCCTGTTGTGGCTAAGGGTATTGCAACTCCTCTAGAGTCATTTGAAGGGGTTGAACTGGAGAATAATGTCGTTGTTGTTCCGGTATTGAGGGCTGGTTTGGGAATGTTGCAGATGGTAAGCGATCTTATTCCAAAATTGACTGTGGGGTATGTGGGATTGGAGCGTGATCATGAAACGGCTGAAGCACAATCCTACTATTGTAAGCTTCCCGAGCTAGAAGATCGTTTGGTTCTATTGGTCGATCCCATGTTGGCTACAGGTGGGTCCGCAGAGGTGGCGATTGAGAGACTTATCAGGAGGCGTGCTAATTTTTTGAAGTTTCTTTGTATTGTGGCTTCTCCTGAGGGTGTTGAAAGGCTTCAGGGACGTTTTCCGGAATTGCATATAATTACCGTAGCACTTGATCGCGAATTAGATGAAAACAAGTATATTCTCCCTGGTTTGGGAGATTTTGGGGATCGTTTATACGGAACGACTTAAATAGTAGACTGAATTTCCTATGGTAGAAATTTCTCCAAAAGATCTTTATGAAAAAGCAAAAGCAGCAAGCCGTTCGGCTTATGCACCGTATTCCGGGTTTCGAGTTGGGGCTGTTTTGCTGACTGAAGAAGGAGATGTCTTTTCCGGGTGCAATGTGGAAAACATTTCATATGGTCTCACCATTTGCGCTGAGCGGTCTGCGATCGCCAATGCGATATCAAGCCTGGGAGGAAAGATAAAGATACGGGCGATTGCATGTGCGGAGCTGGAGGGGAGAGTTTTTTCGCCTTGTGGGGCATGTCGGCAAACGATACGCGAATTTGGAGAAGCGGAGACTAAAGTTATATTCTATTCTGAAGAAGGATTGCTCTGTCTTAAGCTGGAGGAGCTATTGCCATTTGGCTTTGGGATACTCTGAACTGATCGTTTCGAGTCGTTTGATTCTTTCCATCTACGAATTTTCTGGCATTCCCTGGTGCTGCCGTATGAATGTGCGGGAATGTCTCTTCGAACTGAAATAGAGCGGCGACGCACTTTTGCCATTATTTCACATCCTGATGCGGGTAAAACAACGCTTACGGAGAAGTTTCTTTTGTACGGAGGTGCCGTGCAATTAGCGGGTGCCGTTCGGGGAAATAAAAATCAAAGAGCAGCTACATCCGATTGGATGGAATTGGAGAAGAAAAGAGGGATTTCGGTTAGTTCGACAGTTCTTCAGTTTGAATATAATGGCTATGCGGTTAATTTGTTGGA
>CAXMUM010000221.1:0-270 GCA_964196585.1 uncultured Opitutaceae bacterium
CCTCGATCGATTGCACTGGCATCCGAATTGGATTTCAACACCAAGTGATGAGTGGAGAACCATTCAAGAAAATATCGTTTCTCAACCAAAATGGATCATCGACGGCAATTATGGTGGAACCATGGATGTAAGAATGAGAGCATGTGACGCAGTCATCTTCTTAGATCTTCCTCGTTGGCGGTGCTTTTACGGTATCTTCAAACGATTTCTCACCTACCGAGGCAAATCACGCCCCGATATGACAGAAGGGTGTGAGGAAAGGATCACTAT
>CAXMUM010000221.1:280-3110 GCA_964196585.1 uncultured Opitutaceae bacterium
AAGGATTGAAAAATGAAAAACGTGTGTTCATCCTTCAAACAAGAAAGGAAGTGAATCGCTTTCTGGCATCATTGCAGACCAATGGAAAATGAAAATAGATTTCGGAAAGGCAGCTGAAGACTACAAAAAATATAGAGCAGGATTTCCTGATTCATTCTTTTCAACGCTTCAAGACAACGCGCTAATTAAAAGGAATGAATTGGTCGTAGACCTCGGGACCGGAACTGGAACAGTCGCCAGAGGTTTGGCCAAATTGGGATGCAAAGTTATTGGGATTGACCCATCGACCGAGCTTTTAGCAGAAGCAAAAGATCTAGCTGAAGAAGCAGGTTTATCAGTCGATTGGCGAAAAGGTTTCGCAGAGACAACAGAGCTTCCAAATGAAAGTGTCGATATCGTGACCGCAGGACAGTGCTGGCATTGGTTTGACTACCCAAAGGCGATGGGAGAGATAAAGAGAATTTTAAAGCCTTTCGGCCGTTTGATCATTGCTCATTTCGATTGGTTACCAATCCGCTCCAATGTTGTTTGGCACACGGAAAAACTCATTAGTCAGTGTAATCCAGATTGGAAATTCGGTGGTGGAATCGGCATCTATCCAGATTGGTTCCGTCATCTCACAGAAGGAGAGTTCGCCTGTATCAAAAGCTACTCCTACGACGAATCTATCATATACTCCCACGAGGGATGGCGAGGTCGCATCCGCGCCAGTGCCGGTGTAAAGGGAAGTCTCTCTCCCGAAAAAGTCGTTCAATTTGATCAGAAGCACGAAGAGCTTTTAAAAGAAATTTTTCCTAATGCCCCCCTATCGATACCTCATCGAATATTTGTTATCCATGGCACAAAAGCATCGCCCACCCTTGACGCGGATATAACCGAGTGAAGGAAGAAAACACTGCCTCTTGCAGTATGCCATACGAAAACCCGTGACAGGAAATCAGCAAAGGCCATCTTGGAACAAATTTACGATCTTCAGCTTTTTCAATTTCCAGTTAAATCATAGAATGAATTCACTCCATCCACACAAATCCATCTTTGTTTTATTTCTCTACCTCGTCTTCGGCATTTTCGCCCATGCCAATGACTTCGAGCAACTCGACTCTCTCCTTCCAGACCCTAACGAAACACGACTCGCTTCGGGTGCTCCAGGACCAGGCTATTGGCAACAGGAAGCAAACTACCATATCGAAGTTGAATTGGATGAGTCCGATGCGCGAATCATCGGCAGCGAGACAATCGAATACATAAATCATTCACCCCATACGCTCAAATACATATGGGTCCAACTCGATCAGAATGCACTGAACAAGGATTCCAAACGCCAAAGAAGCCAGCAAGCTCTGGGCTTCGAAGGAAAACCGGGAGAACCTGCGGAAATTGAATTTGCTACCTTCCGCAACTTTGTTCGCAACCAGACTTTTGACGGAGGTCACCGCATCACCTCTGTCACTGATGCCACGGGGAATGACCTTTCGTATACTATTGTGAATACAAATATGCGGATCGATCTTCCTGTTCCCCTGGAAACAGGAAATTCCGTTAGCTTCAAGATCGACTGGGAGTTTTCCATACAGGATGAGGCTCTTTCATTTCGGCATGGAAAGAAAAAGCTCAAGAACGGCGACTACGCCTATCATTTAGCCCAATGGTATCCTCGCATGTGTGGCTACTACGATCAACAGGGTTGGCGACTAAAGCCCTACATCGGATATGGAGAATTTGCTCTGGAGTTTGGGAAATTCGAAGTCCACATCACCGTACCTGATGATTTTGTGGTCGCCGCCACGGGCGAGCTGAGTAACGCCGACGATATTTTGAGTTCCGGGCAACTCCAGCGCTTACAGGAAGCAAAAAAAGCAAAAACCCCTGTTTTTATTGTTACTCCTGAAGAAGCAGAGGCCAACCTAAAGGAGAAATCGGACAACAACAAAACATGGATTTTTAAAGCCGAGAATGTCCGTGATTTCGCTTTTGCAGCTTCACGAGGCTACATCTGGGATGCCAAAGAAATTGAAGTTGAAGGAATGCCCGTCATGGCCATGAGTGCTTATCCACAGGAAGCCGCCGCTATCTGGGAACGTTTTTCCACCGAATCGGCAGCCCAGACGATCAAAGTCTATTCACGCGTCGTTTATCCCTATCCTTATCCCGTTATCTGGTCAGCCTGGGGTCCGGCCGGAGGAATGGAATACCCAATGATTTCCTTCCAGTCGTCATCGACAGACATCGATGATCAAGGAACCTATCCCTTCAAACATCGTAACTACGTTATAAGGGTGGTTATCCACGAAGTTGGTCACAATTGGTTCCCGATGATCATCAATAGCGACGAACGTCAATGGATGTGGCTCGACGAAGGTCTCAACTCTTTTGTCGAACAGATAGCTAGCACTGAATTTGACCAACCCATTCAGGATAGATACAAAGAAAGAACACGTAGTATCATCCAGACAATGGCAGAACCGGATGATCCCATCATCATGGTCACGGCTGACAATCTAACCCAGCGAGGTCACCAAGCCTATGGGAAACCAGCACTTGGGTTGACGGTTCTGCGAGATCACATTCTTGGCAAAGAACTCTTTGACTTTGCTTTTCACGAATACGCAAAACGTTGGGCCTTTAAACGGCCAACCCCTGCGGATTTCTTTCGGACCTTGGAAGATGCAAGCGGCGAAGATCTGGACTGGTTTTGGCGTGGTTGGTTTTTCAGCTCCAAACACGTCGATATGGCGATAGAGTCCGTTAGTCTCTACAAGCTGGATGACGGACATCCTGAACGCAGCAAAAGCCTGGACAAAGAAGAAGAAAGCAAAATCCCGGATACTCC
>CAXMUM010000222.1:0-3108 GCA_964196585.1 uncultured Opitutaceae bacterium
GTGAACTGCTGGAGCAGGGTTTTGAGGTTGCTGTGGTGAAGGACGCGACCGCTGCCGCCATAGTTCCGGAGGGTAATGGATACGCTGCGGCAGTGATCAATTTCCGGTTCATGGCCAACGCAGTCTGGACCACGGAAGAGGCTGTAAAGGCAATGACTTCCAAATAGTGTGGAACCCCAGACCCAGGCAGGCAGCATGGCGATCCAGGTATTTGAATGTCCTGGTTACTTTACGAGCAAAGGGAAAGACTTCAAAATAAAGCCGAGAACCTAGGATTTCGTGGTAGCAAACGGATCTTACAAAGACACTGGATTGGTTTTGGGCACCCCATTCGAGACTGTCCACTTGAATAGTAATTGAATCAGTAGCGTCGCTTCGCTCCGAAAACGTGGGCAGTTTCGCCATAAAGAGTGGTCGCTCTCAGAAGAATATGCATCCAGCCGAGACGATAAGAGTTTGGAGACAATTCAGCGCTAAGTAATGACCAGAATCCTCAACACACCTATCACGACCCTGGCACCTATAATGTGAAGCTTACCATTACTGGTCCAGGTGGAACAGATACGGAGACTAAGGCTGATTACATTGTCGTCGAGCATGAAACTCCCGTTGCCAACTTCACCGCTGATAATACCATCGGTGATGCCCCTCTAATAGTAAACTTCAGTGATGAATCCACGGGGGACATTACCAGTTGTCTGTGGGATTTTGGAGATGGTGAAACAAGCACAGAGGAGAATCCTACCCATACCTATGATAACCCAGGCATTTATACAGTGAGTCTTTCCGTATCGGGTCCTCATGGAAGCGATACTGAAGTCAAGTTAGGGTATATTACAGTCTCAGAACCCGATGGTGATGACGGTGGAGGAGGCGGGGGCTGTTTTATATCCACTCCATTCTTGGGTATTTTCCCGATACCACAACATCGTGAAGATTGAATGTATTGGCAAGAAATCACAGGTTTTGACAAACCCGATTTCCATGAGCTAATCTCAATATATCTGCACTTTAGCGGTATTTAGTTTTTTGGTACGATAACACATGGCATTTAAAGACGGATAACATTATATCGGTGATTATATCCAGGTCAGTATAATTACTTGTTAGCTGGACTAAAATGAAAAATCAAAGGGGCACCAAAACCCCAAAGGAGGGAAAATCATGAAGTATCTAGTTGTCGGATCAGGTGGTCCTGGGTTTGCGTCTCCAGATGAGGCGATTGAGGTATTGGATAATGCCATTCTCCCAAGCTTCAATGAGATTATTCAACTCGAAAAAAAGAAAAAAATTGTAGCTGGGGGACTTCCGGTAGGAGATCGTGCTTTTGTTTTCATCGTCGAGGCAGAATCAAACGATGAATTGGACAATATGCTTAGAAATATACCTATGTGGGGAAGTCTAGACTGGGAAGTCACGCCACTTCAGACATTTACTTCGCGTGCCAAGCAAGAGCGCCAGGCTTTACGAGAATATAAAAAGGCAAAAAGAAACAAATAGGAGAAAGGCCAGTTAACTCTGCGTTAGGCAACGAGGTGTCGAAAGTTGGATTCCGTCGCTCACCTTAATTATCGTAATGACAGAGAAGTCTGAGTTGAAAACCACGAAAGGAGGAGTTTCCAATGGAAAAACCCTATCAAGCGATGCCAGATATCGAGGTTCTTCCCGCTCATTTTCCGGTTCCCGGAGCGGGATTCCTTCCGGTCAATGCCTTCGTCATCAAGGCGAAGGAGCCCGTCCTCGTTGATACAGGAATGGGCATAGACAGTGAGGAGTTTATGAAGGCTCTCAAGTCAGTTATCGATTTTCGAGACTTGAAGTGGGTATGGCTCACCCACGATGATGCGGATCATACCGGCAACCTTCAAAAGGTCCTTGAAGCAGCTCCCAACGCGCGGCTTGCGGCATACTCTTTAGCTGTGCTGAGGATGAGCACGGCTTGGCCGGTACCCATGGATCGGGTTTACTGGCTGAATCCGGGAGACAGTATTAGTGTGGGGGATCGTAAGCTGACCGCCGTGAGACCGCCCCTGTTCGATAATCCGACTACCATCGGCGTCTATGATGACAAATCCGAGGTTTTCTTTTCTGCCGATTGCTTCGGCGCCATCATCCCATCACCGGCGCAAAGTACCGATGATGTTGCCAAGGGGGATCTGGCTCAAGGCATGGCCGGATGGGCTAGCTTGGACAACCCATGGGTTCATATGGTTAAGCAGAGCGAATTCAGTCAAGCGCTGGACAGAATTCGTCAGATTGCCCCGAAAATGATCTTATCGGCACACTTACCACCGGCAACAGGAAAGACCGAACAGTTTCTGGAGTTGCTTGCGACGGTTCCACCTTCCACCCCCTCTATTGCTCCCAACCAGACGGCACTGGAGCAAATATTGGCTCAGATGAGTGTTGGGGGTTGACCACACGAGAACCTGTCGCAATTATGGGAATATGGTCTGAGCCAATGAACGATGATCACGCCTAACAACCGCTTGGAGAGGGACGTTACAACTTGGATATCTCCAACGTACTTGAAAGAATCGGAGACCATAAAAACCTGTGATATCAGCATTTCCGATTCTTAAAGCAAAGGTGGCGATATCTGCTATGTTTCAGCAAATATCAGGGTCTTCGAAATCCTGAGATATTCGGAACATACATTCAAAAACTGAATCTTCAGCGTGAGCCCACCCTAAAGGCTCACCCAGATTTCTTTTATGCGTATAGATTCTCAATACATTTCATTTCCAAGATTTCTTTTTGCTCCCCATAACCGTTTTTATGGCAAGTGGCCAGGATTCCTTGACATTTCTCAAACAATTGCTTATGAACATAATTCATCTTGAATTTTGAAGGAGAGACAATATGAACAAGTCAAGTTTGATAGAAGCGTTGAGAGAGGATACAGACCTTCCCCCGAGGAAGGCAGAGGAAGTCGTGAAAGTAGTCTTTGATGAGATGGCAAATTCGCTTGTGAATGGCGACAGGGTGGAAATTCGTGGCCTCTGTTCCATGTTTGTCAAGCAATACGACGGGTACACCGGGAGAAACCCAAAGTCAGGAGAGCTTGCGGAGGTGAAACCAAAGAAGCTGCCTTTCTTCAAATGCGGC
>CAXMUM010000223.1:0-350 GCA_964196585.1 uncultured Opitutaceae bacterium
AAGCCCAAGAAACCACTCACACAGACCAGCAAAAAAAATGTCGCAAGAAATTTGTCGAGTAAACCTCCGTCAAATGGAATCCCCGCATGCAAGAAGAACAGCAGAGAGGCGATGATTCCCAGATAAATATGCCACTGCGTCCAGGTAGAAGCCTTGATCAGATTCATCTGGGGGATTTTTTTCCGGAGATTAAACAGAGCTAGAAAAACGCAGAGCAAAAGTAGTAATGCCCCCGTATAGTAAGCCGTGGGAGAACCTGCTAGAAAGAAAACCTGATGCACAACCAGAGAGACCCCACCTAGCAGCAAAATACTGAGCAGTTGAAGAACCCTTCGTTTTCTTTTTTCTAT
>CAXMUM010000223.1:376-3056 GCA_964196585.1 uncultured Opitutaceae bacterium
AAATCCTATCCAAATAATGACCATAGATCCAGTCACAAAATGATCCAACCGTCGACTCGTCGACTCGGTGATGACCGTATTCAAATCGTTAATTGCAATTACGCATTTTGGCTCTGCAAGCGTGAGCAACGAGGTGAAAAACCAAACCGAAACAAATGATCGAACATGAAATATAGGGGAAAAGGCGACCTTGGTTGTGAACGACCGCGAGCACGGTAGTCTGGCCGTCGCCATTTTCAATGAATGAAGATTGGTAAAGGGTGTAGCCCTTGTGACGTAATGGGTGGTTCATGTGGATAAGAACACGGCGCTCTGAACCCCCTTCGATGAGTTTGACCTCAGACTGATAACTCCGGGCACGGGCTGTCCCGGCATATACCTCTTTTCTACCATCTTTGAGTTCCCGGGTCAGGGCTAGCTCCACCTTATAGTTATCCTCACAATATGATTTTTGTCCCCCTTCAGGAATACTCATGTTCCCTTCGCTACTAAAATAAGCTGTTACCACACCACCACCCAAGAGAATGACAGCCCCCAAATGGATAATATTGACTCCCAGTTCCTAATTTGCCACTTCGAAAACATCACAAGTTTCACCAATAAGCCAGTCCCAAGCCATAAAAAACCACAAAGAAAAATAGCGCTCCTGCCACAAAGACAGGCCAATTGATTTTTGTTCGAGCGTCCCCACTACGACCAGTACAACCAGCCAAAGCGCAGAGAATGACATTACTGAAGGCGCAGCTAACAGCTTGAGCCATTTCCTAGGAATCACTTTCATTTAGCCTCCACCGTTTGAAACTTGATCGACTCAATCAGTGATAGAATTTTTTTCTTTTCCTGAACCATAAACAGGTCTTCGCCAAACCCCTTGACGAACCATGCCTTGCCACTAGTGGACTTATGAAACGCCACAATAAGGCGAGCGTGTTGCTTATCAGCCCAGATAGCATTCTGGCTTCGATCTTCAAAAACTTTCCACACATTTCCGTTGATCGTCACTTCCTGGAAGGGGGTTTCGGGATTATCCTCAGGTAGCTGAAGAGTGCGGCTCCACATCTTAAGAAGATCTTTCTCTGAAGACACGCTGGACAAGGTAATAACTCCGATTTCTCCCATTTTAGAAAACTCTCCCTGGGGCCGCAGACTGATCAAACGCATGGAGTTCGTTGAGGGGATTTCCTCCCAGCCCGCCGGCACGGAGAATGAAGGTTTTTGGTTTTCCGGTGAAGTCATCCCACTTTTAGTTCCCCCCACCGAAGATAATACCTTGCCGCCCCGCCCTGGACGGACGCTTTTGAGTAGAGAGAGGAAGGACTCTTTCTGCTCTTTCACCGCACCCGATGAACCCATCATTTTAAAAAACCAAGTTTCTTTCTTTTGTTCGAGAATAGCAGCCAAGATGGATTGCCCTTCCGGCGAGTCGATTTCTATAACTACAAAGGAGAACTGGCCAAGGCTCTCAGATGGCAATGAATCACCTTCGGTCATTGGCTCAAGATTGAGCTGACCACGCCATCGATTAATATTCGCCCGTGTCCCTCCTACACTCCCCGGAAAACTGGAAATTGCAAACTGGACTTCCCCTGCATCGGAGGAACGTGTGTAGCTTCCTTTGCGGAATCCCCCAAGAGGTGTCTCCTTAAACCCCATCGGCTTATCCCAAGTCAGCGCCCCTTCTGAAGCGGGCATACCTGTGGTATCTGACTTCACATCCTGCTCAGAGTCTTCATAATAGACTTCCGACTCATCTTTCCGACAGGCGGTGCACACAAGGGCAAAAATAAAAACAAGAATAAGTTTCTTCATATAATTCATCATAAATACTGGTGCTGATTATGCGAGGACACGAACTAACAGTCGATCACAAGTTTGCCGTCCGGAACACACGAACAAGCAAGACAGGCACCGGGAGGGCATTTATAATTAGTTTTCTGCAGAGACTTGGCTTTCCCCGAAATGATCGAGACTTCGCATGTGCCACAGGCCCCCGTACGACAGTCCGACGGAATGGGAACACCTTCTTTCTCAGCGAGATCCAGTATTGTGCCAACGCCCTCGGGAAATTCCATTTCTTTGTTTGAGCGTTCAAAACGGACAGCGCCTTCAATGGTTTGTTGGGATTTAAGTTTCTTAGGCGGGGCAAATCGCTCGGAAAAAATATGGTCCTCACTAACACCCCATGAAATCAAACATTCTTCAACCGCATCCATCATTACCTCGGCGGCACAGATATAGTAATGATAGTTGTTACAGGGCAGAATCTCCTGCAATCCTGCAAGGCCGATCCTACCCTTGTGATACGCCAATTCCCCTTCGGCGAGTCGAGCTATGTCACTATCCGAGGGTGCCGAATAAAACATCTTGATGTGTAAATTTGGATGGGTTTCTCTGATCTCAAAGAACTTTTCATCGAGCATTCCATCGTCCATCAAGATGTCCTCCTCGCTATTGCGGACGCCACAAATGAGCCAAACCTCGCGGGTTTCATTCTCACGCACGATGCTGTTAAACATACTCAGTAGCGGCGTAATCCCCACTCCTCCGGCAATGAGAACCACCGGTTGGCTGTCATGCTGATCCAACACAAATGATCCCGTCGGTTTTGACACAAGTAGGTGGGATTTGGAAGGCCTCAGGTTCTCAGCTTCGACTTCTTGGTGAAAAAAACTCGAGCCCA
>CAXMUM010000224.1:0-3008 GCA_964196585.1 uncultured Opitutaceae bacterium
CATTTCCATAAGAGGGTAAAATCCCCATTTCCCATCTTCAACCGTTACCATAATCTGGTAACGGTTATTTTTTGAATGCTATCAAAGTCTAATTAATTTCTCTGACGATCCCCTTGCGTCTCATCGGATTCTCTCTCCATACTTCTCCTCTTAATGACGACCAATGCCCCATATTCGATTGGAATTGATGGAGGAGGAACCAAAACGGATTTTATCCTGGTGGATGCTGCTGGAACGATTCTGTCGCAACGTTCTACCGGAGGCACCAACCCAAGTCTCCACGGACAAGAAAACGTCGAAATTATCCTGAGGCAAACCTGTGCCCAATTAATCACAGATGCAGGTGTTCCCCAAGGAAGTATCCATAATACACTTCTATGTATGGCAGGACCTCCTAAAACCTGGAAAGCTATTGCAGAAGACCTCCAAGGACTGGGTAAGGTCACCTCGGTTGATGACTCTGTTCCCGTCGTTCAATTGGTCGCGGGGGACTCTGCAGGGCTCGTTCTACATGCCGGGACTGGATCATTTGTAGCAGCCAAAGATGCCGAAGGCAGCCTTCATTACGCTGGCGGATTGGGATGGCGGATGGGAGACGCTGGGAGTGGACTGGATCTTGGGCGGAGAGGAATGACCCAGGCAGTGTTGGAACTTCAGGGATGGTCTGATTCAACTCGACTGTCTTCCGAACTCCAAAAATACATGGGAATAACAAATCTGCAGGAGATTATGGAAAAAATTTATGTAATCTCTCCAGAGCCCAACAAACTCATAGGTGGATTTGCACCAACTGTTGTTAAACTCGCTACAGAAGGACTTCCGGAAGCTTTACATATCTTGAGGAACTCCCTCAGGCCCATTCTATCACTTGCCCAGCAAGTGGCCCGGAAGCTGGACCTCCCAGCAACCTGTCGCTGTGGCTTAAGCGGAAGATTTCTGTCATCACCTCTTGGCGTGGACCTAATCGAAAATGTCCTCTCCTCCCATTCTCTGAAGTGGAATCTGCTCTGTGTCACAGAACCACCTATTGAAGGCATTCGGCAGCTACTGGCAAAAAGCAAATAACCACTGAGTAACCCTCTTGATTTTCAACTAAAATATCGCCATCACAACCTATATGAAGGACACCCTCATTGGAATCGAAATTGGCGGGACCAAGCTCCAGGTCGTACTGGGAGAAGATCCTCAAACGATCATCAAGCGCCATCGTTACACTGTGGATAAAGCCAATGGTGCAGCCGGTGTTCGCAATCAGATAGAAGATGGTGTCAAAAAGTTAATCGCTGATTACTCCGTTTCTGGTTTAGGGCTAGGGTTTGGAGGCCCTTTCGATATTCAGACCGGTAAAGTAAGCTGCTCACATCAAATTGAAGGATGGAATGATTTCGAAATTAGGTCGTGGCTCGAAAATCTAGCACATTGTCCTGTCACTATCGACAATGATGCCAACACCGCCTCCCTCGGAGAGGGGCTTTACGGCGCAGGAAAAGGAGCCAATCCCTCTTTTTATATAACACTGGGTAGTGGTGTTGGAGGAGGGCTCGTCGTCGATGGAAACATCTATCACGGCGCGACTCCAGGAGAGTCCGAAATCGGTCATGTTCGGCTCGATAAAAGCGGAAGAATTGTAGAATCCAGCTGTTCAGGGTGGGCAGTTGATGGCAAAATCCGTGCCCTAAAAATAACGAACCCTGATAGCTACCTTTCCCAACTACTCACTGACAATTCTCAAGGCGGAGAAGCTAAATTTCTAAGCGCTGCACTTGAAAAAAACGACCCAGCAGCGATTAGAATTCTGGACGAAACGGCCGACGATCTAGCCTACGGTCTTTCGCACGTCGTAAATCTATTTCATCCCGCGATCATTGTCGTAGGTGGTGGACTTTCCTTGCTCGGTGAGCCGTTGAGAGCAGCAGTCGAAAAAGCCATTTCCCCCTACTTAATGGATTCTTTCGCCCCAGGGCCTGAGATCGCTTTGACCACACTTGGCGAAGACCCAGTCATTGTAGGCGCTTTAGAACTAGCCAGACGACAAGGTCTGACAGAGAATTGAAGCTCCGTTACTCATCAGAAACAGCCTCTCTACGGTCTCTGGCGCTCATTTTCTGCATGAATTGACAAACGTGATAAACTCCAAAAAGTAACCAAGTAGTTACTTTCATCTACTCCAGCCTCATTCTTTCATGAAGAAACCTTCCTCTCTTTCCGTATTGGTTGCCGGCAGTGGCGCCGTTCGTGCCCACCCCACTCGCGGCGGACCTTCTTATGTTCTCAACATAGACGGTCAAAATTTACTCTTCGATTGCGGACGATGCGCCGTCCACAACATTTCTCGTTTCGACATTCCGGTTGAGACGATCTCTGAAGTCTACATCACCCATTTACATTTCGACCACATCTGCGACCTGCCGCTACTGTTACTCTTGTCCTGGAACAATGGACGCACACAACGCATGCCCGTCTATGGACCCAAGGGAATTGAATCCTTTTTGGAAAACGGACTGCGCCACGCTTATGTCGATGATATAAAAAGTCGTCTTTCTCACGGGAAGAACCCAGACTACCTGGAATGGGATACCATTGAACTGACCAAAGAAGGAGTATGTCGTGAGGCGGAGACTCACACCATCGATACGCTCATAACCAAGCATGGTGGATTGCTTAACTTCAGTTACCGGATAACCACCCCAGATAAGAAGATTGTTATCACAAGTGATTCAGAGCCCGATCCACGTCTGATCGATTTTTGCCGCGACGCAGATCTAGTACTAATCGAGTGTTCCGGAACCAAAGAATTCTACGCCACCCAAGATTGGGGAGGCTGGCACATGACACCTGAAGACATCGGACGAATCGTCAGTGAAGCCGGAGCCAAGAAAGTCGTGTTGAAACATCTTGTGATCGAGAGTTTTTCTAAGGACCCCAACATTTCTGAATCCATGGCCAGCGTCATTCGCTCTCTCCACCCCAATGGAGAAATCATCGTGGGTGAAGACGGCATGAAGTTC
>CAXMUM010000225.1:0-3000 GCA_964196585.1 uncultured Opitutaceae bacterium
CAAGATGTTCACTGGCAAAATCCGCATTTTCTCCTCGTTTACCAAGCAAAATGATATCCGGTTCCCTCTCACAATCACCGATACAATCGACTAGTAAACCAGTTCGATGAGTCGTTTTACATTCCACAGACGAGACTTCGCCAAAAATGTTTACAGCATCATCCAAAATGATTTTTGCCTTTTTCTTTTCGAGCTCTTGAAGCTGCCCTAAAACGGCCTGGTAGGGTTGTATCCCTAAACTTCCACTGAGATCGGCAATCAACGGTACCTCAAATTGTCTCAGATCGGTAACATAAAGTAATTCAATCTCTACACCAACTTTCTGAGCCAACCAGGCACCATACTCACAACAAACTCTCGAGTATTGTGATCCATCTGTACAAATTAGAATTTTTTTCATCGTCTTTCTTCAGTTATAAAACGGTACCATTTGGAATAATCGCGTTTTTGGGAACGATCAGAACGCCATCCCGAATAAAAATACCCTCTCCTTCATAATCTTCAGGTTTATTAGCGGGATCAAGGATCACATCATTTCCGATACGCGCACCCTTATCAATAATAGCATTTCGAATGATACTGTTATTCCCAACACCTAGATTGGGTATATTTCTAGCTGCATTTCGCTTGATCTCCTTCTTCGTTTCAAAGGAGTCAGCCCCCATCATCACAACGTTCTCCATTTTAGTATTTTCCAAAAGGATAGAACGAATTCCGATAACACACCTTTTGAGTGTTGCATCCGTAATGATACATCCGTCCCCAATCACAGCATGATCAACTTCGCACTTATTAATCTTTGATGCAGGCAAATAACGAGCTCGTGTATAAATTGGGTGCTTAGGAGAGAAAAAATTAAAGGGAGGCAATGGATTCGTCAAAAGCAAGTTGGCTTCGAAAAACGATCGTACCGTTCCAATATCTTCCCAATATCCCTCAAAGAGGTAACTTGATAGCTTTTTCTTCCCTAAAAGGCTTGGAATCACTTCTTTTCCGAAATCGGTCATTCCATTATCGAGAGATTCTATCAGCGCAGACCTGTTAAAAACATAGATCCCCATTGATGCTAGGCAGTGCTTATCTTTTCCCAGCGAACTCATTGAATCCTGAAGAGCATCACTTATAGTCAGACTTTCAATCACTGCAGGGTCTGAGGGTTTCTCTACAAATTCTTCCACTAATAAATCATCGTTAACCCTCATCAGGCCCAATCCTTCAACCTCGGACGTCGGTACCGGTAATGCTGCAATCGTGACATCAGAATTGCTTTTTACATGCTGGTGAATGATTTCCTTAAAATCCATTCGATACAGTTGGTCACCGGATAGAATCAATATTAAATCGTGATCATGGTCGGCAAAATGGATCATATTCTGCCGAACTGCGTCTGCCGTCCCTTGATACCAACTGTCACCCTTCTCCGTCTGTTCAGCAGATAAAATCTCAACCATTCCCCCAGAAAAAGTATCAAAATGATATGTTTGTTGGATATGCCGATGAAGCGACGCAGTATTGAATTGAGTCAGAAGAAAAACCCTATTGATCCCCGAATGCAGACAGTTGCTTATCGGAATATCTACTAACCTATACTTTCCAGCAAGCGGCACAGCCGGTTTACATCTTTCCTTTGTTAATGGGTAAAGTCGCGTTCCGCGACCACCACCCATCACCACCGCCAGGGTATTGCTCTCTTGGTTCATATAATTGAAAATTCGGTATAACCTTGATAACGGTATGCTATTCACCGTAAATCGACAATCCAAAAAGGACTAGAATACCATTTGATTTAACACCTTTTCCACTAAGGTCGCCTTTATTCGCTTGATGCACGTAACACCTGACAAAGAAACTTTTCTCGGCTTGGCCCAAAAAGAAAATGTCATTCCTGTTTACACTGATCTGACGGCTGACGTTGAAACCCCCGTATCCGCCTACGCAAAATTGAAGTCGGGAGGCCCTGCTTTTCTCCTTGAATCAATCGAAGGCGGTGAAAATGTTTCCCGCTACAGTTTTATTGGGTGCCGACCTCGAAAGATCTTTGCTTGTGGCGAGAAAGAAACTCGTATCACCACAACTGGCGAAAGCGAAAAAACAATACCCACGCCCCTAGACCCCCTTTCTTTGATTGAGGATGAAATGGCTCCCTATCAACCCGTCAAAATTCCCAATCTGCCACGTTTCATGGGAGGCGCCGTAGGATTTTTAGCCTACGAATACATTAATCGAGTTGAACCAACTGTGCCCAACGCAAAGGAGGCACCGCTAGCAACCCCCTTACTCTATTTCGTTTTTGTCGATTCTGTCATCATCTTTGACCGTGCCCGCCAAACATTGCGTTTATGCGTCAATGTTCATCTCAACGACAAAGAAACCGTAGAGACCTCCTATGACAACGCACTGAAAGAGCTCCACGCATTAGGTAAATGCCTAGAAGGTAAAAACAATCTTTCTTCCGCTCCTCTTCGAGACACCGATTCGGTACAGGTTCCTCCAGGTAACTTCACTCAACCAGAATTTGAAAAGATGGTTGATGAAGCGAAAGAATACATTCGAGCCGGAGACATTATACAGGTGGTTCTCTCTCAAAGATTCGAACATAATTTCAAGAAACCACCCATCGACCTTTACAGAGCTCTCAGGACAGTCAATCCCTCCCCTTATATGTTTCTTCTGGAGACAGAAGATTTCGCCCTGGTAGGAGCGTCCCCAGAGGTTCATGTCAGATTGACAGATGACCTCGTTGAGATTCGTCCCATCGCAGGAACCAGAAAAAGAGGCAAAACAACCACAGAAGACCTGGCCCTCGAAAAGGATCTACTAGCCGACGAAAAAGAGAAAGCTGAACACCTCATGCTCGTTGACCTCGCTCGAAACGATATCGGACGAGTTTGCCAATACGGAACGATCAATGTTCCGGAATACATGATTATTGAGCGCTATTCACATGTGATGCACATCGTTTCTCAAGTAGAAGGGAAGATTGCCGGCGATAAAAACGCA
>CAXMUM010000226.1:0-2951 GCA_964196585.1 uncultured Opitutaceae bacterium
AGCCAATGCTGTGACGGTGACAGTAGTTGTTAATCTCACTAGCACATATTTTCTGATTCTATGTTTCAACCATCGGCCACCACCACCGCATCACCACCTTTGGTCAAGAGTGATCGTGTTTCCTTTTCCGACACTCTCGAAAAACACGACCTTTCCCTTCGCCGCGGTCATACGGAAATCCTCCAGCTCAACCTCGGAAAACTTTGCAACCTCACCTGCACTCACTGCCATGTGAATGCCGGCCCCAAGCGCAAAGAAATCATTACCCTCGAGACGATTGATCGCATTCTCGAATGGCTGGCCACTACCGATATCCATACCGTTGATCTCACTGGTGGCGCTCCCGAAATGATTCCCGACTTTGGCTATCTAACAAGACGCCTGCGAGAGCTACCTCAAGTCGAAACCATCATCGACCGTTGCAACCTCACGATACTCAACGAACCCGGTTACGAATGGTTGGCCAACCACCTTCATGCCTACAACATCGCTATCGTTGCCTCCATGCCCTGCTATTCACCGGAAAACGTCAATGAACAGCGCGGTGACGGCGTCTTCGATTCCAGCATCCAGGTTCTTCAACATCTCAACCAACTCGGCTACGGCCGCAACCCTGAGTTCCCACTCGACCTTGTTTACAATCCCAATGGCGCTTTCCTACCACCCGATCAGGCCGAACTGGAAGCGAATTATAAACGGAAACTCAAAGAACATTTCGACATCGATTTCAACCATCTCTTTGCCATCACCAATATGCCCATTGCCCGTTACAAATCGTGGCTGAAAAACAATGGACAACTCGAGGAATACATGACCCTCCTGCGTGATGCCTTCAATCCCGCTGCCACAAATGGTTTAATGTGCCTAAACACCCTCAGCGTCGGCTGGCAAGGTGAAGTCTACGACTGCGATTTCAACCAACAGCTCAACCTACAGTGGAAGGATGCAAAACCTCTTTTCCTCTGGGACATCGATCCTGGAGCACTCGAAGGCAGAGACATCACTTTGGGCGATCATTGCTTCGGCTGTACCGCCGGCTCCGGCTCCTCCTGCCAAGGGGCCGTCACCTGATTGATCAGCAGATTAGCTCCACCATCTCCGCTGTCGCTTCGTTCCTTAGGTTCGAAGATAAGATTTTTCCACTGATAGAAACAGCCTTAAGTTATCCGCATAGGTCTTGGTCCAGTCTTCCTTTGGAATCTGGTCATGTCGGCCGATGGCCTCGAAACATCGTGCTCTTGGTGTCCTCTGTGGTTAACCATTCTTTTCATCATAGGGAAGCCTTTCTTGCTGGGGTTGGGGTCTAAAGAGTGTCTTACGCTTATTCCATTGGATAACCAAGTTTTTTGTCAAATGCGTGGATTTCCTCTGCAATCGCCTCGACGGCTGATTCATCATAGATAAGAGCATGGATGAGCCGTTGATACTGGAGCGCACGTATTTTCTCAACCATATCAGACGATCCATCTATTTGATCATCTTCAAAATGAATTGTTTGGTAATATCCTCTAACCCTCAACTCAAGGATCTTTGCCTCTTGAATCGCCATATTATTTGTCATCATCCGTGCTGGTTGGAAATGCTCTTTCGCACCATGACATACCGGACAAATATCAGGATCTTCTTCGTACCTTTCTGGATACAGTACAACACAAACTTCACAGGTAATAATCGTCCCTTGTTCCGGACCCCGCTTCATAGATTCCTCAAAGGTAATCTTTTGCCCTTCAGAAGACTCATTTGCCTTGTCCACATTCTGACAACCTAAAGTCAGGAAAATACTCATGCATAAAAGGAGAACAACGGGGTACAGCTTCATAGGGATAACTCCCTAGCATAGATACCCACTTCCCACAAAAGAAAATCCACAGACAAAAAGGGCCAGCGACTAAGCTGACCCTCAGATAATCTGTGGAAACGAAAAGAAACTATTCTGAGTTTTTCTTCTCCCAGAATTTCCACCATTTCTTTCGGTTCTGAGAACGTTTTTCCTGACCCTTTTCGGATCCCTTGCCCAGTTCCTTCTGTTCTTGCAAAGCTTTCTTTTCCTTCTGCATTTCCTGTCCCTTATTCTCAGCACCTTCCTCAGCCATCTTGGTTTCTTTCTTCAGTGTTTTTTCCTCTTTCTTGAGCTGTTTTTTACCATCCTTCTCTGCCTTGGTCATCTTGGCCTTATGCTCTTTTGCATTTTCCTTTGCGCCCATTTCGACCTCTTCCACTGCGATATCAACTGCTTCAGTGGCTTCTTCAGCATGATCCTTTGCGTGATCATGATCTTTCATCTTCTCAGCCTTAGTCACTTTCGCAGGCATCCCCGCCTCTACGTTTCCTTTTCCCTTACCGGCACCCTTGCCACCACCATAGGTGAAGGCACTGATGGAAAATACTAGCAATACTACGAGTAATTTTTTCATGACTGTGGTTATTTGGATTAAATTACGAGCGGCACCAACGCCGCATCATCGCACCGTAAAGACATATCCCAATCACTGCAATAGGGCATTTCCCTTAAATGCTCTTTGGACAGGATCAACAAGACACACAAGATCTTCAACTGAATCACATCAGCCTTTTCATCATCTAAGGTTAACAATCTTTTCGATCCTGTTAATCCTGTCTAAAACTTTTTCGGAAAATTAGTCAGGGTAACTAGCTCGTCAGAATTCACAGACAAAAAAAGGACCAGCGGTTAAGCTGGCCCTGAAAGTTCTTAAAAAACGAATCGAAACTCTTTTATCTCAGAATTCCAACACTTATTCTGCGTTCTCAGATTCTTCTCCACTTTCCTCTGCGCTTTCCTCTTCGTGATCATGATCTTTAGCCTTTTCTTTATCTTCATCATGATCCTTTTCATGGCCTTTCGCATGTTCCTCTGATTTTGCTTTTTCATGATCTTTACAAGTATCAGCATAAGAGAAGGCGACAAAGGATAGAGCGAGCAGGAGAACGAT
>CAXMUM010000227.1:0-2916 GCA_964196585.1 uncultured Opitutaceae bacterium
CAACACGACCACGAGCATCCTCCAATCGAACAATAATACCCTCTCTCTCTCTCCATTCACCATGCGCCGTGAGCAAAGGCTTCCGAAAAGGTCGCTTGTAGGTTCGAAATGAAATGGAGGTTCCAGACTTCACTGAACTCGAGCAGAAGCAACAAATCGCCAGAAGGCAAGATTCTCAACTCAAGCCTTTGGCCAAGAGCTTACGCCAGAGAACCACATGACCTGAGATAGCAATTGTCACAAGCACTACGGGCAACCAAACAAAATATAAGACCCAGATATTGAGATGGGCGGGATCATCACCAAATAATTTGATCATCGGTGACGCCGTAATGGCTATGAACGCTATCATTACCAAACAGACGGAACCCCAAATATTCCACAGCCACAGCACAAATCTAGGAAGAGAACGCCCAGATTGGAGAATAAAAAATATCACAAGCGCTCCGATTCCCGTAATAACATCAAAATTATAACCCGAAAACGAAAGCTCCACCGGCATGATCCCAACAGTTCCTGCGTGGTGCATGACCAGCTCCAACGGAAACCTAAAGGCTTGAAAGCCAATCAAAATAGCAAAGGACAGGTTTAGCGCCCCTCTACGTCCGAAAGGTGAAAACCCAAAGGCAAGAGCCATCGCAACCACTGAAGCCATCATAATGAGCATAGGCGGTGGAAAGCTATCGAATTGAGTCAACTTTCCAGAGGACGCAGCGAAAGCACTGACAGTCATTACAACACCCATCATTATAGAAAGGATCAAAGCACGCCGCCCGTTTCCCAGTGAAAACAATCCTACCCAAACAATTGCCATGAGAACCGCGAGGCCTCCGATGCCAAATACAGCAATCGCATCAAATTTCGGCGGAGTAATCAAAATGGCTTCAGCTATCATGTTTCCATAGACACTCTGCTGACCTCCGGCTCGTGAGCAAACTCAGGTAATGTATCACCCCGGGTCCAAAGATAAGACGTGTCCTCAAGGGCTTCCACTGAATTATGAGCCTCGTGATGCGGGAAATGGCCTATATCACCCGTGCAATACTCAACTTCCTGTCCTGCATTTCGAAGGATGCAACGCCCACTCAAGATAACAACGTATTCATCATATGGATGGCTGTGTTCTCCTCGAACATCGGATCGTTGTCCTTTTTTCATATGAACAATTCCCCACCCTTGTTCGCGAGGAACTCCAATTTGTTCGGCAGTAATTTTAATTCCCATAATCTAATTTTTTTTCGATTTCATTATGGCTTCCTAAGCCAAAACTCCATCGCACCTTTTCCTTCTATTAAGATATCTTTCCGTTTCTTTAGTAGGTCAAAATTCAGGAAATAATCCTCCAATTCTTCAACTTCATAAAAGGCGTAGAATCGATTACCCATCAACTTCACCTGGGCTTCCTCTCCACCCGGATAACCTTTCCTCGGTTGTTCAATATATTGCTCTCCCTCGCCAATCTTTAGATTGCAAAAAAAGACACCTCCGGGATTCAACGAATTCCAAATGGCCTTCAGGCAGGTTTGAAACTCCTCTTTCGTTAAGTGGTAAAGACAGGCGCATGCCCAAACGCCGTCATGCTGGCCAAGTTCACTCAATTTCCTCAAGTCGTGCTTCAGATAAACTCCATCGGGATCTTTTGCTTTCGCAATAGTCAACATACCATCAGACAGATCAAATGAAGTTATATTGAATCCCAAATCCCTCAGAAAACGAGAATCCTTCCCTTCACCACAACCTGCTACCAATACATCCTTGCCTGACATGAAGCTCGCGAAAATCTGCATCGAATCTTCCAACCAGGCGCGGTTTTCAGGCGTTGAAATAACGTTATAATCTTCTGCGATCGAATCGTAAGTCGCTATGGTTTTATCAACATGGTTCATTTATTTTTCTTTCAATCTCAGTAGTGGCCAACACCTAAAAGCAAAATGAAGAAAGCCAAAAAAATCGCAAGATTTGATTCTCAAACCTGCATATCACCAGATTCAATATCCCCCTGTAATTTAGATAAACTATTTCTTAGTTCTGATCTGAGTAAGTCCCATAGGACCATAAACTCATTGAGAGAAGAGAGCCTTTAAAAAAAGGCACCGAACGGAGATGACTTAAAGCCATCCCTGTCCGGCATTTTTGTGCAACATCCAGGGCGTTCTCGTTCTATCAGTCTTCGAAAACGACGTTGACTTTGATAGGAACCGGACGGGACAGCGTGTCGTAAACCGGGGAGCCTTTATAAAGCTCACGAAGCTTGTCATGTGGGCCCTTGGTCTTGATCCGCAAAGTCGCACGAAGTTCCTGATATCCTGAACGCACATCCGGATCGAGCCCCATCATGCCCTGGAGATCGATGTCACCCTCCACTTCCGAGCTGATCGACTCGATCTCGATGCCCAGGGAGGCTGCTCTGTAATTAGTCTGTGTCGTCATACAACCAAGGAGAGCCTGAGCAACGTATTCGACTGGATTAGGAGCCTTATCCTCACTGAGCAATACAGGAGGTTCATCGTTATAGAGGACGAATGCTTCCTTGTCGGTGCGGTGTTCCTGAAGAGCTCCATGAAACTCCTTAACTTCAGATCGATTCAAACCACCTTCAACGAGTCGGTTGCTCGCAGCAAATTTGAATTTGGCGATCTCCGGATTTGTCTTAATAGCTTCAATTGTCTGAGTGAGAACATCGGAATCGATGCCATTAAGTATAGTGTCAGTAGTATTGGTATTCATAGGTGTTTTTATTAAGTTGGGTTTTTAGATTGTTTCCTCGGAACATCCGAAGATACCCACCTATTGCATTCGGCATGCCAACCACATGAATCATTTATAAACTGTTTTAAGCAAGATACTTACGATGCATTACCCGAGTACATGAACGATAGCGAAATCTCGCAAATCACGAGATTTCATAACAAAATT
>CAXMUM010000228.1:0-2880 GCA_964196585.1 uncultured Opitutaceae bacterium
AACTGTATTGGTATCATACCCGCAAACGGGTATGTCATACGGCACCCCAAGAAACGTCTTTGTGTTAACCCATTTGGGACGATGATCTCCCATTTCATCGAAAACATCCTTAACCTCTCCATAAATCTGAATCTCCTGAGTATATTCAGGTCGGACAATTTCCCAAGGAGTACCGTATCGCATCCAACTATCTGGGTGCTCAACTTGAGCCCCATCCACAAATTCCTGACGAAACAATCCAAATTCGTAATGGATACCATAACCAATGGCAGGTAATTCCAGTGTTGCCATCGAATCCAGAAAACAGGCGGCAAGACGCCCAAGGCCTCCATTGCCCAAGCCCATATCCACTTCCTCTTCTCTGATCTCGTCCAGATCATGACCAATCTCTTCCAACGCCGCTCGAGTCTGTTCGTAAATGCCTGCATTGTGCAGGTTATTCACCAGGAGCCTTCCCATCAGATATTCCAATGAAAAATAATACACACGTCTAACATTATCATCCGCATGCTTCCCTTGGGTTTTAATCATCTTATCAACCAACCGATCTCTTACGGCCATGGACGTGGAAATCCACCAATCTCGTTGTGTTGCGGTATGAACATCACGACCCAGAGTATACTGAAGATGATTAACAATCGAAAGTTTGATGTCTTTCACTGTGTCATTAGTGGAGAATTTGAACCCATTTTTCTTGGGTGCTGTTTTTCCGGTTACTGGCATAAGATTAGGAATTAGCTTAAAGATTGAATACTCTATAAATCGGCTTCCAGGGATTCAAACCCAAGAAATAATGTTTGTGCTGCTTAGCACTGAAAAACTCGGTCGCATATGAAGACAACTACTAAGCATAGATTGGTCCATTTTTAACAAAGCATGTTTCTGTTCGAAAAAAACTTTATCTATCAACGTCAAGTTGCCCTTTGCTCAAACGCTTTTGAAAGCGCCGGTCAAGCTCTCCTTTAGAGATTTCGATATAAGTTGGTCGGCCCGAGGCACTTGTATGTGGATTCTGACAGGCAAAAAGTTGTTTCAACAGAGAAACTGCCTCTTGTGGTTTCACTTCATCCCCTCCAAAAACGCTTTGCTTTAGCGCTAAGCGCACCAATTCATTGGTGGCCAAGTCTGGTTTTGCCTCAGAAATCCTACCCTGACGTATCAAATTAACTGCATCTCGCATAAAACCTTCCGCTTTCCCAGGTTCCAGCCAAGAAGGAACTCCCTCAATTCTAAAAAAATTTCGACCAAAAGGGGCAATTTCAAACCCATGACGATCAAAGAAGCCTTGATGATCTGTCAGCATAACACTTTCAATCGGATCCAGCTCAAAAGGAACGGATAGCAGCAATTTCTGAGTCTCCGAACTTGAAGTTTCATACTGCCCCTTCAAACGCTCGAACAAAACTCGCTCATGAGCTGATCGATGATCGAGCACGACGAGACCCGAAGCGGTTTCAAACAATGAATACCCGCCCTTTATCGAGCCAAGATGTTGCCACTCGGAAATGTTACTCGGAGAAGCTTTAGGACTTTCAATTGTTTTTTCAGCCCGACTTAGAGGTTTGTCGGGTACCTTTTCAGGAGCGCTCTTTTTCCTTAAAATTTCAGGAATCGGCCCTGACTCAATCCCCTTAGCAAGGGGCTTATCCACGACAACCCTTGTTGGCTTATCTTGTTCTTTAAGCGGCTCAACCACAGAAGGGGACTGTACGGCCGGAGGATTCTTTATCTCCTTCGTTGAGACCTCCTTCGAAATAGATGAAAAAGACGTTATGGAAGCTTCTTTCGGTCTCAAATGCTCCATGATCGACCGTATGATAAAACTACGAATGCGACCTTCATCTCTAAATCTGATTTCCTTTTTTGCCGGATGTACATTTACATCTATACCCGCTGGATCAATATCCAGAAAAAGAAACGCTAGCGGGTAGCGACCCTTTGAAATGAGAGTATGATAAGATTCGATTAAAGCGTATCCAATCGTCCGATTGTCAACTGGACGATGATTTACGAAAGTGATCATTTCATGTTTAGAACTTCTTCCGACTCCCGGCTTCCCAATTAACCCATAAAGACAGAGGTCCTTATCCTCACTTTTGATCGGTAACAGTTGCTGGCCGATTTGCTTCCCAAAAATTTCTGTCACCCGCTCCAACAAAGAAGAACAAACGGGAGATTGAAAAATAGCACGAGAATCTTCAATGAGAGTAAAGGAAACCTGGGGATTCGCCAATGCATAGAGCCGGCTATTCTGAATCACATGCGCCGCTTCGGTCCGATCGGTTTTTAGAAATTTTCGTCGAGCGGGAACCGTGTTGAATAATTGAGTAATAGCGATGCGTGTTCCCACAGGCATTCCACACTCTTTTACGTGAACCACTTTCCCTCCATTCACAAAAACTTCAGTACCATGGTCTTCGTTTTTCGTTCGAGTTTGTAATAGAAACCGACATATACTGGCCATTGACGGCAACGCCTCTCCCCTGAAACCAAAGCTCAGGACTGAGTCGAGATCACTTGCCTCTTTTATCTTACTAGTCGCATGTCGTTCCAGTGAGAGAAGAGCATCTTCTCGGCTCATGCCTGAGCCATTATCCTCAACCTTAATCAAAGAACGGCCACCGTTTTTAAACTCAATCTCAATTTTCGTTGCTCCAGCATCCAAACTGTTTTCCAGCAGTTCTTTTACTATGGAAGCTGGGCGCTCAATAACCTCACCAGCTGCAATCTGATTAGCGACTCTATCTGGAAGAACACGGATGACAGCCATTAGTCTCAAACTCTCACTGCGTAGTCATAATGGTTAATAGACAAAGCATACCCCTCTTATCATTCTCCTATGAAACAACCAATCGTTTCCGCCATCGAGAAATCTGTTTT
>CAXMUM010000229.1:0-2861 GCA_964196585.1 uncultured Opitutaceae bacterium
ACTGGATAAGACGAAGTATCTGAGGTTTTTTAAGGGTGTTGATCGGCGTCTGTACCTGGATTCCCATGGTGGAAAATTTCGAATTGAGGGTATGCTTCTGACACCTGTGATGCATTTGCCTGAGCCTCTGGCGGGCATTCATGCGGCAGGGGAACATCGTTATCAGGCGCCACTAACCATGCCCGGAGGATGGCAGGCTCAGTTCATTGATGATAGTGGAGGTATGGGTTCGGGTGTGCCGCGAAAGGTTCTTCTCTCCAACACCAATCCTTTGGTCTCCAGTCGCGTGCTTCATCTGGATTGGCAAGGAGGTGGCTCGAATCTGTTTTCGATCCAAGTGGGGCCTGATAGGATGCTATACGGTTCCAGTTATTTGCCGAATCAGCTCTATCGCGCCTCATTAGATGGTTCGGTCATCGAAAATCTTGGTCAGCATACGTTTGCTTCGGGACAAGCCTATTCGGTTGAGAGTTTGAACGATAAGGTTTACTTGGCCTCCTATCCGCAAAGTCGTCTCTCTGTTTATGATCCGAAGCTTCCGCTTTCCTTTGGGAATGAGGAAGGGGACAATCCTCGAGACCTTGGTAGGATGGATGAGGTAGGTTATCGGCCAAATGCGATGATTGCCTCTCCGGACGGAAAGCTCTGGATTGGCTCTGGTCCTGATTATGGTCTGAGAGGTGGAACCTTGGCCTGGTATGATCCTAAGACGAAAGAGAAGGCATCGTATCGCTCTATTGTGCCCGATACCTCTCCATCGTCGCTGCTGTGGTTAACCGAATCGGAACAACTTCTGGTGGGGTTGAGTGTTGAAGCGGGCACGGGCACCGCGATCAAGAAGTTCGATGGAGCTTTTGCCTTGTGGAATCCGAAGGAGGATAAGATGGAGTGGGCAGGAGATCTAGGCATAGAAGATTTGGCGGATGTCACTTCGCTTGCTCCGGCTGGTGACGGCTTGGTTTATGCTTTGATTGGCCGAGGGGATAGTGTGATTATGGCAGGAGCTCCCGAAATTCCTCCCCGAATTGCTCTCATTGATCCTAATCGTCGTGAATTGGTAGCTTTGGATTGGTTGCCTGAAGATTTTGGGCCACTGGCCTGGCATGGCCGCAATTCTCTGAGGATTGGCCCTGGAGGGAGTATCTATGGAGCGACTGGCTATTGTATCTTTCGAATCAAGCCGGGGGATTGTGAGGTTGAGCGAAAATGGCAGTTGGATGAGCCAGAGTTGCGCAAAGGTGCATGGCACACGGCTCTTTCTCTGAATGTGATCGATACCGTTGGCCCGATTGTGGGCAACGAATTCTATTTCGCCACTGGTTGGCGTCTACGTTCATTCACCTTGCCAGAAGAATAAATGGCGGCCTATTGCGAAGTGCGATGAGAGGCTCTAACGGAACAGAAATATGTATTGGCCCTTTGGGGCATTTGGGTAGTAATTTTCTAACGTGAAGTTTTTAGCCGCTGCCCTTTTAGCCTCTCTCCTTTTGGCAAGTACTGTGACTTATTTTGGTCTTTCGGGTAGTTCAAAAGAGCGTCCAGTTCTTTACTGGGTGACCACTGCAGAACCGATTAGAGCCGGGCAACTTGCACTGTATCAAAAATGGTTGAAGAAAAATGATTTTCCGGAAATGGAGATTCGGATCGACATCCGAGCAAAGAAAAACGCGGAGGTAAAGAACACCGTGCAAGGTGTTTCAGGGGTCGCTGCGGATCTGATCGATTGTTTTGCTGGAGAAGTCTTACTCTACCAATCGGTGGGAATGCTGGAGGATGTTACGGATGTTGCACAAGAAATGGGTTTTGAGGGCACTCAAACGTATTCTTCTGAAAGAGCTTCCATGCATATAGACGGGCGGCAGTATGGGTTCCCCCGTAATGCAGGCCCCGGTTTTTTATGGGTAAACTCTGAGGCTTTTGAACGAGTGGGGTTACCTCTTCCTCCCCTTATATGGGATTTTGAGGAATTTGAGCGGATGGGGAAGGCCTATGTGGAGGCACATAATGTCCCAGGCAAACGCCAGAGTTTTTACTTTGTGAGAGCTCTCGGTGGTGGCGTAAGGGCGATTCTAGCGAGATCAATGGGGGTCGATATTTTTAATGAGACAATGACAAAGTCGAATTATGACACGGATGCTTTTAGAGAGATTTTTGAATTGAACTATCGTTGGATCCATGACTCTCGAATTGTGCCCACTCTTGTTGAGGCGGAAGCCTTATCGGGGAATTCCAGTGCGTTGAGCCAGATAGAGATGCATTTGTTTTCCAAGGGGAACTTCGGAGTGATGTCCGGAGGTCGGTGGGGTCTGATGCATTTCAGGGAAGTTGGGCCTTATAAATTGTCGATTAGTGAGTATCCTCATGCTGGGTTTCGAAACGGTTATTCAGGTGGTGGAATTGTGGGGGTTTATGCAAAATCGAAGCATAAAGAATTGGCGTATTACTTTTTAAAATTTTTGGCCAGTGAGGAGTTTAACCATCAGATTATTGAAAATGGAGATGGCTTGCCTCCAGTTACTCAATACACAGAGACAGAAGAATACTTGCACCCCGTTGATTATCCGAATGAATGGAATCTGCATGATCGTATTCGAAAAATAGAAGTCGAGTCGGGGATTGCTTACTCTTTCAGTCCATTTGTTTTAAGGGCGGAGGATACAAGATTGGAAAAGAATGCGTTTGATAAATTTATCGTAGATCGCTCTTCTTCAGAAGAGGCCTTGGCGATGGCCTCAAAGATGGTCAATGAGAGTATGCTGCGCAGAGCTCATCAATCGGCGAGAAGCCTGACGGATTATGAGAAATTGCTCAAGGATCAGGAGAAGATCGAAAGCTTGCGCAAGGAAGGAAAGCTGGTTCCC
>CAXMUM010000230.1:0-2855 GCA_964196585.1 uncultured Opitutaceae bacterium
TTCAACTTATCATCTGGTTTTTCTATTGTGTCTTCTGTGACATCGAAGGTTTTGATAGAGGTAGAAGGAAGCTCGTATTTAAAATTTCGAAAGACTTTTTCGAGGACGGTCATAAGTCCTCGTGCACCGGTGTTCTCTTTTTGGGCAAGTTCGGCGATTTTATGCACAGAGTCGTCTGACATATTGAAGTCTATTTTATAACCCTCAAAGTCTGAGCGATATTGGGAGAGGATACTCCCTTCGGATTGAAGAAGGATCGCCTCCAAATCATCTGTTTCGAGGGGTTGGCATGGGACTCTGATAGGGAGTCGCCCGACAAATTCGGGTTCAAATCCATACTCAATAAAGTCAGTGCTCTGTGCCAAAAAGAGAGGATCAGTCCCATCAGCTATCGGCTCTCTTTGGGTGGAGGCGAATCCAACTTGACTGCTTTGAATCCGTTTTAGGATTTGTTCGCCCAATTTATCGAAGGCTCCACTGACGATAAAAAGAATGTGGCGTGTATTGAGGGTTCGTTTGCCCGGCTTTCCTCCTCTCTGCATTTCCATTACTGCCTGCATTTGTCCGAGGATATCTGTTTGGCTATGGAGGTTTACATCTGCATCCTCCATGAGCTTGAGAAGATTGATCTGGACGCCTCGGCCTGAGACATCTTTTCCTCCCGAAGAGGGTTGAGCGGCAATTTTGTCTATTTCATCAATATAGACGATGCCATACTGGGCTAATTCGGTATTTCCATCAGCATTTCTGACAAGATCGCGAACGAGGTCGTCGACATCACCACCAACATAACCTGTTTCTGAAAATTTAGTCGCATCGGCTTTAACGAAGGGGACACCTATCAGTTTAGCGATACAACGCATGAGGTATGTTTTTCCGACTCCCGTTGGCCCTAGGAGGAGAATATTTTGTTTGGCATACTCTTTTCCCAGGAGTTCTGAGTTTTCAAGGCACTGCCGGACGTGGTTATAGTGGTCGCAGATAGCTACAGAGATAACTTTTTTTGCTTCGTCCTGCTTGATGACAAAGCGATCGAGGTAATCTTTTATTTCTCGGGGTTTGAGGCTGAATTCTTCTATTCGGCGAAGAATCTCCTCGGCTTTGTCCCCGGGAGAGGTTGATTCTCCCGGAGGAGAGGCTCCTTCAGCTGCTTGGGTAGGCTCGGATGGGGCTGTGGAGAAATTGGGCATGTTTCCTTTTTTGAAGAGTTCCTGAATTTGCTTCTGGAATTCTTCCATAGGATTTTTAGGTTCGTCTTTATCACTCATTTAAAACTTACTGTTAAAACCTTTGGGATTGACGCAACCTCAACTGTAAAAATAAGTTAAGTTGATTTTCATCGTTTTAGTGCCAAACTATAGAATCTGTTTATGCCAAGCAATTTAACAAAAAGGGAAATCGTTCTGGATATCTACGAAAAGACGGGATTTCCGCAGAACGAAGTTCAACGGACGGTTCAGATGGCGCTGGATACGATCCTCAATGCCTTAGCAGAGGGGCGGAACGTAGAACTTCGTAATTTCGGAGTTCTTGAAGTTCAGGTTCGCAAAGCCCGAATTGGTCGAAATCCAAATAAACCTGAGACTGATGTCGTCATTCCAACTCGTGCCGTCGTCAAATTTAAGGCAGGTAAGGTTCTGAAGGCTCGGATAAAAGAAATGGATTTGGCGAAGTTGGAGAAAAAGAGTGATTTTTCCTCGAGTGATTCTTCTTCCATAGAGTTTGAGTAAGGCTCTATTCTGTCGCTAGTTCTTCTTTTATGGCTCAGTTGAAAACCCTTCCTGGGTTTCGGGGTTTCTATCCCGATGCCTTTTCAAAGCTCCAGTTTGTTATTCGTAAGTGGAGGCAGAGTGCTGTGGCCTATGGATTTCAGGAGTATGATGCTCCGGTGTTAGAGCCTCTCGATCTATATAGGGCGAAATCTGGTTCTGAGTTGGAGGGGCAGCTCTTTAATTTTACAGATAAGGGGGGGCGGGAGGTAACTCTTCGGCCCGAAATGACTCCTAGTGTGGCCAGAATGATAGGAGAGAAGGCAAATAGTCTCAAGCGTCCAATAAAATGGTTCAACGTTGGCGAGAATTTTCGCTATGAACGTCAGCAAAAGGGCCGGTTACGTTCTTTTTATCAGTTTAATGCGGACATTTATGGGGAAGCAGGGCCTGAAGCAGAGGTCGAACTGATTGCGCTCCTGATCGAGTCGTTGTGTGGTTTTGGGTTATCCGAGAAGGATTTTTATATTCGTCTCAGTGATCGGGATCTTTGGGTTTACTATCTCTCTTCCAAGCAAGTTCCTACAGAGGTGGTTGAGGCTATTCTGTCGGTTGTGGATAAGATGGAGAGAGATTCAGAAGAAGACTCTCTGAAAAAGTTGAATGAAATCCTGGGTGGAGATTCAGCTATTGATTTGTACGCTGAATTGAAGGCATTGACCAAAATTCGTTCATTTGAGGAATTGGAATTATTTTTTGGAAGTCATAGTGGAGTGGGGAATGGCTTAGTCGAACGATTGGCCGATTGGCGAAAGTTACTCGGTGATTTGGATGCGATGGGGCTGTCATCTTTCATACAGGTAGATTTAGGAGTGGTTCGTGGGTTGGCTTATTATACGGGATTTGTTTTTGAAGCTTTTGATCGGGAAGGGAAATTTAGAGCTATTGCAGGTGGTGGGCGTTATAATCACTTGGTCAAGAAGCTGGGAGGCCCAGATTTGCCGGCAGTTGGGTTTGGAATGGGTGATCCTGTCTTGCAGGAGTTGTTGGCTGACCGAGGCCTGATGCCGGAGTTGGTCGATTCTTCAGATATTTATGTGGTTGTGGGAGGCAAATCGGAGCGCAAAGCTGCTTTAAAAGACGTAT
>CAXMUM010000231.1:0-2845 GCA_964196585.1 uncultured Opitutaceae bacterium
GTAAATCCATTGGTAGGGTTTGCTCTTGCTCAATCAAAGGGGTGCTTATCATAAAAATAATGAGCAGTGCAAAACCCAGGTCGATAAGCGCTGTTACATTCAGCTCCGAAAGAGCTGTCATGGATTTTTTCCGATGGAAAGAACGTGCCATGGTCTTTTTAGCGGCCTTCCAGTTCAATCCTGTCTGCCAGCGAGCTGGCATAATTTTCCAACTCTGTGACCATGATCTTGGTCTTGGACAACAGGAAGTTGTAACCAAATACAGATGGTATCGCAACAAGCAGGCCTGCAACGGTCGTGAGTAATGCACCTGAAACACCCGGGGCCAGCGATTGGAGACTGGCAGTGTTTTGCAGGGCGATCGATCCGAAGGCATCCATCACACCCCAGACCGTTCCTAGAAGGCCGAAAAAAGGAGCGCCCGATACGATCGTTGCCAAAAATATCATACTGGATTCATAGCCAAGTGTTTGCTTGGCCACCGACCGTTGTAGAGCATTTTCGGCGTGCTCCAGTCGAGCGCGTGCGAGTATGGAATCCTCTTCGCCCGGTTTTGCTGTTACTCTCCAGTAAGCTTCCAGAGCCTCTCCAAACAAGTGACCATAGGGAATTGCAGAGGAAACATTGAAGGTTTCGGGGAGATCGATAATGAAACGTTGTTCCCTGAGCTTCTGTTCAAAACCGATATTATAAAGTCTGACTCGTCTGAGCTCGAAATACTTACCGATCATGATCGTCCAAGCAAGTAAGCTGAAAACGGCCAATGCGGCGATAATACATTTTCCAGCCAGATTGGACTGATCGAAATAGGTAAAAATGGAGGGTCCGTCTGTCTGGGCTAACAGGGGCGTGAAACAACGCATCACAAGCATGGAGGCAATGTTTGGTGAGTTTTCCTCTGCAATCAATGGAAATCAGGAAAGAATTTCAAGAAAGCTTCTTTGGGTCGTAGGATTCTAATTGCCGTTACCAACTCCATCACATTTCATAACGGTTACATCAGACTATGGAATTTCGCGAAAAAGCACTTAAAGAACTACAGAAGCATCGAAGCACAGCTTCTGAAAAAACAGCCCTTGTCGGTTTGGATGGATTTGTGGATGTGATTGTCCATCCCGTTGCCCAACGGCGCGGTCAGGGCGACGATTATACGGCAATGAAAGCCATTGAGGAGTTTGGAAATCGAATCCTTGGTGCGGCTGGAAAAAGCACCAATATCGAATTGGCACCCAAGTTGGAAAAGCTTGGGGGAAACGGCCCTATCATGGCCAATGCTCTTTGTGATGCTGGGATAAAGACTCGCTATATTGGTGCCTTGGGAAAACCGGATATCCATCCCCTTTTTAAAGATTTTGCCCAAAAGACAGATGCTATTTCCATCTGCGATGCGGCTCATACCACAGCGGTGGAATTTGAAGACGGCAAAATCATGCTAGGGACAATGGCCAGCCTGGATAACGTAACCTTTGATCAAGTGATCAAAACGATGGGAGAAGGCGCTTTTTTCGATCTTTTCTCACGAATGGATCTCATCTCCATGATTAATTGGACCATGGTTCCAAACATGACCTCGGTGTTCACCTCCCTTCTGGATAAGGTTCTCCCTGTTATCCCACCGCACGAGCACCGAATCTATTTCTTTGACCTATGTGACCCTGAAAAACGTTCAAAAGGTGATCTCATCACGGCATTGGAAACAATGAGTCGTTTTCAGCAGCATGGGACCGTGACGCTTGGTTTGAATCTGAAAGAGGCACAGCAAGTCGGGGCCGCCCTGGGTATTCCTGAGAGGGCAGTTGATGAAGACGGATTGAAAGCTCTAGCTTCTCTGATTCGACAGAAACTCTCGATCGGTACTGTGATTGTTCACCCAAAAGAATCGGCCGCCTGTGCTACCCGTGATGACAGTTGGTGGATACCGGGACCTTATGTGGAAAAACCTCTCATCACCACCGGTGCAGGAGATCACTTCAATGCAGGGTTCTCGACTGGACAACTGCTCGGGCTTTCGCCGGTGAGTTGTTTAGTTCTGGGGGTATCTTTTTCCGGCTTTTATGTGCGGACAGCAAAGAGTCCAAGCTTGAGTGACATTGAAGAATTTATCCGTGGTTGGAAATAACCTGAAAAACATGAGCTCAAAATCAACAGGTGTTTTAATCTCTTTTGAAGGTTCCGAAGGAAGCGGTAAATCGACACAGATAGACAAGCTAGTCACGCATCTGGAGAAGGAAGGTCATGAAGTGTTGGTGACTCGTGAACCCGGTGGAACAGAGATTGGTGAAGAAATCCGGCATCTGCTGATTCACAGCAATAGCAACTCTGCCATGACGCCGGAAGCAGAGCTTCTGCTCTTTGCGGCCAGTCGAGCGCAACTTGTTAGAGAACGTATTTTGCCTGCACTGGAAGAAGGAAAAATTGTGATATGTGACCGATTTCTTGATTCCACAACTGTTTATCAGGGGGCTGCTCGCAGCATTGCAATGGACCCAGTTAATCAGATTAACGAATTTGCGGTTGGAGATGTTATCCCATCCCTTACGATAGTTTTGGATGTTCCCGCAGAAGTGAGTGTTTCACGCGTCAAGCGAAGAGCATCAGATCTTCCAGACCGGATGGAACAGGAGAACATCGATTTCTACCGTCTGGTTCGTGAAGGTTATCTTATCCTCGCGAAATCACTTCCTGAAAGGTTTCATGTTCTGGATGGTACCCGACCAATTGATGAATTGGATGGAGAAATCTGGATGAAGGCCAAAGATCATCTGCAAAATGAGATGCTCGATGTTCTATCCTAGCCACCCACTGCTTCTTTCTTTTCTTTAGAGCTTATACGAACATTGAACAG
>CAXMUM010000232.1:0-2840 GCA_964196585.1 uncultured Opitutaceae bacterium
TAGGACTATCTGTGAGAACCTTCTATCGGACTCCATCTCTTTAACAAAGCTTGAATAAAACCGATAATTTCATCTCTATAGCCACACAATATTCCTGAAACTAATCTTCTGAGGGTGAAACATTTCTCAGGAATCTCGTTCTAATAGACAAACCTCTTACTATTTCTTATGCTCTTTGTTTTAAAAAAAGCGATTCTACCTGCGACACTTCTGCTGGCATTTACAGCCCACCTATCTCTTCACGCCAAAGAGGATCAATCTAGGTTTGAAACGTCGAAAACGATGGCCTACGAGACCAGGACTGTTCTTCAACTACTCGAAACGGTTCACTACAAAAATGAAAGTATCTCAGAAGAATCTTTCCAGGAAGTCATCACCAATTTCATGGGCGAACTCGACGACCCTCGCCTTTTTTTTCTAGCAAGTGATGAGACACACTTAAAAGAAATCGGCAGAAAATTGGGAGAAAATTTACACGAAGAAGGAACACTTGATATCCCTTTTGAAATATTTGAAACCTACTATAAGAGAACAAAAGTTCGCACAGCTTGGATCCAGAAAGAGTTGCAGACCGATTTTGATTTCACCACAGATGAAATCTATACCTTTGATCGCAGTGAAGCTCCCTGGCCTTCTTCTACAGACGAAGCGGATGCCCTTTGGAGAAAGAAACTTAAGTTCGAATTGTTACAGGAACTGCTAAACGACAAGACGGCCGAAGAAGCTAAAGAGAAAGTTTCTGCTCGTTATAATCGGCGAAGTAAAAACCTCGATGATGTTCAGGAAATCCATATCCAGGAGCACTTCCTCACAACCTTAAGCCGATTATACGACCCCCACTCTCTCTTTTTCTCAGCAGCATCCCTGGAGGATTTCAGCATTCTCATGCAGCTTTCCCTTCAAGGGATCGGCGCTGTATTATCTACCGAAGATGGTTATTGTGTCATCAAAGAACTTGTCCCAGGGGGACCCGCTTCGCTAAGCAGACAACTCCACCCCAACGACCGCATCGTAACCGTCCAACAGGAAGCAGCAGAGCCCGTGGATGTAGTGGATATGGAATTACGAAAAGTCGTTAAATTGATTCGCGGCAAAAAAGGAACCACCGTTGAACTGACACTTATTCCATATAATGCTGTTGATGAGTCTGAACGCAAAACCGTTTCCCTCATCCGTGATTCCGTCCAATTAAATGCAAGTAGAAGCAAAGCAAACATCTACGAAGTCCCCAATAGCAAAGGTGAAATATCTACCATTGGGGTCATTGATATTCCGTCCTTTTATGGTTCTATTAATGAGGAAAGAAATTCTGGCTCTCATCGCAAGAGTGTTAGCGAAGATGTCGAAGAACTTGTTCTAAAACTGAAAGAAGCAAATGTTCAGGGCATCATTCTGGATCTTCGCTACAATGGAGGAGGCCTGCTTTCTGAGGCAGTTGAATTGACCGGCCTTTTCATTCGTAGAGGCCCGGTTGTTCAGGTTCGTAACTCAACAGGTCAGATTAACGTTTATCCCGACATCAATCCGAAAGTGGCCTACGATGGTCCTCTCATGGTCCTTACCTCGCGTTTTAGTGCATCTGCATCTGAAATTGTTGCTGGTGCCCTCCAAAACTACGGAAGAGCTTTGATCATTGGAGATAGTTCCACACATGGGAAAGGGAGCGTGCAAGAAGTGATTGAGATGAAAAAAATCACTCCTAGAAGACTTCGACAATCTAAGGATCTTGGCGCAACGAAACTCACCATCCAAAAATTCTATCTACCCAATGGATATTCCACACAAATGAAAGGTGTCGTGTCAGACATCCAGATACCATCCATTGTGGAATATTTACCAGTCGGAGAATCAGACCTTCCAAACGCCCTTTCTTGGGATACGATTCGACCTGCTCCATTTGCCCAAAATTCCATCGATCCCAGTCTCCTGAAAAAGCTCCGAGAAGCCAACCAAAGCCGACAAGAAACCCTCGAAGAATTTTCTTTCCTGACGGAACGCATCAATTGGTCTCGTCTTAAACAAGACGAAGTTTCCATCTCTCTAAACCTGGAAGATCGTCAAAAGCAGAAAGTGACCGATGAAGCGGTTCGCGAAAAAATGGATGAGCGTCAAACAGAACTCGCAAAACTCAATTACCCCGAGACTGAAGTCCAATTGGATTCCGTCCTCAAAAGTGCGATTAGCGAAGAAAAAAAAGTCGTAACAATAGATGAAGAAACTTCCGAAGAGAAAGAAATACCCAAGTTTGATATTCATTTAAGAGAAGCTCTTCGAATCCTAACGGATACTCTGGACCTGGAACCCGATACAAAACACTGGGAAATGACAGCACAGGCTACTATCCACAGAAAACCTGGGAAGAAAATCACCAGGTAACTTCCCTTCCTCTCTTTTACTCGTTCGTTTTCTGCGCAACGATAAAGCGATCACGCCCACTCCAATCCGGGAAAGACTCTACTTGTACATAGCCACACTCTAGACCAAAGGACAAAAGCTGGGCATGTTGATCAATCCCCGTCTCTAAAAAAACTCGGCCTCCTTCTCTAATTCGAGAAAATGATTCCTTCAGGATTTTCTTTAAGTCCTCGCATCCGTCATCACAGGCAATCAATGCCTCGCGAGGCTCGAACGATTTCACCTCAATGGCAGCTGATTTCCATTCATTCTCGGTCAAATAAGGAGGGTTTGCGACCACGAAATCAAATGCCTCATTCTCTGAAATCGCAGAAAACCAATCCGACTCCATAAAATGTATTCTCTGAAGCAATCCATTTGACTCAGCATTCTCTTTTGCCAAATCCAACGCATCTCGGCTTTTATCCACAGCGGCTCCTTTTGCA
>CAXMUM010000233.1:0-2827 GCA_964196585.1 uncultured Opitutaceae bacterium
TCCCCACCATCGATCCACTCGACTGCCTCAATACTGAAATCATCTTCATTCATAACGAATAAGGCATCCTGCATGCGCACCTCCAAATGCATTGCTGAAAAGAGCTACCGCTCCAAATTTCGATGTCTCGATATTTTCAATCGACACATTTTGAGTCATCAGTGGAGCCGCACTTCCAACCGTTCCTGGAGCCATTCCCCGCTCAATCGATTCGAGAACAATCGCCAGTTCCACGATACCGCAACTCCCCAGAGTATGTCCAAGACTACCTTTCCAGGAAACCAGCGGGCTTTGAGGCAATGCCCTCTCAAACGCTTCCGCTTCCATACGCCCGGCATCCAACGTCCCAGTCCCGTGACCTTTAATCCAAACTTGATCATCTCCTCCTTCACTCTTCAACCATTCAGCCGCTGCATTAAAGCCGCTCCCTTCTGGATCATTCGCTGTAAAATGGTACATCTCATTATAGAGGAAATTCGATACAATTCGACAACGAGTGTCCGTCTTTGACAAAACGATGAAACCAGAACCATCCCCCAACCCTATAGAACCCGTCTGCCTGTCCTGATAAGGTGCCGGAAACTGCTTGTTCAAAATGTTGAGCGAATGAAACCCACCCGCCACAAATGGGCTGATGTAATCAAAAGTGAATACAAGAGCCTTTTCGGCGACACCCAGGTTCAAATACCGTGAAGCCATTTCAATCCCCAGGTGAGCGGTCACACATGCATGAGACAAAGCCACTACATTTTCACCCCATCCATAACGTTCTTTAAGATAACTTAAACTATTCGACGGTGTCCCTATTTTCAAGTAATCCTCATTACCAGAATTTCGATAGGCATAGAGACTCCCCACATCATAGTTACTACTTGTAACAAACACCGGGTATTTTGCCGACCCCCAGGAAGCCAAAGGAAGATCAGCCGCAAGCTTATCCAATTGCCCCTCCCACCGCGGGGGAATTGTTTCATCATATCCATTCGATGCCGCCAAAGGCACACTATCGCCACCATCTTTTCCCAAAACGGGCGTCGGCTTCAAAGCAACAGTACCTTGAAGTAGGGCCTCACAGCTATCCTGCGTATTTCCCAGAGCTGTCAGGCACTCACTTGCCTCAATGCCTATCCATCCATTTTCTTGCTTACTCATGGAGGATAGTGTTCCTTACTCCTTCGACAATTATGCCTTGCTAACGATCAAATCCGCAAGCGTGTTGACCGACTCTAAAGCGGCCTTCGACTCCTCACTACTCCCTATCTTTATATCGTACTTTTTCTCTAAACTTACGACCAATTCAAGAGCATCAATCGAATCCAAGTCCAAACCTGCCCCAAACAGCGACTCGCCATCCTTGATATCGCTCGGCTCAACATCATCTAAATTGAGAGTCTCTACAATCATACTTTTTAGGTCAGCCAATAACTGAGTTCGATTTAGAGGATCACCCATGGTAAATTACGTATGTTTGTAGCGCTTCAGGACGTTGCAAACATTGATCCCACCAAAACCAGAACTGTTGTTCAAGATCCAAGTGAGAGCAGTTTCTTCAGATTTAAGAGGTAACTTAAGATGTTTACAGGCAGGATCCACATTTTCCAAATTAGCATTTCCCAGAGAAAAGCCATTATCCAACATCAAACAGCAGATTGCTAACTCCAAAACACCTGCCATCGACAGGCTATGACCGGTCAATCCCTTAGGGCTTGATACCGAAACATTGTCGAGGCACCCCTCGAAAACTTCACCTATAGCATACGATTCTGCTCTATCACCCGCTGGAGTCGAAGTCGCGTGAGCGCAGATATGGTCAATATCCTCACGACAAATGCCCGCAGCCTTTAAAGCCTTTCTCATGGCTCCAGCCAACCCTGCCCCTTCAGGATGTGGAGACGCTCGATGATATCCGTCGCTCATCTGGCCCCATCCTGCTACCTCAGCATATACTTTAGATCCACGCTTTCGTGTAAATTCCTCTTCTTCCAAGATAACAACTGTCGCACCTCCAGCACCCACAAAACCATCTCGGTCTCGATCAAATGGTCTCGAAGCCCTCTTCACATCTGAATTCGTTGAAAGCGCTCTCATAGAAGAGAAAGGCAACAAGCTTTCAGCGGTTGCATCCTCCGCCCCTATGACAATCGCTCGCTTCTGCCTTCCCAGGGCGATATCGTCCCAGGCATAACCGATGGCATGGCTCCCTGAAGTGCAGGCGGAAACAAAACCGCAATTCGTTCCACGGATTCCCAACCAACTCCCTAGGTTAAAATTTAAGGTTCCAGCTATCGAACTTAGGATCCCCAGTGGATTCCCTCGCTCTCCTTTTGCCTCTCGCATAGCGGTCAAATTTTCATGCAACAAAAGCGGGGACCCGGCTGAAGCACAATACAGCCCTGTCTCACCATCTTTCAGCTCCTCCTTACTCAATCCAGCATCAGCCAAAGCCTGTTCGAGAGCACAGAAGGCATAGATCCCATGAGGGGACAAACTTTTCTTTAAGCTCGGATCGATCACATACCCTTCAGGAACCTCCCATTTTCGCCAATTGGCAGAATCCACTTCAAAACCGAGTGGTTTACCCACAGCTTTCACCGGCAGATTTGGATTTCCAAGGAAAACCTCCTCACGAATCCCACTCCTTAATCCTCTTAGACTTTCGAGAGTCTCCGATTGATCATTACCGATACAAGTGATGAAGCCTAAACCTGTTACAACTGTTCGTGCACCCATTCGCTTAATCTAACCTAATTTCATTTTAAGGAAGGCTTTTAGTTCACCCAGAGACCTCATTTCGGAAAGTTCTTCGTTCGAAATCCTGATAGTAAAC
>CAXMUM010000234.1:0-2806 GCA_964196585.1 uncultured Opitutaceae bacterium
CTGCGAGTTGATCTAGGTTGGGAGTTCGAACCACTGAATCCCCGTAGCATCCTAAGTGGAATTTGCTATGTTGGTCGGAGAGGAGAATAAGGACATTGGGTCGATCGGTTGAGCTGCTCATGGAAATGCTTTTTGAGGTATTTTAGGAAAATTGTTTTTGTCTCAGAATACAAACTATAATACCTTTGCCCCACTTGTAAGCTTCCCTATGCTGTTTGCTTTCTGTGTCGGAAACGTCTGTGAATTCGCACTTTTCCAAGACTCTTCGAGAGGCAAGATTTTGAGAATGGCAACCGGCGATGATTGTCTTTAGGTTCATCTGGTTGAATGCATAATCAACGAGATGAAAAAGGGTTTCTGACATCAACCCATTCTGTTGATGTTTTTGGGATATCCAAAACCCTAAAGTGGCTTGGGTCTTGTTTTCAAATTCAGGGAAGAAACAGGATCCTATAATCTGATTCTCCTTTTTGAGAGCTATCCCCCAATAGAGACTTTCTCGACTGATGTATCGTCTTTTTATTTCTCGAATGAGCTCTTTTGTTTCTGAGAGAGTTTGGGGCGCTTCTTCCCAGAAGGGGGAATCGTATATAGTTGAATGGTGTTTGTGATATGAATACGCATCGTTGGATGTGATTTCGCGTAATACCAATCGGTCGGTTTCAATTTCTGGGAAAATCAAAAAGGATTTTTCAAATGTCAGTGAAGTATCCATTTTGCGATATCAAATGTCACTTGACTGAATGCATGTGCTTCTGACGGAATCCTAGAGTTCGAAAAGGGATGAAATGAAGTCGATATCAGCTTCACTGAGGGATTTGTTGGTGGCTGCGAGATTACACCGGACTTGGTTCTCATTGCGGAAACCAGGTATGACACAGGAAATATTTGGGTGTTCTAATACGAAACGTAAGGCGACGGCCGAGAGGTCGACAACCTCGGAGCCAAATCGTTCTTTTATTTGCGCCATTTTTGGCTTCAATTTTTGGAGGAAATTGACGGTGAATTTGGGGTTCGTCTTACGGTGATCACCTGGTTCAAAAGTGGGAGGATTGAGGGGGTCGAATTTATCTAAGAGCAGACCTTGGTTTAGAGGACTGAAGGCGACAAAAGAAAGTTCATTGTTTGCCATCAGTTGCGCCACTCGACTGCCGGTTTTGATGAAATGGTTATCCATAGCATTCGCCCAGCTTTGCAAAACACAGGGGCCAACTACCGGTACAGTTTTTTCGAAGTCTTCTTCACTATAGGCAGATTGCCCTTTTAACCTGATTTTTCCTTCGGCAACGAGATCATCCAATACCTCGGCTGCAGGAAGAAGATATTGATCGTCTGGGCCAAAATCTCCGTGATGGAGGTAATAGAGATCGATATAATCTCTTTCAAGGTTGAGGAGCGATTGTTCGCATTGGTGGCGTATGTGGGTGGGATCAAAGGCATGCCGAGCTGTGCCTGGGAAATGCCCAGTTTTTGTAGCGATGACAAAAGAATTGGATTTCAACCCTAGTTTCTTAAAAGCTCTGGCCAGCATACGTTCGGCTCGGCCGTTACCGTAAACATCTGCGTTGTCGAAGTGGTTTACCCCGGCATCGATAGCTGCTTTGATCGAACGGACAATTTCATCTTCATCAACATTAGCCCATCCGTTGGCGACTCCGTCTACCCAGTTGATGCCCCCCATGGTCCAGCAACCCAAGCTGATCTCGGATACCTCAACATCGCTACTTCCCAGTTTTCGATAGTTCATTTGACCCTATGTTATGGATGATCATCGGGTGATGCCAGAAGAAATCGTAAGAGGAGATGACGGTAAACTTCTTAGGAAAAGCGCATAGCGTAAAGATCGGCATCTTTGAGAACGAAACAAAGACGAATGGGTTGACCTGCTAATGAGGCCACATCTGAGCCTTGTTCCCATGTAACGACTCGTTCGATTTCATCTCCAATGATTTCATGACATCGCTCGAGATTGTAACCTTGTAAAGGTGTTCCAGTGATGTCCTGGATCTCTATCCGTACACTGCCGGCAGCTGAGGTGGAGAGATTGAGCTGAAGTTTTCCTCCTTTGAAAGTGAAGGGTTTTGTCACGACCTCACACCCACTGAGAGGTGCATGGAGTGAGACAAACCCATCCTGGCGAATGGTATAACGTCGAAGGATAGTTGCTTCACCTCTCCAGTAGTTTTCGCTGGCGTAAAAAGATATTTCGGGCGGTGCACCCGGGATAGAGGAGGGTGTCTCGAACATACCCCAGGATTGATAATTGTCGCCGTAGGTCCAGTTTCCTTCGAGTTGCGGTCCAGGTCGAATAAAAGCTTCAGGCCACCGATTGAAGGTGGATCCGTCTCGACTGCTCATAAACAAGCCGTCTGTGATCGCACTTCCGTAGCGCGGATTTACGGCAGCTCGAATCTTGCGGTGCTCAAGTTCAGGTAAGGCTTCGATGGATGGAGACCATGGACGTTCGATATAGCGGGATGGGAAACCAAGAAAGATATGAGGAGCCCGGTAGTAAGGGATGACTTGATTTGTGTAGAGTTCCTCGTCGGGTGAGTTGATCCAGTTCAGCGGTTTGTTGTCGGACCAATGGATAAAATCCTTCGAGGTAGCAGTGTCTATTCCCCTCTTTCCTCCTTCAAAATAGGTGCCTCCGGCATAGTTTCGAAAGTATATGCGATAGACCTCGCTTCCTTCATCCCAGAAGGCGAGGTTTTGAGAATCGAAATGTGCGACCGAACCATCAAGGACGGGATCTTCCTGCATGAGTGACCAGTGAATGCCATCGGGTGAACTCATCGCAAAAAGC
>CAXMUM010000235.1:0-2490 GCA_964196585.1 uncultured Opitutaceae bacterium
TCCGACTCAGTTCCGCGTTTAATGCAAGTTTTCGAATCATCACGTAGTCAAATTACATGTAAGCGACACAATGAAAGTTGTCCCCTTCCCAATATCGCTTTCAACCTGAATTGCTCCGTGGTGGCAATCAATTATTTGCTTAACGATTGCCAACCCGAGACCTCAACCTCCCTTTCGCGAACGATCTCCGGTGTCCTTTGTCGTCGCAAAGGGTTCAAAAACTTTTGATAACACCTCCCTATCAATACCCGGACCATTGTCAGACACTCTTACTTCAACGGAAGCATTGATGACATCCTTATCCCGGAAAATAGGTTCAACGGTGAGTTTCGATTCAGGAGCACCGTCCATAGCCTGAACTGCATTCTGCATCAGATTAATGAACACCTGAAGAAGCTGATTATAGTTAGCATTAATTGAAGGAATTTCACGCTGTATGTATTTAAGTTGGACCCCAGCTTCATGGATATCTGCTTGAACAATCTCCAACGCACCTCGAATAACTTCATCAATTTGCACAGGCCCGAAATCAACATCATCCTTTGTCGCAAAGGAGGAAACATTTTCCACGATTCCGGCTATTCGATTAACATCCCTTAGCATTACCTTGCTAAACTCTTTCTGAAACTCAACGTCTCCGGCATTTTCATCAAGCAATGCCGAAAAAGTCTGGATCGATACGAGAGGGTTTCTCAATTCATGCGCTAACCCCGCAGCTAGTGTACCCAATGAAATCAACTTCTCTGTCTGATTCGCTCGTCGCTCCATCTGTCTCACTCTGATATTCAAGCCAAGCTGCAGACAAATGGTTCCTAGCAATGAAAGATCTAAATCGGAGAATAATCGATGATTTCTTCGCGGTCCCAATACCATCACCCCATAAAACAGGTTCTCCGCATAAATAGGGACAATTACATCCAAATTCAGACCCCTCTTAAAACTAAGAACTTCTCTCCACTCTTCTTCAGAATATTCCCTCTCCTGCTCATCAATAACGACTGCTCCCCGATGTCGATTCCCCAAACGCACTAACCAATGCCCTTCATCCAGCTCCGAGTCCAGTGGTGAAGGATCCGGCCACCCAGTCTGAATCTTCAAATTACACCTGGCATCCAAATCACCTCGTATGTAAACGGCAGCTTTCTGCACATTCATCGCTGCAGAAACCACTTCAACTATTTTGCTGAAAATACTTTCTTCATCCCGAATCGCAGAGATTTCTGAGGCAAAAGACTGCAGCCTCCGGCTACCCACAAATTTACCCCTCATCAATGTAGATTCCAAAAATCGATCAATTCTTCTCTTCACCAAGGGAGTCGCCCAAAACAAGCCAGCCGTCACAACAATAGAAACCAGAACAAGCACCAACTTTTCTTGTGACTTATCAACGGCAAATCCAAACCCTATCCAAGCCCCAAGGGGAAACAGAATGGCCAGAGGAATCACCGCCAATGTGTAGCTAATCAATTTAACAATCAGATAATCGATTTCTAACAATCTAAACCGGACGATTGCATACCCCACTGCCACCACATAAACGGATACGAGACCATTTCCAAAAGGAACCACCGGGATATCATACCAGAGTAAGAAGTTGGTCGATCCACCGACGAATCCGATTGCGGTGCCAACCAGCACAAACTTCAGCTGATTTCGACTGCGAAGCTCTGATCTCCGCAACGCGGTAAAAAGGACACCCCAACTTCTAACCGTGTAATAGAAGAAGACTCCAAGATAAAACAAGTAAGGGAGTCCCGGTTTCGGCCAATAAGGAAACATCATTATCGGACGAACATCCACGACCACATAAGGAGTCGCAGAGAGAACAGCTAATAAGTAGGCCAAAAAATAGCCTATTTGGACCTCCCGCTTACAATCCCTTTCCGCTAAACGAACAATGAAATGGAAATACGTTATGGCTGTGAAAATGGCAGACGCAGTCAGCAGACGTACCACCAAAAGAGCCTCATCATGGGATGTCGCAAACTGCCAGGTGAAGTAAAAGGCCGACCAAAATGCGACCGCCAGAGCAAACCACACAAAGGGCATATGCTTCCGGTCTCGTGTTTTTTTTAGCAGAACAGCAACACAGAGAACGAGGCTGGTTAGGGTATTAACCAGCGACGTTATAATACAGTAAAGAATCATGCAATCGCCCTGACAATTTCTGCCTGATTGCCAAATGATGAAAAGACATCACATTGGGAAAAACCCGCCTTCAACATCATCTTGCTGAGTTCATCACCTGAATAGAAAACATAATAACCCTGCTCCTCTTTCATTTTAATCGAGCCTGCTGCTCGAAGAAGGTCACGTGCCGAATCCAATTCACTTTCGGGAACTTTCTCATCCATGAAATCACGATAAATTAAGGACATGTCGCAATAAGGTTTCATGCTCGAAATCATAATGACACCGCCCGGCTTTAAAACGCGATGCAATTGTTTAATGAAATCCTGCGGCAACTTCAAATAGGAGACCAGTAAGCTA
>CAXMUM010000235.1:2500-2742 GCA_964196585.1 uncultured Opitutaceae bacterium
GCGCATCTCCAAGACCCTTTGCTGTTAAATCAACTCCCACATACAATGCCGGTTTTCCCCACTCCTCTTTCTTTCTTTCAATTAAATTACGAACCAGCGAAAGGCCGAACATTCCATTTCCACAACCGGCATCTAGGATAAGATCACCTTCCTTAACCGGACCAAGCAATTCCCCTACCAGGTTCATGTACTCTCGAAAATCTGTGACCTGATCCAACATCCGATATTTATCCAGATATTCA
>CAXMUM010000236.1:0-2668 GCA_964196585.1 uncultured Opitutaceae bacterium
CCATCATCAGCGCTGATGGAACCCGTCGAAGCATCACGAAGACCTTCTGCAATGGTACCACGCAAATTACGGCTATTTTCTTTGATAGCCTCGTTAGCAGCTAATTTTTTGGGAGCTTCACTCTCGGAAGTCATAGTAAAGGGATAAGGTGAATAAAGTTAAAATTCAAGTTATTTATTACTAATTTGGGTAAAATAGTAAAGATAAGGAAAGGCAACGCTGTAAAGTTTGACAAATGCCCCTCCTCCCAGGGTAAGCAAGGTTAATTGATCCCTACACCGACTTCTATTCCAAAAAAGTGGCGCTACAGATAACCGATAGAGCCACTTTGAATAATTATCTAAATCACTAAAAACTAGTAGCGATAATGGCTTGGCTTGTAAGGGCCTTCTACTGCTACGCCGATATACTCTGCTTGATCAGGTGAGAGCTGGGTCAACTTCACGCCAATCTTCTCCAGATGGAGCCTGGCAACTTCCTCATCAAGAGCCTGAGGCAAACGATAAACACCAGGAGCATAGGTTTCTCTGTTTTCCCATAGATCAATTTGAGCGAGAGTTTGGTTCGCAAAAGAGTTGGACATAACAAAAGAAGGATGTCCTGTCGCACAGCCGAGATTAACCAAACGACCTTCAGCCAGAAGGAAAATGGAATGTCCTTCTTTAAAGACGTACTTATCGACCTGAGGTTTGATATTAACTTTCTCAACCCCTGGATGTTCATTCAAATCATCAACCTGGATCTCATTGTCGAAATGGCCAATATTACAGACAATCGCCTGATCCTTCATTTTGGACATATGATCGACCGTGATGATATCTTTATTACCTGTTGTGGTGACGTAGATATCAGCTGAACCGAGTGTCTCCTCGATTGTCGTTACTTCGAACCCTTCCATTGCAGCCTGCAAAGCGCAGATGGGATCGATTTCTGTGATAATAACTCTCGAACCAATTCCACGAAATGATTGAGCACATCCTTTACCTACATCTCCGTATCCACAGACAACCGCTACTTTCCCTGCCAACATAACGTCTGTTGCTCTCTTGATCCCATCAGCCAGAGATTCGCGACAACCGTAGAGATTATCAAATTTTGACTTAGTGACAGAGTCATTAACGTTAAGAGCAGGAACCAAAAGTTTCTTTGCCTTGGCCATATGATACAGGCGATGCACTCCGGTAGTCGTTTCTTCAGAAACACCCTTCCACTCCTTCACCACCTCATGCCAGCGAATTGGATTTTCGCCATGGACTTTCTTGAGCAGATTTTTAATCACACCCTCTTCGTTACTGGAAGCTGGTTCATTGACCCATTCACTTCCATCTTCCTGATCAAATCCTTTATGAATGAGGAGGGTTGCATCACCTCCATCATCTACAATCAATTGAGGACCTTTTCCTCCGGGAAAAGAGAGTGCTTGGTCAGTGCACCACCAATACTCTTCAAGAGACTCTCCCTTCCACGCAAAGACCGGAACACCCGACTTCGCAATCACAGCGGCAGCATGATCCTGCGTAGAAAAGATATTACAACTACACCAGCGGACATCAGCGCCCAATTCAACAAGCGTCTCAATCAAAACAGCTGTTTGAATCGTCATGTGTAGAGAGCCCATTATTCGAACCCCACTTAAAGGTTTTTTGACAGCATGTTTGGCTCTAATAGCCATCAAACCGGGCATTTCTTTTTCTGCTATCTCGATCTCTTTCCGACCAAAATCAGCTAGGCTGATATCTTTTACCTTATAATCCATTTCTGCGATCTCTGTACTCATTATTTCTTCCGGCTTATTTTACGGCTTCTGCGAGTTTCTTCGCCTTATCCGTCTGTTCCCAAGGCAAAGTATTTTTTCCGAAGTGTCCGTAATTCGTTGTGCTTCTATAAATCGGACGAAGCAACTTTAGCTGCTCCACTATCTCGGCTGGCTTAAATCCAAAAACTTTTTTTACCGCCCGAACAATTTTCTCATCGCTCACAGTTCCAGTCCCGAATGTGTCCACTGAAATACTGACCGGTTTGGGATGACCAATCGCATAGGCAACCTGTAATTCAACAGAACCAGCTAAACCTGCCGCAACGATGTTCTTGGCAACCCAACGGCACATGTAAGCAGCTGATCGGTCCACCTTAGAAGGATCCTTACCAGAAAAAGCACCGCCTCCATGGCGACCCCATCCTCCATACGTATCAACAATGATCTTGCGGCCAGTTAAACCAGCATCTCCCTGCGGGCCACCTTCAACAAATCGACCTGTTGGATTGATCAAATACTGAGTCTTCTCATTCAGCATTTTCTTTGGAAGAACCTTCTTGATCACATTTTCCATCAAAAAATCACGGATATCTGTATGAGAAACATCTGCAGTATGCTGCGTCGAGATAACCACATTACTAATGCCCACTGGCTTATTTTCTTCGTAGGCAACGGTAACTTGAGACTTACAATCTGGGCGCAACCACTTTGCTTTCCCAGATTTGCGTATGCTCGCCAACTTTCGTAAAATTCGGTGAGAATACATCACCGCAGATGGCATGAGCTCGGAGGTTTCATTGGTAGCATATCCAAACATGATACCTTGGTCACCTGCCCCTTGCTCTGCTCCAGCCTTTCCTTTCGCCTTAGCCGCATCAACACCCTGAGCAATATCGGCGGATTGTTTTGTCA
>CAXMUM010000237.1:0-2627 GCA_964196585.1 uncultured Opitutaceae bacterium
CCAGCTACATTCAAAGACAGTCACGCCATCCTAAAACCAGGCCAATACGGAAGCGCTACCCCCTGGCATCAAGACAAAGCCTATTGGGGTTATGGAAGCAAACGGTTCAGAATTAATTTCTGGATGCCTCTGGAAGATACTTCTGTCGATGGAGGTTGCCTCTGGTACATCCCCAGCGCCAACGGAATCGAAGGCCAGGATGGTTTTGATGTTCTCCAACACCAATCGATCAACAACGACCAAAAGGAATGAATGCGGTCAACCTCGATGATGCGGTTCCCGCGGAAACACCGACTGGAGGTGTCGTGATCCACTTTCCTCATACACTACACTATGCAGGTCCCAATAAAACAGATATCGATCGCAGAGCCTTTATTATCTGCTGCGGGTATCCAGCCATCCCCATTCACGAACCCAAAGAGTATCCCTGGCAAATGGAGAAGAGAACCCGGAGAATGGAACTCGCAAACAAAAACAAGTAAACGATGACCTCAACATTCAAACTATCCGAAGCAGACGTTAGCAAAGCCCTCAACCAGGGATTCCTGGTCATACCCGATGTCTGTCCCAAAAACGAATTGACCAGATTACAGGAAGACTACGACCGGATCTTCGCTGAGCAACGAGGTAAAGACGAAGGCCGTTACTTCGACTTAGGCGGAACAGATGAAGAAAGCAAACAACGCAATCTTCCTCAGATCCTCAGTCCCATCGATTATATCCCCTGGCTTAAAGAATCTCAATATGTTCGAAACTCTGAAGCCATCGCACAACAAGTTTTACAAAAAGAGGAACCGGCAGTTCTCAGCGCAAGCCATGCCATTCTAAAACCAGGCCAGCATGGTAGTGGTAGCACCACTCCCTGGCATCAGGACAAAGCCTACTGGGGCTACGGGACCAAACCGCAAAGGATCAATTTCTGGATGCCACTGGAAGATGCCTCCATCGAAGGAGGCTGTCTCTGGTACATCCCAAGTGCCTCTGGCATCGACGGCCAGGATGGTTTGGATGTCCTTGAGCATCAGCCCATCAATAACGATCCGCGTATCCATGGACTGGAGCTAACTGAAAAAGGAGCCTCAGAGGTAAATCTCGCGGATGCAGTCCCTGCGAAAACCCCAGCTGGAGGTGTCGTCATTCACTTTCCCTAAACCTTACACTACGCAGGCCCTAACAAAACGGACATCGACCGCAGAGCCTTTATCGTATCCTGCGGTTATCCAGACATCCCCATCCATGAGGTAAAACAATACCCATGGACGCTTCGCCAGAAAACCCGAAGAATGGAACGAGCCGAAAAGAATCTCTCCGAAAAAGAGTAAAATAATCTATCCACAGATTTGAAATGCCATTAACACAGATTCAACAGCCAAAAAGCATTCCCTCCTGAAAAAATTCCTGTCTAAAACACTTCCATAGCCTTGATCAAAAATACGCCCTCCTACAAGCTGATGGGCTCACTCTCCTTCAACCTCACGTAGCCCCGTAAGAATTCCCCATAACGACCTTCCTCGATTTCCAGCAAATCGTTTGTCTCTTTCATATGCTTTCTCAAGAGGGCAAAGAGCTTATCGACCGCCGCTTTTTCATCAAAAGCGAGATTGTTCATCTCCAGTGGATCATTCTTCAGATCATACAATTCAAAGAAGGTTTCATCCTTAAAAACATCAACGATCAACTTCTTTTGGCGCTGCACCACACACCGTTGAAAATTGCCCCGGGCTCCGTTTCCATCAAATTGCACAAAAGCGGCTCTATCCTGATCAACCTCCCCTCCATCGATTAAGCCCTTCAGAGATTTCCCCTGAAAGCTGTCCTCTTTGGGGATATCCACCAAATCACAGATGGTTGGCAACACATCGATATGCATAACCGTCTCATTGATTGATCTCCCTGCGTATTGCCCCTCCGGCAGTTTAAAATATAGGGGGACTCTCGCAGACTCCTCATACAAACACATCTTCTGCCAGAGGCAGTGACTACCGAGCATCTCTCCATGATCAGAGGTAAAGAGGATTAGGCTTTCATCATATATGCCCTGCTCCTTCAGTTCATCGATAATCTTCCCAAAACAGTCATCTAAGAGATTCACCAAACCGAGATAAACCGGCCAGATTTTCTTCCAATCCTCTTTGGTATAACGAGCACCGAAGTATCCGGTCAGGTTATACATTTGCAGCGGAGATTGCCCCTTGCTCCATTCGCCAACATTTTCCGGCAATTCTACATCCTTGAATTTTGAGAAATAGGGTTCTGGAATTTCCAACGGAGGATGAGGAGCGAGAAACATTGCATTCAAAAGAAGCGGCTTACTCTTATCCCTATGCCTTAAAGCATTGAGCGATTCTTTCAGAATATAACCGTCAAAAAACGCATCGAACCCCTCTTCATAACATCCGGTAGTCGGAATGGAATAAAGGGTTGGGAAGGATTTTTTCCCTCCAATCATTTCCGGCAACACCCCTCGAAATCCGGGCCCACCTGGGGCTCTCTTTCCCAACTTCTCTCGATACGCGGCATAGCCCTTCTCGATACTCATCCACTTGGTCTTTGAGGACTCTCTCTCATCGATCGAATCTTCCGTAAAGAAATGCTGCTTCCCTGTATGCCAGCTATCCCAATCATTC
>CAXMUM010000238.1:0-2566 GCA_964196585.1 uncultured Opitutaceae bacterium
ATACCAGTCTGAAAAGAAGAGTCCGTCGAAACGCTTTGACAGCGAACGTACTCCTTAAGTTTTTCGATAGGATCAAACATAATAGCAGTGAGGCCTTAACATTAAGCGCTTTAAAGACACTCTAGTTTCGCCGCTTTTCGTAAATTTCAAGAGCTTCCGGCATGAATTCCTTTAGTTTACGAATCCGTGTCGCATCGGATGGATGAGTGGAAATTAATTCTGGTGGCTTTGCTTTTCCTTCCTTTGACTGCGCCATGGTCGTCCAAAAATCAATAGCGACTCGAGGATCATAGCCAGCCCTAGCTGCATAGATAATTCCAATCTTATCGGCTTCACTCTCATTCAATCGCGAATAAGGGAGCATAACGCCAAGAGTGGCTCCGGCTCCATAAGCAGCCAACGCCAGATTGCGCGTTTCACTGTCTTTGTCATTCAAAGCGACGCTTAATCCAACACCTCCTACTGCCATAAGGATGGATTGCGACATCCTCTCGGATCCGTGTTTCGCTGTCACATGAGCGATTTCGTGACCCATGACGACCGCTAGTTTTTCATCAGTATCAGCCACCTTGAGTAAGCCCGTATAAACGCCTACCTTTCCACCTGGGAGAGCAAAAGCGTTGATATCTTCACTCTCAAAAAGAACGAATTCCCACTCCGCATTCGGAATATTATCACCCACAGCTTGCGAAATACGTTTACCTACTCGATTGACCATAGCAGTCGCTTCCAGGTCACTAGAAATCTTTTCTTTCTCCTTAATCTGTGAAAAAGCAGAAACCCCAAGAGCAAGTTCCTGCTCACCGGAAATGAAATTAAGAGAGCGCCTTCCTGTCTCAGGCACTGTGTAACAACTTGTCAGATACAAACAGAAAGGAATAATCCAAAATCTGCGAAAAGATAGAATTACGTTTTTCATTGTTATCAGGTTGCGGTTATAAGCTTTCCTTAGCACGAAAAAAAATCGTCTGTTCCCAAACGGACCTTTTAGTGTTTAAAATGACGCATTCCGGTAAAGACCATCGCCATGCCCCTTTCGTCAGCCGCAGCAATCAGTTCCTCATCCCTAATAGCTCCACCCGGTTGAATAGCAGCAGTTGATCCCGCTTCAGCTGCAGCAATAAGTCCATCTGCAAAAGGAAAAAGCGCTTCAGAAACAACAACGGACCCTTTCAGATCCAGTCCTGCTTGTCCTGCTTTCCACACAGCAATATTTGAACTATCGACACGTGCCATCTGGCCTGCCCCAACACCTAAAGTTCTTTCACCCTTTGTGTAAACGATAGCATTTGACTTCACATGCCGGGCAACTTTCCACCCAAAAATCATACTCTTCCATTCCTCATCGGTCGGTTGCCGTTTTGTAACAACTTTCAATTCATCAGGTCGAAGTTGTGCCCTGTCCTTGTCCTGTAAAAGAATCCCTCCTACAACACTGCGGATCTCTTGAAGCGAATCAGGCCCCAATCCCTCTTTGCTTACCATCAGACGAAGGTTCTTTTTCTTACGAAAGATCTCAAGAGCTTCGTCGCTGAAGTGAGGCGCAATAATGACTTCGCAAAAAATATCGGCAATCTCCTTCGCAAGATCTTCTCCCAGAGTTTGATTAACCGTAATGATACCACCAAAGGGCGCCTGCTTATCCGTTTCATAAGCTTGATACCAAGCTTCTAGCAAATTATCTGCACTTGCAACACCACATGGATTCGTATGCTTGAGAATAGAAACTGTCGGCTTTTCAAATTCACCGATGAGAAAAACAGCGGAACTGATATCCAAAATATTGTTATAGCTTAGAACCTTTCCCTGTAACTGCTCGAAATGATCAAAGAAAGTTCCATACAGAGCCGCTTTTTGATGAGGATTCTCTCCATAACGAAGTGACTGAGCTTTAGAAAGGGATACTTCGTATTGTGCAGGCAGGCCCGAAATCGCATCGAGATCGGGAACATCTGTTTTCTGTTGGCCTGCAAGATAGGTCGAAATCGCTTTATCGTAGGTACCTGTGGTCTGAAAAACCTTTTGAGCCAATTCACTACGCAGAGCTGAAACAGCTGCCTCATCTTCTGAAGACATCACCTCAAGCACGCGGCTGTAATCAGATGGATCACACACTACCGTAACACTGGCATGGTTTTTGGCAGCGCTTCGGAGCATACTTGGTCCACCGATATCAATGTTTTCAATCGCCTCTTCAAACGTTACTCCCGGTTTAGCAATAGTCGCCTCAAATGGGTATAAATTGACAACCACCAGATCAATCAAATCGACATTGTTTTCACGCGCCTGCCTTAGATGATCTTCCTTGTCACGCCGACAGAGCAATCCACCATGAATTTTTGGATGAAGCGTTTTTACCCTTCCCTCCATCATCTCAGGAGAGCCCGTATGATCGCTCACATCCGTTACCTGAAGTCCCTTCTCAGATAAGAGACGAGCCGTTCCTCCGGTCGATAAAAGTTTATAACCATGCTGATGAACGAGATCGGTTGCAAATTCAACCAATCCCGATTTGTCCCAGACAGAAAGGAGGGCGAGCTTTTCCATAGAGTTTTTTTGATCGGAA
>CAXMUM010000239.1:0-2156 GCA_964196585.1 uncultured Opitutaceae bacterium
CGAGTCTTTCAGATGGGGCAGATAAGATTCTCAGAGAGGTAAAGAGTGAAGATGTTCTTTTATTTGTTGGAGCTGGTGATATTGATCAAGTCGCTCGATCTGTTTTAAACAAGATGGCTGCAGGGAGAAGTCGAAGGAGTCGATTGGTTCGGTTTTTTTCATCACTGGAGCATTCTCTGTCGAATGAGACTGTTGTAAGAGTAGAGGAACCGTTGGCATCAAAAACAACTTTGAGAGTGGGAGGAATGGCAATGGTTTATAGCGAACCAGCCTCTCCCGAAGATCTGCAGTCGTTACTCATTGCCGCAGAGAAGTCATCGGTCCCGGTCTTTTTGCTTGGGCGAGGTTCGAATCTGATTATCCCGGATGAGGGTGTTTGTGGGTTGGTTGTTCGATTACAACATCCTTCATGGAGGCGAATTCAACCTCAAGGAGATGGAGGCCTATGGGTTGGCGCAGGCGTCCGATTGAAAGAACTCTGTGGCTATACCTGTAAGGAGGAACTACATGGGTTTGAATTTTTAGAAGGGATTCCTGGAACAGTGGGTGGTGCTTTGCGTATGAACGCAGGCGCTATGGGTGGTTGGATGTATGATCTTGTGGATGAGGTGCAGATCATGACGTTTTCAGGTGAGATCGAATTGGTGAAACATGAGGATTTGCATGTTGAATACAGGCGTTGTGCTGAAGTGGTGGAAGGGATTGCTTTAGGAGCGATTTTGCGACCCGTCGTTAAAGAGGAGTCTTCATCGATCTTTCAGAATATTGAAAAGATGCAAAAGCAACGTCATGAATCGCAACCACGTGAGCCAAGTGCTGGTTGTATCTTTAAGAACCCGCCAAACGAATCGGCTGGAAAAATCATCGATGAATTAGGGCTTAAAGGTGCCAGTGTTGGTAGGGCTGAGGTTTCATCTGTACATGCGAATTTCATTATCAATAAGGGGGGTGCAACCTCTGATGATGTGATTGCTCTGGTTCGTAAGGTGCGAAACCAAGTGAAGAAAGATCGCGCTATCGATCTAGAACCAGAAGTTCTGTTGTATGGGAAGGAGTGGACGAAGGTTTTATGAGCTCGGAGATGACGATCGCTGTTTTTATGGGAGGTGATTCTACGGAGAGAGAGGTTTCTCTTGAATCAGGAAAGGCTGCCTTTGAGTCGCTGCAAAAATCTTTCACTACAGAAAGTTATGATATAAGAGAGAGGGCTGTTCCAGAGAATGTTTCTGCTGAGAGCCATGTTGTTTTTTCGACATTACATGGTGTCTTTGGAGAAGATGGTGGGATGCAGATGCTCTTGGAGGAGAAGGGTATTTCTTACGCAGGCTGTGATGCTCTCTCGAGTGAGTTTTGTTTCAATAAGCGATTGACGAGTGAACGAATGAGATCTTTGGGTGTGCGGGTGACCGAGGAGGTTTTGATAGACGCTAAGAATGAAACTATGGTCGATGTCCCTGCTCTGATTAAAAAGCTGGGGGATGATATTGTGGTTAAGCCGAATTGCCAGGGAAGTAGTATAGGTCTTTATTTTGCTGGAGGGGAAGAGGCCCTGCGAGAGGTGTTGTCGAATCTGGATTTCACAGAAGATTGGTTGATCCAGCAAAGAGTTTCAGGCCGTGAATTGACGGTGGGTGTTTTTGATGGAGAGGCAGGTGGAGTCGTTGAAATTCAACCCAAGAGCGGAGCTTATGATTATAAGAATAAGTACACCAAGGGAATGACGGAATATTTGATGCCTGCTCCTTTAGATGAGGGTTTGACAAGAGAAATACAGGAAAGCGCGTTGGCTGTCTATCGCGCTTGTGGATGCCGGGACTGGGCCAGAGTTGACTACATGTTGGAGCCGGCTGGAACGTTTGTTTTTCTTGAGTTGAATACACTCCCAGGGCTTACCCAAACGAGCCTTCTTCCAATGAGTGCCTGCATTATCGGCATGGATTTTGATTCTCTCTTAGTTTCTCTTTTAAAACCAGCCATTCAACGATTTCAACAAGCTCAATTAACTTTACCCAGATGAAGAAAAAGAACGCTCGTAAAAGTACTTCCATAAGTCCCTCTTGGAAAGATATTCGGCAATCTGTCAGCTCCAAGAAAATAACGGTTCATGCAAAGAAGCGTTTTTGGAAGTATCTAACAAAAACTTTGGCTGCATCTGC
>CAXMUM010000239.1:2166-2418 GCA_964196585.1 uncultured Opitutaceae bacterium
ATTGTTTATGGTATCAGTCACTTCGACTCGGAGAGCTCATCGGCAGGGTCATTGGTAGAATCTACTCCGATCGAGGAGGTGATTCTCTTAACGGATGGTGTGCTTCCAGATGAGTGGATTACCAATCGGTTGAAACTTCCCGATGAAGTTGGTTTGATGGAGGTTGATATCGATGGGATAAAAAACCGGTTGGAAGCCGAAGGGCAGGTTAAGAGTGCTGTCATCACTCGTGATTTTCCAGGAACTTTGGTG
>CAXMUM010000240.1:0-369 GCA_964196585.1 uncultured Opitutaceae bacterium
CCTCATTGGATGATCTTCCGTCCTCGGTTTCTATCCGGGAAATCAAAGAATCAGATCTTGCCGAGCTTTCTGTATGGGATGGACAATTCTTCGGAGCAGATCGTTCCTATCTTCTTTCAAATCTCTTCCATCGAAATCCACATTTAGCTCTTCTCGCAGAAGACACTTCCAAATCATTGCTCGGCTTTACCATGGGTCGAATGGGGAGAAATGCGATTCAGATCGGCCCCACCGTTTCACCAAACTCGATCATCTCAAACCACCTAATCCAAAGATCCATCGGCCAGTGCACAGGATCAATTTTTATTGATGTACCGAATCATCATGAAGAAACCCACAAGTGGCTGACAAAATTAGGCTTCTCTTGCC
>CAXMUM010000240.1:380-2408 GCA_964196585.1 uncultured Opitutaceae bacterium
ATAACAGATCCTGCAGACAAACCAGATGCGATCTTTGCCATTGCAGGGCCCGAGCTTGGATAAAAGGATACCTCTACCCTAAGCCCATTTCTGTCCTCCATTGAGCCCAGGGACAGATTCCAAAACTAAATGGGAACCGAAGACCTCATGGAAGTGTCCAAAAATTTGCAAAAAAGGCATCATTGCTTTAGACTTATCATCTAACAAACCATACGCCAGAGTATCAATATGATCAGTCAACCTTTTGTTCATCTGACCTTAAGGCTGTATGATCGTTTTTATCCCTCGAACCTCGACCAATTTAATCCCAGTGAATCCTTAACACTCAGCAGCTATATGAAATACCCCACTCTGCTCATAAAAGTTCTTCTCCTATGTAGTATTGCGGCCCAACCTCTCTTCTCCGCAGAAGTCGAACAGTCCACTCAACCTGTCAGACCCTCTCAACCCTTTACTCCAGTAGCCTTATATCAAGGAGGATTTCACCAAGTCATTGGGGTCGAAGATGACGAACCACTTATCAACGTCGAGGGAAGAGTCGTTGCTCTCGGTAAGGATGCCGCAGTCTATTTCTGGTCAAACAACACCTTCATGAACCCTTCCATTGAGACAGAGCACCAGTTTGGTCCCGAAATTGGAAGTAGGGTTCCCAACAATTACTCTAGATCTAATCAAAGTTCTCGAGGGTTTGAAGACCCTATCCAAAAAGCACGAGAGCAAAGAAGTAGAAAGCAGCCAAGCACCATTAATATAGGTCCCTCAAATCCTGACGAAGAATACAGAAGAGACAGAGAAGATCAATATGACGATGTCAAATTCTGGGAGCAAATCATTCCAAGAGAACAACCTCTATTAGACGCCTACGGGGTTTTTATCCACTACGGTGAAGATGGCATTACAAATCTTATGTGGCGGGAAATTAAGTACACCCGTAAAGATAAAAAACTCACATTGTCAGTTCCCCTTCGTTCAGGGAATAGATTCGGAAATCAAGAGGATCAAGAAGATCCCGTCTATATGTTTCTCGTTTTTCAGAATGGAGAAGAACGTGTTCCTTTTGGCAATTTCCAACGTGAAGGCTTCCTCATGTGGAATGAAATAAACTCAATGGAAAAGATGGCCACCGCATACGAACGATCCAGCGCGAATCAAACATTGGACCCTATCTTAATTTTCAGACCCAATTTTGTTCTGAGCGAGGACTCTCACAATGAGCTTAAAGGCATTGTTGTTTCCGTAATCTTAACCGTTACAGATACGGGAACTGTTTCATATGCCGATATAGACAGTGCTCTCGAGCCGACTACCGCCTACGATTTAACACGATCAATGCAGAGTTGGAAATTCCTTCCGGCGATCAAGGATGGCGTCAGAATTGAAGAGGAAGTCGAAATCCCACTCCAATTCTGATGGATCTCTTTCAGTTATGTTCTATATCCCTCCTCTTCGACCGGCATCTCAAAAAAGGCGCCGCTTTCATATGCTAAGCATCCAAGTGGACTCGATCAACCCCATTTCAAATTAGTCATCAGAAGCAACGGATTCTCAAAACATCTCTGAACACCTAGGTTTCATTATATGTTTTCGAAATCTCCTTCTATATGTAACCAGTATATCAGACGATTCAATCATCCGAGAACCCTAGCTCTTATAACCCAGTTAAACCCATAGAACTAACTTAGCTTTATGAAATATCCCTCCCTGCTCACTATATCCCTATTTATTTGGGGTGTGACTACGCTACCTCTTGTCTCAGCAGAAGAGCCAGAAACTCCACCAGAAGAAGTCGTACAAGCCACTCCACAGGCAATCCCAGGGCAACCCTTCAGCCCGATAGCACTCTATCAGGGAAGATTTTATCCAATCATAGGGGTCGAAAAAGACGAACCACTCATTAACGTCGAGGATGAGGTGGTTTCTTTGGGAAAAGATGCAGCTGTTTATTTTTGGTCAAATAATTTTTATGAAACTCCTTCCATTCAATCCGAAAAATATACGTCTACAATTGATACGGGAGTTGGCCATGGG
>CAXMUM010000241.1:0-2405 GCA_964196585.1 uncultured Opitutaceae bacterium
CTTTCACCTTCACTTTTGTGGGATGATGGCTGGATGCTATCAGAACAAAGGCGCCGTGCGGAGGAATTCCAGTCGATCAAAACCCGACTTTGGTTAGGTGTTGGAGGGGAGGAGCATCCAAGAACGATAGAAGCAGCCAAGACTTTTTATAAAGAGGCAAAATCGCTAAAGTCCGATGATTTTCAGTTGGAACTCAAAATACTGGAAGGAGAAGGGCATGCCGGTGTGAAATCTGGGGCTTACAGTCGTGGTTTACGTTTTGCCTTTGGGCATTTAATGAATCCAGTAGAATAACCATAATATCATGAAACAGTCCTATCGTTTTTTTTTATCCTTTTTAGCTCTCTTACTCGTCATGAATATTCAAGCAAGTGATTTACCGAAATACGGAATTCCTAATTCTGAAGTGCGGAAACTTTCATCTGAATTAACCAGCAAGGATTATGAGATCCTCGTTTGGGTTCCAGATTCTTATATTAAAGAAACAGATAGGAAATATCCAGTTATCTATATTTTGGATGCGCAATGGGACTTCAGCAATGTCGAAGCCAGCATCCGCAATAATTTTGCAGATGGAGCCATTTCGGAGGTGATTCTTGTGGGTATTTCTCATGGGAGCTCAAATCCTGATGTTGGAGAGATGCGAGCACACGATTTTTTATCAACGAAGGTAAGCAATGGTGATTCGTCAAGAGGGGGAGGTGCGCCTCAATTTCTTCAGTTTATCAAGGAAGGAGTTATTCCTCTTATCGAAGAGAATTATCGGGTGGATGAGTCCTACCGGGTTTTAGGTGGATGTAGTTACGGTGGCTTTTTTGTCCTTTATGCCATGATGACGGAGGTGGATTTGTTTGATGCCTACATTGCGCTTTGTCCTTCTATTCATTGGGACAACGGCTTGCTACTGTCAGAACAAAAACTTCGTGCCGAAGAATTTCAGTCGATGAAGACCCGACTTTGGTTGGGCATTGGAGACAAAGATCACCCACGCATGGTAGAGGGAGCGAAGGCTTTTTATGAAGAAGCAAAATTAATACAATCTGATGATTTTCATCTGAAATTCAGAATTTTGGAAGGAGAGGGTCATTCCGGAATTAAGGCAGAATCGTATAATCGTAGTTTACGTTTTGTCTTTGGGCATTTAAAGAAGTCAGACAATCAGCCATAAAAATGTAATCCCCCAAAAAGGAGGAATTGATGAAACGGACCCTTCGAATACTTCTACCCCTCTGGACTCTTTTTTTCGTTACCGACTTTCAGAGTGCAGTGTTTGCGAATGAGACAGAAACCAATGAAGCTGGAGAACTTTCTGGACGGCTTACAGCTGCGGGGTCCAAGGCAGATACCTTTCCAGAGACTTCCTGTTTTTGTGGAGTGGGCAGAGGGAGTGTGGAAGATTCTGAGAAGGTAGCCAATTGATTGTACAGATGCGATTGATCTTAACAACTTTGATAGCCGGAGTATTCATTGCGGCTGGTCCTTCTTATGCGAATCCAGTGGTGAAGATGAAGACGACGGTAGGAACGATCACCATTGAGCTTTTTGAAGAGGAGGCTGCTGAAACAGTCGCTAACTTTTTGCGTTATGTGGATGAAGGTCGTTATGAGAAAGCAGCTTTCTACAGAGTGGTACGCGACGATAATCAACCTGGAGATAAGGTGAAGATCGGAGTGATTCAGGGAGGTATTTCAAGGGATGCGCCCGATAAGGCGTTACCGCCGATCTTTCATGAGACAACTGAGGATACAGGCATCTGGCATAAAGACGGGATGATCTCCATGGCGCGGCTGGAACCTGGAACGGCATCCAGCGAATTCTTTATCTGCGTGGGAGATCAACCGGAACTTGATTTTGGTGGAAAACGAAATCTGGATGGACAGGGCTTTGCAGCCTTTGGTCAAGTCATTAAGGGGATGTTCGTTGTGAGGCGGATTCAAAAACGTCCGGCCGCCGGTCAATATCTCAAACCAAAAATTTTCATCAAAAATATCACCCGAATTAACTAACAATCATAAATGGAAAACAATCTTGTCTCAACTGAGGGAGTCAGCGAACTAAAACTTGCCTTTGAACCAGGTCTAAAAATCGAAGGAGAAACGGTTTGCCGAAATTTTCAACCTTCGTTTGTGGTAACCTCGGACGGGGTATTGTTGGTGTTTTGTCAGGGTCGTGTGGGTGAAGGCGGGGATGATGATTTGAAAGCTGTTTTGATGAATCGTAGTCGGGATTTTGGAAAAACCTGGGAAGGAGCGAGAGCCATTTCGGGTCCGATGAATCATTTTGCGATATCACCGTTTTTGACTCCTACGGAGTCGGGAGAAAATGTCTCTTTTCTGACCTGTGTGGACCTCAATGTAACCAAAAAATATTACGATTATGATTTTGCCTTGATGAAGGGAAAAACC
>CAXMUM010000242.1:0-2331 GCA_964196585.1 uncultured Opitutaceae bacterium
CAGTCGGGGAGATTATCGACGAAAACAACCTTAGCGGAACTTTCCTCTCAGAAGAACTTTTGACTTACAGCCCCTACACATGTAGGGGAACTGGCTAAAACTTTATTTATTCTTCCTATGATTCTACTACTCGGCGGCTCTGGTTATGTCGGGCAAGCATATCAACGCTTGTTCAAGCAGCGCAATGTTGATTTCCTCAACCTAAAACGTTCAAAGGCTGATTATGCTGACCTCGATACTTTACGAAACCTTCTCGCTCAACATAAACCAACTTTCCTGATCAATGCAGCAGGGTACACGGGTAAACCAAATGTTGATGCCTGCGAAATACACAAAACCGAGTGTCTTTTTGGGAATGCCATTCTACCTGGAATAATTCAAACAGCCTGCGAAGAGAAAAGTGTCCCATGGGGCCACGTCTCCTCTGGATGTATTTTTACAGGAACACGTTTGGACAGTAAGGGGTTTAGAGAAGATGATGCTCCCAATTTTTCCTTCAGAACGAATAACTGCAGTTTCTACAGCGGAACAAAAGCTCTTGGAGAAGAAATTTTAACTGATGCAAGCCAACTCTTTATCTGGCGGCTCCGCATTCCCTTCAATGAAGTAGACGGCCCAAGAAATTATCTATCGAAGTTGATGCGTTATGACAGGCTCCTCGAAGACTCTAATTCACTGTCTCAACTCGATGAATTCGTGAAGGCTACATGGGAATGTTGGGAAAAGAAAATTCCTTTTGGCACCTACAATGTCACCAATCCGGGACATGTTACGACTCGTGAGGTAGTTGATCTGATCCTAAAATCTGGGCTTACAAATAAGAACTTCTCTTTTTTTGACTCTGAGGAAGAATTCATGCAAGTGGCTGCAAAAACTCCACGATCAAACTGTATTCTTGATTCCTCAAAGCTCGCCAATGCAGGAGTAACAATGCGAGAAGTGCACGATGCCATTGAATCGTCTCTGCGTGAGTGGAAAAAAGAATCATAACCAAAAACTTTAAAAGCTTTTCAATTTTATGAACGTTTTAATTACAGGAGGTTGCGGATTTATCGGATCAAACTTCATCCGTCATTGTATGGATGACCCTCAAATGAAAGAGTCTACTTTGGTCAACCTGGACAAATTGACCTACGCAGGAAATCCGGCAAATTTGGCCGATAAAAAAACTTCTGAGCCCTACCATTTTGTTCAAGCGGACATTGCCGACACGGATACAGTTTCAAAACTGCTGGTGGAGCACGAAATAGATCTCATCATCAATTTTGCTGCCGAATCACATGTCGATCGATCCATCGATTCCCCCGAACCTTTCTTACAGACTAACGTAATAGGAACTTTACGCTTACTCGAGGCTACTCGCCATTTCTGGAAAGCCCTGCCCACTTCAAAACAAGACCAGTTTAGATTTCTTCACGTTTCAACTGATGAAGTTTATGGATCCCTCCAAAAAGGAGACCCTGGATTCACTGAAGAAACGCCTTTTGCACCCAATAGCCCCTATTCTGCTTCAAAAGCTTCCAGTGACCACTTGGTTCGCGCTTACTTTCATACTTACGGACTCCCAACCGTAACCACAAATTGTTCGAATAACTACGGACCTTATCAATTTCCCGAGAAGTTGATCCCCTTGATAATTCTCAATAGCCTTGAAGGGAAACCTCTCCCCATATACGGAGATGGTCAGAATATCCGTGATTGGCTATTTGTTAAAGATCATTGCGAAGCCATTTTGCTCGTTGCTCAAAAAGGAACAACCGGTGAAACTTACAACATTGGCGGTGAATGTGAACGGACGAATTTGCAGATCGTCCATGCCGTATGCGATATCCTCGATCAGAAGTCTCCGAATAAATCCGGTAAATCCTACAAAGAGCAAATCCACTTCGTAAAAGACCGTCCCGGGCATGATTTTCGATATGCCATTGATTGCCAAAAAATCAAAAATGCTCTCGATTGGCAACCCAAGGAAACTTTTGAAAGTGGAATTGAAAAAACAATCGATTGGTATCTCTCTCATCTAGACTGGTGCAAAGACATAACCGAAAATAACTACCAGAGAGAGCGATTGGGCACATCCTAAAAACTGTTAAACGGGTAACCTTCGGACAAAAACATGAATAAACGAAAAGGCATTATCTTAGCAGGAGGATCAGGAACTCGCCTCTATCCAACGACATTGGCTACTAGCAAACAACTGGTGCCCATTTACGATAAGCCAATGATCTACTATCCGCTATCAGTTCTCATGCTGGCAGATATTCAGGATATTCTCATAATTTCCACTCCAACAGATCTGCCCAGTTTTCAAAAACTATTGGGAGACGGTAG
>CAXMUM010000243.1:0-2318 GCA_964196585.1 uncultured Opitutaceae bacterium
CGATGGTGGCGCCCCAAAGAACGCCCTCCTGAAATTTCATTCGGTTCTCCCGGTTTACGTAGCAGTCTTCGGCCCCGGCAATTCCGGCGTGCTCTTCTCCGTCATCTATGACGGTTGCCCCTACGAGACCGACATCATTGCGCTTGAAATGGGAGACCAATTTTTTCGTGAGATCTTTTGACCAGGTGATATTTGCATCACACAAAATAAAGATAGGGGGTTCTCCGTTCGGGCCGAATCGTTCCCGACATTCTTCGACCAATTGATTGATGATACGGATTTTCCCGCTTCTCCCTTCAAAAACTTTCAATTTCAGATTCGAATGTTCATTCTGAAGCGTTCTCACGATCTCGTGACTTCGATCTGTAGAATTATCGGAGCCAATAAGCACATCAAATTTTCCTGTGGGATAGTCATTCCCAAGAATCGACGTAAGCGTTTTCTCCAAAACAGCATCTTCATTGTATGCTGCCATTAGAACTACCACATGGGGCCACTCTTCAGCGACATTTTGGAAACGATCATTAGATAATTCCTTTCCTTTTGACAGCAGGTTTAAAAGGATTGGGTATGCTCCATAACTATGCAAGATGCCAACAATCGAAGCCCAGAATATGATCTGCAATAAAATAGGTAGTAAATAAGAAATCATGTCGCTTGGAAATCATGTTGTGGTAGCAATTGATTACCGTGTTCCGGTGCGTCCTCATTGTCGGGAATCAGGGAGTCATCTATAATTATCTGGACCGACTCCTGACCGATTTGTTCACGATATTTAAGGTAGTAAGCTCTGTTGTAGAAGAACTGAGGAAAGGCCAGTGCGAACCCAAACAGGACGCCGGTAAGTCGCTCATCGAAGGGATTCCTCGTGATGCTTTCGCTTAACACTGCCCACATGGCGATGAATGGGAAGAACATCAAGAATGAATCCCAGGCCCGTGGCCCCATGACAGTTCTGGAATTCAGCCATGCCGAATGAAGGCTGAAAATCATAACGCCAAAAAATGCCGCGAGAGTAAATAATATTCCAATAAATCCCCGCGAGAAAAGAGTATAAGTCCAGATACTATGGCCGGCGCTATAGATGTGATCGGGAAACTGATGTCGGTTATCCGGATATACCAGAAACAGTTCAGGAAAATAGGCTTCGTCCCAGTAATACGCTGCCCCCAGACCTTTTCCATAAATAAATGTATAGGGATCCTCCTTGAGGATATTGTACATCGAGAGAGCCTCTGCTTTTCTCATTAAGGATGAGAGATCCTCAGTAGTAGCTGCGTTTACTCCCCGGTTGTTAAACAATCGATCATTCCAGGAATCGAGTAAAGTCGGCTGAACTGCTACGGTGCAGAGGAGAACCAATACACCCGCCACACCCATCGCGACGAGTGGTACCATCTTCTTGAATGGGAATTTGTATTCGTACATTTTCCAGATAATTGCCAGACCAAGACAGCATGCAGCCATCATAAAGGAAATGGCGAGGGGAAGAGCCAGACTTCGGGTAACCGATATAGCGGCGGAGAACATTGGAATCCCGAAAATCAACATCGTCCACCAGGTAAATTTTCTTCTCAGGATGAGAGCGCAACCGGTCCAGGCAAAGAGAAATCCGATAGCAGGACTCAGGATGTCCATTCTGACTTCGGATATAGGCAAGCCGGAGAAAATCGCCCCGTAGAAAAATCTCCAAATACAACTGATCAGTGCAACCAGAAGGAACCAACGCATCGCTTCGCTTGGTCGCATTCCCACTGCGGCGGAAATGAGAGTGACATTGATTCCGAATCCCACCAGTAAGGAGGGGATGATGAGGCGAAGGATGTGTCCCATGCCGTTACCCGATAGGATGGCAACGGATAGGCTGAAGGCAACATATCCCCACCAGAGCAGGAAAATATATACTCCCGGGCGGATAAGTAGTTGTCTAAGTCCCAGAAATGTAGCCAACCCCCCCGAAGCCATTGCCAATGCCAGGAAGAAAAAATGGAAAATTGATCCACCTCCTTCAGCCGCTCCAAATTCACCCTTTAGATCTTTGTAATCGAAACTGAATGAAAGAAGGAACACAACAAAGAGAATCCTGAACAGGAACAAGGAGGGTTTGGGAGGAGCGTCCAACTCCGCCTGTTCTGAATTCGGTAGTAATGCCGACAGGTTCACTTTTTCTTCCTTCGACTTTTAGCAGGCGCCCTCTCTCCTAAAGAAAGTCAGTAGCATGATCTGGGCATCAAAGACGACACTCCAGTTTTCTATATAATGTAAATCGAATCGAACTCTCTCGGAAAGATCGGTATCGCCTCGAAGACCATTCACCT
>CAXMUM010000244.1:0-2296 GCA_964196585.1 uncultured Opitutaceae bacterium
TCCCCGCATTACCCAAATCCATTTCGATCCGTCTCAAATTGGCCTCTGATGAGCAGACTAATAAAGGAATCCGTCTTTCCTCAAAGAGATTGTAGCCTTCTTTCCTAACCGCTTGGAGAGAACGAATAACATTTTCTCCTCCAATAGCATCCAAATGAAGCGTTATCAAATCTTCAGCCACTCCAGCGGTAGCGGTCATTTTCCCTAGGAAAAGAACACTGACCACCCATAAACTGTTTCGCCACTTTTTCTGCACGGTCGATCGGGAAACTGAATAATTTATTCCCATATTCTCCTATGCGATGCTCGAAAAGTCAAAAGAAAGGGCGGAGTTACAAAAACGACTCTAAAGCTCCAGTATTTCAGCCTGCCAAGGGAGACAAACTTCATTCACGGCTTCAGGGCTGCGAGCGATTTTTGCCATCTGGGCGCGGCTCGATATTAAAGTAGGCTCGATATTGAGCTCTTTGGCGATGATATCTCGATGAGCCTTTAGCGAATCCTGACGACTCACTTCTTCGGGGGTAAGAGGTTCTTCGCGTGGCCGTTTCCCTCTTTTGCGACGAGGTACCGTCTCTGGATCTCTATTACTTCCCCTTTCCAGAACCTCCATCAAACCCCTCGTCCGGCCTCTCTTAATTCCCTTCGGCAGCTTTTCAAAAGCTTCCTTAAATCGATTTTCGTCCACTGCCCTGGATAAGTTTAGGAGAAGTTGATTATGGATAACTTTAAATGGAGGACGATCGATCCGCTCGGCCTCACTCTCACGCCAATGCCAAAGTTCGTAGAGGGCCGCCAATCCACGGGGAGACAGTTTCCTGGAATCCGATATTCTCCAGGCATCCTCATCGGGTTTCCCAAATCCGCCAGAAGCCGTTTCAATCTGCCAATCACATTTTTGTTTATGCCAATCCAGACGTCCCAATTCAGAAAGTTTACTATGCAGGATATTCTTCAACTGGGGTAAGTACTCCACATCGCCAGCAGCGTAGTTGAGCATCTTCGGAGGCAATGGGCGCTGGGACCAGTCGCTTTTCTGACTGTCTTTAGGATGATCAATGCCCAAAAATTCTTTCAAGAGAGCTGCCAATCCTATTTGCGAAACTCCCAATAACTGAGCAGCAAACATGCAGTCAAAGCCTTCTTTAGGACGGAACGCTGCCATATCTGCCAACAGCCTGATATCAAAATCACTCCCGTGCATCACCAGGGGTTTCTCTTTCAATGCCCCCCAAAGAGGGGATAATTCGATAGCGGATAAGGGGTCGATCAGGAAATTGCTGTCATTTATCCTCAATTGGAGCAGGCATACCCGGGTAGCATAGTGATGCAAATTATCCGCCTCAGTATCGAGAAAAACCTCCGGAAACCCGTTTAATTGAGAAACCAGTTCATCCAACTGGTCTGCCTGGTCAATATATGTAAACTCCAATGATTCCATTCTTACAATATTGTGCCTCTATTTTTGACACAAAGCGCCGCAGATTGACGCCAAATAGGATCAGTGGAAGAAAAAAAGCAGAGCATCTTATCAGTGGATCCAGCCTTCAAAGAAATTTCCTATCAGTTTTGGAAGATCAGAACTATAACCACCTTCGAGGATGGCAGCCGTGGGAATGTCGGCCGAGGCGATCCATTGGCCCAGTGTTGCAAAATCTTCCTTTCGTAGGGTCATTTGGGTGATCGGATCGCCCCTGTACCCATCGAATCCAGCGGAAACCAGGAGTAAATCAGGTTCAAATTGCTGCACTTCTTCCCACGAGACTTCCAATGTCTCCATATACTGCCCCACTTCTGTTCCCGGCGGAAGGGGATGATTTCGGCAATTCCCCTCGGACTGAACACCCGTTCCTGGATAACCCGGGTATTGGTGAACAGAGATAAACTGTATGGCAGGATGCTCTTTCAGGATGGCTTCTGTCCCGTTTCCGTGGTGCACATCGAAATCCCACACAGCCACTTTCTCAACTCCTTGCCGACGAGCATGAAGAGCGGCTATGGCAATATGGTTGAGATAACAAAACCCCATGGCTTGCTCCTGTGTCGCATGGTGCCCAGGTGGTCTCATGAGCGAAAAAGCCGAATGTCCTGCCAGGGCAGATTCAACCGCTCCGAGAGCAGCTCCGGTCGCATGCCGGGCAATGTCGTAAATACCTTCGTAATAAGGTGTATCCCCATCAAATGCCTCTGGCTCCAACAAGCGCTGAATGTGTTTCTGTGTATGCGCTAGCTTCAATGTACTCTCTTTGGCCAACTCTGGTGTTTTCCATTCAAAAGAAGGGAAGTTCTCTTCCAG
>CAXMUM010000245.1:0-2281 GCA_964196585.1 uncultured Opitutaceae bacterium
TTTGAGTCAGGGTTTTGGTCAAAAGAAATTCGATAAGAGGAATATCTTTAGCAGAGGTAAGTTTTGGGTTGGGTAGGGGATTCTCCAATAGAGTGATTTTTTGCCCTGTTTGTTCCAAGGCGGATGCATCGTCTGTGATTGGTATGTCGTTTTGAGTGACATGGCGATAGGCCTCTAAAATAGTATCCCTTTTGAAAACTTGAGGGGTTTCCATGGCCCATAGACTATTCCGATTAAGAGTCTGCAGTTTCTTCTGGGTCGTTGATAATTCTGGTGCCAGATCCTGTTTGATGGTGTCTGTCACTTTGTGTGCTAGGCATACGGATTGGTTTTCAATAACGTTTTGATGCAGCTTTTGTATGGTCTCTTGGGCGATAAGAGGTCGTGCGCAATCGTGAATAAAGACATAGTCGATTTCTTCTGGAGTCGATTCGAGTGCATTGAGCACAGAATTTTGTCTCTCTTTCCCTCCTTGAACCCAAATGGTGGAAACCTCTTCTGAGTTGTTTTCAGCGAGTATTTGGTTAAGGGTTGATCTTTGTTCTTCATCCCGGAAGACGACGATCAAATGAGAGATCAAGCCGCTCTCTAAAAATGCGTTGAGAGAGAAACTAAAAACAGACTTCCCATGGAGTTGGGCGAGAATTTTGTCTTTGAGATGCCCCTCCATTCGGGAACCGCGACCAGCGGCCAGGAGAATAACAGCGTTCAATGACATTTTGATATTCTTAGACGGTAGATTCCAGGTCTGCCAGAATTAAGTTGGCTGCTTCGGCTGGATCCGATGCTTGGAGAATAGGTCGGCCAACCACAATATAGTTGGCTCCATTGTTTGCGGCCTCAGCCGGTGTCATAATGCGTTTTTGATCACCGGCATTTGAGCCTGCGGGACGAATGCCCGGTGTCACTATCCGGATGGATGACCCAAGAGTATCTCTAAGGAGTGAAATTTCATGAGGTGAACAGACCAGTCCCTCAATGCCTGAGTTTTTGGCGAGTTGTCCAAGCCTGAGTACTTGATCGGATGCGGTGGAGTTTATTCCTGTTTCTTGCAGGCTTGTTTCATCCATTGATGTAAGAACGGTAACTCCCAGTAAAAGGAGGTCTGGTTTTGTTGCCAGGCGGGCTTTGTTGGCCCATTGAAGCATCTCAGAGCCTCCTGATGTATGGAGGGTGAGCATGGAAATAGGTAAGGCAGAAAGAGATTCGACGGATTTCGCAACAGTATTGGGGATGTCATGAAGTTTGAGATCCAGGAAGATTCGATAGCCCATATCAGCGACTTCTTTTACCAAGTCAGGCCCATAGCGGGTGAACATCTGAAGTCCGATCTTAACCCAACGAACGGAAGACCCGACTTGATGAAGGACATCCTTCATTGCATCGCGTGTTGGTAGATCAAGAACCAGAATAAGATCGCATTTCATTCATTAGGTTCTAGGAAATGGATTCTCATCAGGCACGACAAAACTGAAAATAATTCAAAAGTTTTACCTATTGTATCTATGAGCACGGTCGCTGTTTTCAGTCCTGCGAAGATAAATCTCTTTCTATCGGTGGTAGGCTACCGAGAGGATGGCTTCCATGAATTGGTGTCATTAGTAGCACCACTTCGGTTTGGAGATTCTCTCTGGATTTCTTTGGAGGGTGGTGAGAGGAGAATCTCGTTGGATTGTGATGTTCCTATTATTCCTGTGGATAGAGGAAACCTTGCCTGGAGAGCAGTAGAGTTATTTCGAGATGCTTTTTCGTTTAAGGAAAACGTCCATATTTCCCTTAGGAAGAGGGTGCCGATTGGAGCTGGATTGGGTGGCGGGAGCAGCAATGCAGTGGCTGTTTTGCGGGGACTCAATCAATTGCTGGGAAAACCATTGGATGATGGATCTCTTGCCATTCTGGCGAGTCAACTTGGATCTGATTGTCCTTTGTTCTTAAGGGATGGACCATGCTTGATGCGTGGTCGGGGAGAGCTTATCGATGAACTGGATGAATCTCTCTTGTCCGAATTAAGAAGGCGTAAGGTTTTGGTTTTTAAACCGGAATTCTCAGTGTCGACGGCGTGGGCCTATCAGAAACTGGCATCTTTGGGTTGTAAAGCATACATGGAGAAAGAGGTTGTAGAGGAAAACTTAGGAGCTCTTCGAAGAGGAGATCTTTCTTTGGAGAAGTTGATGGTGAATAGTTTTCAATCGATCATTGGGACAAAGTTTCCGGCGATTCCATTGTTAGTGGAACAGTTGAGAAATCGATTTGAGATACCAGTTCTAATGTCGGGCAGTGG
>CAXMUM010000246.1:0-2231 GCA_964196585.1 uncultured Opitutaceae bacterium
GGCGCCAACAACTGACTCGATCACACAGGCCTTAACATGGATTTCCACATTCTCAGGGAATTGAGCCCGGCACCAAATAGTGCTCACCACAGGCCCATTTTTATCAGCAGGATTAGCTTTTTGATAAATCCTATTTTCTGAAACCCAGGCACCTTCCCCACCCTCGATCCAATAATTATCCATTGATCGAAAATCATCTGTATAGATCTTTTTCATTCGGAAACAGCGTTCTCCAACTCAAGCCTCATAAAGACTGTCGCACGAGAAAAACCTGACTCTCCATGAGGACTTTTATCCATACGGCGAAAACCGAATTTTTCATACAAGCTTACAGCAGCCTCGAGCTCATCGTTCGTCTCCAGTTCAATGATACGTGCGCCAACGCTTTTCACCAAATCAATAGCTCCATTCATCAGGAATCTTCCAATGCCCAATCCCCTAGCCTTTCGAGTTACTCCCATTTTAGCCAACTCAAAAACTCCATTCCCACGACAGATCAAAGCGCACGTTCCTACAATCTCGCCTTCTTTAGACTCTGCAAACAAGATATGGCCCCCTGGCTGTAGAATAAATCGTTCCGGCTCATCTAAGATCTTTCGATCCATCTCCTCCACCTCGAAATGCTCTTCAATCCACTCATAATTAAGACGGGCAAAATCCCCTCTCCACTTGGGATCGTACTCATGAAGGATGATAGATCTTTCATTCACAGACTATCTGGACTATCCCCTCTTTCCCTTTTTGAAAAGTCAGAAATACGATACCAGAAAATCTAGCGCCATTGCTTTCCGGTCCACAGATGTGTTTCTGGATAAAAAGCCTGCCAGGCGAACCAATACGACTGAACTGAAATCAGTTCTTCTTTTGTCCCTTTCTCTCTGGCTCTCGCGAACCCAGTCTCAGGATTGTATTCAACCTCAATTGTCTTTCCGCCAATGGTTTCCACTGTTTTTCCCGGCCGCAATTTAGAAAGCTGAAATGCCACTTGAGTCTCATCCATCAAGACGCCGAGAACCCATTCCTTACTCTTTAATTCCTTTCGATAGTGCGGAACAGGAAACATCGTTTTCCTCATATTTTCATACTCCCCATAAGGGTTGTGTAAATAAGGACGCGAAAAACCTGTATCTGTTGAAAGGACTTCTCCATCAGGATAGTCATAGTTCCAAGACTCCCAGGTAACTACTTCACTGGGCAACCATTCAAGCTCTCTACCAACATACGAACCTGATATCGCTTCCATCCCTAACTGAGACCACAATGATTCCGTCTCCCTGTCGTACAAGAGAACATCGCTCTGATAAAGAAGACCAGAGACACCAAATTGAAAGATTTTCCCATCCATCTCCCTATCAAAGACCATAGCCGTACCACAAAGCGGGCAATACGTAACAACGAAGTGATGATCGCCAATCGAGTCGTTTACGATCTCGTGATGATTCAAAATTCGGATAGGATAAGCCCGAACGACTCCGTCTCTTTCTACACTGATCACTTTATCATCTGGCTTCAGATAGATCACATCATCGATCGGGACAAATCTGGGTGAATCGATGGAGGGAATTCCATCTCTAGGAACACCTCCACGAACGATCTTGCGTACTGGCACTGATGCATTGCCCAGATCAAAACCAAGTTTCTTCTTTACGGCAAAAGCTGGAGAGCTCCCTCCAAGCAGCAAAATCGCTGCACTCCAACTAATTGATCGGGAAAACCACATGACATAATGAGTTACAGCAGATCACATTTATTCCTTTTAACAGACCTGCTTCCATTAAGAGTTATCGATACACCTCCAGATTTCAAGATTAGAGGGAAACTATACAGTATTTCAATGAAGCTGGAATGAGCAAAAAAGAGTCCATCATCGACAAATACCTTTTCTGGCTCAAATCTGATCAATCTGAATCAATACCCCAAGCCCATGGATCAGCAGAACCAAAATTCATCCGGAACATCGTCATATGATCAGCAAATGCGTCCCTTAAGGGGAAGTGACGAACTCTTGCAATGGTATGATCCGACAGACCTTCCTTTCAGACTCTCCGGATTTCCTTTCTTTAAACAAGATCAAGTCTACCGCCGTATGCCACTAAACCCACAGGGGAAGCTCCCTGAAGCAGTGGACTTTCTGGCGAACCATACAGCCGGGGGTCAAATATCCTTTCAGTCCAACACACGGCACCTTGCGGTAAAGGTGGCCCTAACTGGGCCTGCAGATATGCCCCATA
>CAXMUM010000247.1:0-2220 GCA_964196585.1 uncultured Opitutaceae bacterium
AGATATTGTAATCTCATTTTCATGATGTAGGCGATGTTCGCTCCGCCTGCTGGTGGAAAGGCCTGGAAGGCATCCCAATGGACCAAGCCGTGATAACTTGGATCTGGCTCAGTGAATCCTGGGAACTTCCCGTTACCCCAGTTGAAGTTTCCTCCATCGACCACCATTCCACCGATGGATGTTCCGTGTCCCCCAATATACTTAGTGGTACTGTGTACGACAATATTTGCTCCCCATTCGATAGGACGACAGATGATAGGGGAAACGGCAGTGCTATCCAGCATGAGTGGAACGCCTGCTTCTTTTGCAATGGCGGCGACTTCCTCAATAGGGAAAACATTTAAGCGTGGGTTTCCCAGGGTTTCTCCGAAGAGTAGTTTGGTGTTTGGTTGGATGGCTTTGCGGAAAGATTCCGGATCCTCACCATCTACAAACGAAACTTCGATACCAAGTTTCTTCAGTGTGTAATGAAAAAGGGTATAAGTGCCGCCATAGAGCTGAGAAACAGAAACCATGTGATCACCTGCGCTACAGATATTGAGGATGGCGTTTGTGATAGCGGCTTGACCACTGGCATGTGCTAGACCGGCGACTCCTCCTTCGAGTGCAGCAATTCGTTGCTCGAGCACATCGGTTGTCGGATTCATAATCCGGGTATAGATATTTCCTAGTTCCTTCAGCCCAAAAAGATTGGCCGCATGTTCGGTGTCCCGAAAAACATAACTGGTGGTTTGATAAATGGGAACTGCGCGGGATCCTGTTGTAGGGTCGGGGACTTGTCCGGCGTGGAGGGCTTTGGTTCCAATTCCTTGTGGTGTATTTTCTGAGCTCATGAGGGATATTTTTAGTTTTTAATGAGGTTTTACTGGGGAGGATAGATTTGTATGAATTATCCTACGACAAAGTTGATGATTTTACCGGGTACATAAATGATTTTCCGAATTTCTTTTCCTTCGAGATGAGGTATCACTCTATGGTCCGATTGAGCGACTTTAGCGACATCTTCTTGCGAAGAATTACGAGGAAACATCGCATTGCCTCGGAATTTCCCGTTGATTTGAAAAACGACCCTCACTTCTTCTGTTTCCAGTTTTGAGGGATCGAAGGTTGGCCATTCGGCAAAATTGATTGATTCTGTGGCTCCAAGTTTCTTCCAGAGTTCTTCGGCTATGTGCGGTGCGAAGGGTGCAAGAAGTATGAGGATATTACGGGCTGTCTCGGTGCTGAAGGCCTTTGCTTTCTGTAAGTGATTCGCAAAGATCATCATTTGTGAAATAGCAGTGTTGAAGCGCAATCCTTCAACGTCTTCGGTGACTTTCTTAATCGTTTCCTGTAGTAGACGTGTTGTTTCAGAGCTTGCTTCATCTCCATCGACGATCTTTGAGGAGAGCTGCCCATCGTCTGCGACAAATTCTCGCCAAATTTTGCGTAAAAAGCGATGGACACCTTCGATACCATTGGAGTTCCAGGGTTTCATCGCCTCAAGTGGTCCGAGGAACATGAGATACAGCCGGAGTGTGTCAGCCCCGTAATCATGGCAAACTTCATCGGGGGTGACAGAGTTTTTGAGAGATTTACCCATCTTTCCAAACTCACGTTTAACCTCAGCGCCTTGATAATAGAATTTACCGTCTTTTTCTTCTATTTCGTCTGCCGGTGAGTAGCGTCCGCGTCCATCGACATAGGCAGCTGCTTGAATGTAGCCTTGATTGAAAAGTTTACCAAAAGGTTCCTTGGTGGAGACATGACCGAGGTCAAAGAGAGCTTTATGCCAGAAACGTGCGTAAAGTAAGTGCAATACGGCGTGTTCCGCACCTCCTACATAGAGGTCGATGCCATTTTCACCCATCCAGTATTTTTCTTTTTCAGAAGAACAGAAGGTTTCACTGTTATCTGGATCAATATAGCGAAGATAGTACCAACAAGAGCCGGCCCATTGCGGCATGGTATTCAACTCACGACGATATTTTTTGCCATTGATCTCAACTGTGATCCAATCATCTGAGGCTCGGCCAAGTGGTGGTGTGGGAAGTGTATCGGGATCGCTGTATGAGCGTGGTCGAAAGTCGTCCATCGGAGGCAGTTCGACGGGGAGTTCATTTTCTTCGATATGAATGATTTCGCCATTTTCTCCATGAAGGATAGGAAAAGGCTCACCCCAATAACGTTGGCGAGAAAAGAGCCAGTCACGTAGCTTGTATTGGATACTGGCTTTTCCAC
>CAXMUM010000248.1:0-2209 GCA_964196585.1 uncultured Opitutaceae bacterium
TGGAAGTAACTCAATAAAACTACTCGTTGCATCCAAATCTGAGAATGGCGACATTCAGAAAGTCTTTGAATGCAGAGAAGAAACCCGTATCGGTGATGGTATTTCAGCTGATAGGCCTGCCTTGCAAAAAAACAGTATGCAACGAGCACTTGCCTCCGTGCAGGTTTTGCTTTCCTACAGTGAAAAGTACAAACCTACCCAAACAGAAATTGTGGCAACCAGTGCGGTAAGAGATGCCATCAATCGACATGATTTTTCTCAAATCATCCTGGAGAGCACCGGGATAACTCTTCAGGTTTTACCTGGCGAGACAGAGGCTCGTCTGATTGGCCAAGGAGCTCGTTGCGATCCGGAAATTCGAAATATCGAAGACTTTTATCTCTTTGACCTAGGAGGAGGGAGTTTGGAGTGCCTTTCATTCCAGGATTTTTTACCAACCCAGAGCATCAGCCTGCCTTTAGGAACCGTTAGGTTGACAGAAAAATGGATCAAGGATTCCTCTCAACCTTTCTTAGATGCAGAGGCCCAAAACATTAGAAAAAATGTTATAGAGGTAGTTAGAAGCTCTGGCTTCACAATGAACTTACCTTCAGGAGCTCCCACCATCATTTCAGGTGGCACCGTCATGAATGTGCGGGCCCTTCTATCTGACGAAAAGAACAATAAGGAAGACATTATCTCAATTTTAAAACTCGAGAAACTTCTCGAAGTATTAGCCCCTTTGACGCTTACTCAGAGAAAGAAGGTCCAGGGACTTTCTCCTCAAAGAGCCGATATCTTTCCAACTGCGCTTACGACACTTATTACGCTTTCACTCCTGGGAGAATTTGTGAGCTTCAGGCATTCTTTCTATAACCTTCGCTACGGGCTCGCTAATGAACTTCTTCAAAAACAGGAGAAATAATATTAGGAAAATAAGCGCCTCAGCTCATCACATTGAATCAAAAAATCATCTGGAACTGGAGCCCTGAAGTCATGGAGTTTACCAGTTATCGGATGAGTAAGTTGTAAACGTTCCGCATGAAGCATCACTCGTTTAGGAGGAATCGAGAAACGGTGATCGGGCCTAAACCCATAGACAGCATCACCGAGAATAGGATGCTTTTCGCTACTAAGATGAACCCTGATTTGATGAGTCCTCCCCGTATGTATTTCACATCTAAAAAGAGCATATGAATTTCCAAATTTCTCAACAACTTCCCAGTCCGTCCTGGCTGATTTCCCATCTTCAACATTGTAAGTTACCGCCATCTTATGACGTTGCTGGGCATTTCGCGTAATTGATTTTTTAATACTCCCGCACAAAAGCTCCGGAACTCTTGCAACCAATGCTAAATATTCTTTCTTGAACGTGCGCTGAGCAAAACCTTCGGCTAATCCCCGGTGGGTTTGATCATCTTTTGCAACGACAATCACTCCGCTGGTTTCTCGATCCAATCGATGCACAATGCCGGGGCGCTCGACACCTCCAATACCGCTTAATTGCCCCTTACAATAGTGAAGTAAAGCGTGCACCAATGTATCTTCACTTGTTCCAGCCCCTGGATGAACCACCATACCACTCGCCTTATCGATGACGAGTAGATGCTTGTCTTCATGCAGAATCTGCAATGAGATATCCACTGCTTTTAGTTCAGAAGCTCGAACCTCTGGCATGGAAAAGACTATCTCAGTTCCCTCAGACAATTTAGCATTTTTTTTCAGCTCAGCCTCATTGGCTACAACCAAACCTGCTTCAAATGCTCTATGGAGATCGGCTCGGCTAAACGAAGGGAAACCAGCCACCAAGAGCTTATCAGCCCTTTCTTTATACACCCCTTTCGCAACGGTTAGATAATATTTTTCAGACATAAAAAGAATTTCTCCTCACAATTATTCAAATTCAGCCACCACAGCATCAATCTCGTCAAAAATTTGCTGACGTTTTACTTCATCCAATCGCGCAATTTCAAAGCCATTTTTGGCTATTTGAGCTAGCTCTTTGGGGGTGAAATTTAATTCAGTAGCCAGAGCACTGTATTCGTCAGTTACCGTATTCCCAAATGAAAAAGGATCATCTGTACTGATCGTACAATTAATTCCTCTATCAAACAATTGACGGATTGGATGTTCCTTCATCGAGGAAACTACTTGTAGCTTTACGTTGCTAATCGGACATACATCTAGGGTTACTCTCTCGTCGATTAGCAGTTGAATAACCGACTCATCT
>CAXMUM010000249.1:0-2174 GCA_964196585.1 uncultured Opitutaceae bacterium
CCGTCAATCGAGTATTGCTCCACCACAGACTCACAACCGCGCAGGGCACCTTTATAGTCCAGTGAGAACTCCACCCCTTTACGGCTCTCCTTTTTAACATCCACCTGAACCCTCTCAATTTCAGCTGAATGATCCGCCAGCCAATGAATGTTCCCTTCACTATCCAGCCAACCAGGCCCAAGGGCCACATTTCGCAGTGCGGCGTCAGTTGAGACCATATATCCAGGGTTGATAACAACCGGAGTTGATAAAACCAGCTCACTGGGAGCAGAACCCCAGTGCACTCTCCCCAAGCCAGTGGCATCATAGTGATGATCCGCTCTGGTATCGATCTCTACGTGGTATCCCCTGCACGTGGAAAATACTTTGTGAAAAGCATCGGGCAGGTCCAACACATAACCACCAGTTTCAAATGGCGCAGGCTGTTCCTCGATACTGTCATCAGCTATAAGGTGCGCGAATCCCATCTGACTGGCTATGAGCAACGAATAGATCGCATATAAGCCATAGTTTGACTCTCGCCCATGTTGAAGCTCCGGAGGGAAACCATTCTTCACAAATCTGAGTGGAGACATCTCCAGCCAACGCCTGGTGGACAGAACTGCGAGCCGAGCCGCCCGCTTAAAAGAACCAGCCATTCTCAAATCACCAAGTGCCTTGTACCGATTTGCTTCATACTCGCAGATGACGGCCAATGTCCCTTCGTTGAATTGAAATTGATTACTCCTACCTCCGAACGGGGCTTCTCCAGTCGGCGAGATAAACAAAAGCGAGGTCAACCCTCCTCTTCTCAGCATTTCATCCAAAAATGGGTGGTGCGCGCCATCATAGCCCCAAAACAGCAACAGAGACAGATTCATCCGTGAGGTATAGTCGTATGTCATCGGATCATGCGGATCCCGATACATTCCAAACTCAGTAAACCACTGACACTGAGTCTCGAGATGCCTCTCGATAAAATCAATGTTGTCAGCGATACCGAATTTTTTCTTACAAGCTTCACCCGCAACTGAAAAAGTGACGAAGTTATGCAGCTCTTCCGGCCCTCTTTTCGAAAGCACCTCCCTGTAATTCCCCTCTGGATCATATCCTCCTAGAAGCGCGGACCACTGATCGACTCTACTCTGATCTACCTTCCCTTTTAGAGCGAGATACCCTCGCATGAGTTCCTTCGGGAAAAAATCAGCTCCTCTGACAGGTTTCTCATTCGCATGAGCTAGATCACTACAGGTCACATCCAGACTTCGCGCACAGGTATCGATAAGGTCTGTGCAATGTCCCGCACTAATAAGAAAACCCAGTGCCCCCACAAACCTGGCCGCTGTAAAAGCAGGAAAGCCGGACGTGTCATCCGGTTCATACGGATCAATGATTCTACCTTTTACATCCTGCCAAGGAACCACTTGACGAACAATTGGCTCACTCAATTCGACATAAAGCTCTTTGGTGCAGCCTGTAGGTTCCCAGTCCTCAGGGAACGTCTCACAGTCGAAAAAAATTCTCACCTTCTCCTCAAAAGGAAATGGATCCATATGACACTTCATTTTTTTGGGATGCTATCGAAATGTTCTACTACTGGGAACGGATCATAGAAATGATGAAGTAACGCTTTCCATTCCTTATATTCATCGGACTTTCTAAAACCTTCCGTGTGGTCCGCAAGAGTCTCCCAATTGACCAACAAAAGATACCTGCTCTCTTTCTCGATACATTTCTTCAACTCATGAGACACATAGCCCTTCATGAATGAAAGTATTCCTGACGCCTTCTCAAAGGCGACTTCATACTCCCTTTCCTTTCCAGGTATTACATCCAAAATGGCGACTTCTAAAATCATTGCTTAATTTTCTTTTAATATGGGGTAAAACGGCATGGGAGTATCCTGGGGCTGAACCCGATAATCTCGTCACCACGCCATTTGAATCTGTAGCACCTTCCTGAAGGCATCTGTTCCTCCGTGTATCGAATTGGTAAATCGTAGGACATTACGATCTCACTCTTCGCGCTCAACTGGCCTGTGGATACCTTGGCAAACAGGCCCAGGCGTTTCGAGTGAATTGCCTCTCCATCTCGACTAACAGAAACAACTCTTCCTTCCATCACAAATGCGTTTACTGAATCGCTAGACATTTTTATCCATGATATGGGATGGCGACCCATCCAGGCTCAGTTGG
>CAXMUM010000250.1:0-2088 GCA_964196585.1 uncultured Opitutaceae bacterium
TGGCAGTCTTCGTAGTTACTTGCCATCGGCTTTTCGACAAAAACATGTTTGCCTGCCTGGAGGGCATGGATGACCGGCTCTCGATGAGCGTGTTCCGGTGTCAGAACATCAATCGCATCCAGATCTTCAAGTTGGCACAATTCTTCAAGACTATTACAGACATGTTCAATATGATGGATCTGGGCGAGCTTACGAGCACGCTCATGATCGATATCAAAAACCGCATGAACCTTGACCTGAGGTAGATGCTTGAAAGCTCTCAGATGGTATTCGGCGAAAAGCCCACAGCCAATCAGACCTAGGTTAAGCGTGTTATGAATGGAGGGCATCACGGTGATTTAGCAAAACGATCAATTAGCTATCAGATGAAATTTGCTAACTGACTTAAGATCAACGTATTTTTCACCCATGACATTCTCTATCGAAATTAAGTGCTGATAAAAGATAATTGATCGCACTTCTGCGCGGAAAAGTCTTCATTTTTACGAATAGCTGTGCAAACTGGCAAATTTAGTTGCCTCCTCTATCAAAAGAATAGGACAACGGAAACTGACCAGTAGCCATCGTCCAGTGAATGACCATTCATCAGAACCCTCTATGTCAAAAGATCTAGAGCCCAGTTCATCCCGACAGAGAATGAATGATGCCTTTGACTTTGCACATCCCGATAAAATTCCAGTCTTTTACCATCCCTCTACCGCAGGCCTTCATGTCCACGGACAAAGACTGATCGACCTCTTTACTGAATATCCGCCAGACAACCCAATCACCTTTAATGCATTGCCCTCCCCGCCTTCGGAAGAAATCAACGAAAAAGGTCGTTACCATGAGATAAAGACCGATGAATGGGGAACGGAATGGCAATATCTCGTTTATGGTATTCATGGACACCCCCGCTCATATCCATTTGCTGATTGGCAAGCGGCAGCCTCCTATACCTTTCCGCCTTTTTCATATAATAAAATCAATTCCCCATCTTCGTATGATCGAGCGAATATCGCTCAGCAAAAAAAAGACTTTTTAATTTTTGATGGCTGGATCTCCATCTTTGAAAAACTCTGCGCCATGAGGCCTATGGACGACGTTTTAATGGATCTTTATACCCAAGACGAAGACCTGATCACTTTTCTAGATCGTCTCACGGATTATTGGCTCGAGGCAATCCATGTCATGATCGATGCGGATGTAGATGTCTTCATGTTTGGAGATGATTGGGGAACCCAAATCTCCACTGTGGTTTCACCTTCCATGTTCAACGATATTTTCAAACCTCGCTATGAACGCCTGATGACTCCCATCAAAAAGGCAGGTAAAAAAGTCTTTTTTCATTGCTGTGGGTTTATGGGAGATATCTTCCACCAATTGGTCGATCTAGGTATCGATGGACTTTGGCCTCAAATTCGTCTGTTCGAGGAGTCGCCAAATTTTCAGGAAATTTGTAGAGAAAAACAGATAACTCTTTATCTTCACCCAGATCGTCAGGGATTAATTCCTCGTGGCACCCCCGAAGAAATAGAGACAACCATCAAAAATTACGCTGAGCATTATCATGCGGTTGGTGGTGGTGCGATTTTCTATGTCGAAATCGAAAACGATGCACCTTTCGAAAACGTGGAAGCCTTGATCAAATCCATCCATCGCTATCGATAGTCGAGGTTCGTGATTCCCAAAAAATGGCATGAAACAACACTGCTTTAAGCAGCATTCAGGAAAAAAACGACCTAACCGCATAATAAGGTCGCCAGCCAAGTAAGACCCTCCTAGCTATCTTTCCCATCATGGCAGACTCACCCCAATCTGAGCCTCATATTTTCCATGTTTCCCCAATCGGCGATGACCAGTGGTCTGGCCTTTTGAGCGATCCTAATCAGGATCGGAGCGACGGCCCTTTTGCGACCCTTCGACGAGCGCAAAACGCTGTCCGACAATTAAACCCATGGCCAACCCATGGAGTGCACGTCCTAATTCATGAAGGGGATTTTTCGCTAACCGAATCCCTTGTTTTCTGTGAGGAAGATTCTGGTTCAGCTTCTGCGCCTGCCATTTGGAAAGCAGTTCCTCATGCCAACCCGAGAATCTCGGGAAGTA
>CAXMUM010000251.1:0-2015 GCA_964196585.1 uncultured Opitutaceae bacterium
GCAGCTTGCCAATAAAGTAGTCCATTTTCGACGGGACCAACTCTCTAATAAAGAATTGGAGGCGTTGCAAAAAAGCATCAAGGATCTTAGGTCCGATGTAAGAGAGAAAGCCGATGCCAGTAATCTTAAACTATCCATTGGACATCTCGAAGATAGCCTGCAAAAAAGTGGAGGTACCTTTTATCCAAAATCTGGATTGGTCGAGTGGGTAGAGTTTCTGTTGGTTGCCTCTATTTTATTTATCGGTATTCGTACTTTTTTTATTCAACCTTTTAAAATCCCGACCAATTCGATGTGGCCATCCTATTATGGGATGACTGCGGAGGTATTCACCTCTTTGGAGGAAGAGCCTAATTCATTGGAGAGAGTTTTTCGACTGGCAGCGTATGGAGCCAAAAAACATTCCATCAATGCGCCTGCTTCAGGTGAACTGGAGATTCCATTTCGAATAGAGGGTAATAACATGCAATTGGCATATTCAACGGTTCGAACCCGCCGTTGGTTTATTCTCCGGGCTACAGGTCATGAATACACTTTTTATGTGGGTGGTGAGCCGGTGACGATCACAGTTCCTGCTGATTTTCGAATCGATCAGGTCTTGTCCGACATATGGTTCGGAGAAGAAGGAACCCTGGTGGATAACCTCCTTCCGAAAATTTCAGCCAGAAGTTTTTCGGAGCATTACATGACATTGCAGTTCGGTAACGGCCGAGGTTCAGTTCGTACGACTCGTGTCTCTACGGGTAAAACCTTTCAGAAAGGAGAAAGGCTTCTCTCGTTTGATATTTTGACGGGGGATCAACTTTTTGTGGACCGTATGAGCTACCACTTTTCAGAACCCAAAGTGGGCCAAGGTTTTGTCTTTCGCACTCGAAATATCAAAGGTGTTGAAAGAGAAGGGAAATATACCGATAAATATTATATCAAAAGATTGGTAGGTGTTCCTGGAGATACACTCGAAGTAAAGGAACCAGCCCTTTATCGAAACGGAAAAGAGATCGAAGGGTCTGCTGCATTTGGTAAGAACGCACAAAGAGAAGGGCTTTATCGCGGTTACGTTAACATTGAAAGATTGGATGCCGGGAAAACGGTGACTATTCCTGAGGATTCCTTCTTCGCTATGGGGGATAATTCGTCCGATAGTCTGGATAGTCGCTATTGGGGGACGGTGCCGGGGAAGGACGTTATTGGGAAACCGCTGTTCATCTATTATCCTTTTACGCGACGTTGGGGCCCTGCTCTTTGAGCTGGAAGGCTTTCAAGCAAGAGAGGTAAATTCCTCCATCCATTTCCTGTATTCGTTGAGAGGAAAAGGGTGTGAACCTGTTATGTAGTGATTGTGATAGGTCATGCCTTTTGATCCCCATCGAATCACGTATAGACCGTGTGTTTCTGTTTTCTTTATGGGAGCCAAGGTGCAATGCCCGTTTTCAGGAATGGAAAAATGTCCATCGCTCAATGTTGCTTTGGAGGTAAGGTCGTAGACCGAATACTCGCCTTCAAAGACATCTTGGGTATCGTTAACTCCAATGATTTTTTGTTCATTACCTTCTGGTTCACAGAGGAACAGGCATTGTGGTCGTTGAACTCGTTTGACGTATTCAAAAGCGGATTTCCTGTTATAGTAGTAATCAACAATTGCATCCGAAATAATGGGCCAGCCATCTCTTAAGTTCCACCAGAGAATCCCGGTTGTGTAGCCTTTTCTTTGGCGAAACCATTCGATGAAAAATTTCAATGCTTCTGCCTGCGTTGCCTGAGATGCGTAAACGAAATCTTCTAGGTTGTCGGGAATCAAACCAAAGCAATGTTTGATCTGATTAGCCATTAGATTGATCCTCCATCGATTGTCTTCATCTTCTGGAGTGTAGCAGACAGCCTTAGCCCACCAGATAGGATTGTTTTCCCACGGCCAGATATTTTCCGCTCCCAGCATCTTTTCCAGTGACTGCTTCGAAGGGCATCCATGGTAACCAATTTCGCTGACAAAACGACATTCATCGTTTCGATAAAAA
>CAXMUM010000252.1:0-2000 GCA_964196585.1 uncultured Opitutaceae bacterium
AGAGATCAACTTCACATCCTCGCAGATAGCAGTTCCGATTTTGAAATGTGGGTGGTTGTTTTCAAAAAAGGAATGGTGGAGGATGCATGGACAGAGTATCGAGCTCTGGGGGGAAACGACCAAGTCGCAAAAGGAAAAGAGCTTACCAAAATACTTGTCAATAAGCATCGCCAATCGATAATTAATGCGCGAAGTACAGGCTGAAACACTTCGCAATCTCTTCAGAAAGAATCCGAACAAATCACTGAATACAACTCCTGTTGACACTCCGCATTCGGCAAAAAAACAAATCCAAGTGAACGCAATCCAACACATCGCCCTCAATTGTAGGGATATAAAAGCACAAGAAAAATTTTACACAAAGCACTTCGGCTTTCGTCGTTCTCGTGTCTTCAATGCAGATACGGCGGATGAGTTCATTATGCTTCGCCTTGAATCTACCTGCCTGGAACTCTTTTCAGCAAAGGATGACGGGAACGGTCACATGGGGAAGGAGCAGTTGGTCGGATTTAAGCACCTCGCATTCGAGGTGCCAGATCTGGAAAAATCCATTGCGAAACTGCAAAGCGACGGTATCCAAACCGATGAGATTATCGATTGCGCATCGGCAGTCGAAGGGCTCCGCATCTGCTTCTTTAATGACCCAGACGGCAATCGCCTAGAACTTATGCAAGGGTACCAAGATCAATTCCACGAGTAGCCATCTTGCTTTTTCATCAGCAAAGCAAGATAGCATGACACGGCTCAAAAAGCCCTCGCACAAAAATAGCTTTCACTAGGGTTGACCCAGAGGCATTCGAACCTATCGTCTGCCGGCTCTATGATTTCGTTAGTCAACATCTCTTTGCGTTACGGACCTAAACTGGTCTTTGATGACATCTCTACCTTGGTAGGTACACGCGACCGTATCGGATTAGTTGGTTCAAACGGCTCAGGAAAATCAACTCTAATGAAGTTACTTCTTGGGCAAGTTGAAGTCGACCAAGGGGATGTCGAGAAGCCTGATTACGTTACACTCGGCTATTTACCTCAGGATGGAATCGCAGCTTCTGGCAAAACTCTCTATCAAGAAGTGGAGACCGCTTTTGAGGACACACTCTCTCTCCAAGCCAAAATTGATGCTGCTGATGCTGAGCTGGCCGATATGGATACATCGACCGAAGCGTACTACGAGATGATCGATCTCATCGGTGAATGGGAGCACAAGCTGGAAGATCACGAACCCGAGAAGATGAAGTCAAACATCGAAAAGATGCTCCTCGGGCTGGGTTTTGCCATGGCGGATATGGATCGGGACACCGAAGAATTTTCCGGCGGGTGGCAGATGCGAATCGCCCTGGCCAAATTACTCCTCCGAGAGCCTTCCCTTCTTCTTCTCGATGAACCCACTAACCACCTAGATATCCTCTCACAGAATTGGCTAGAGCAGTATTTAATTCGGTATGAAGGTTCTATCATCGTTATTTCTCATGATCGTGCGTTTTTAAATTCAATTACCAATCGAACAATCCGCCTCAGCATGGGGCACCTTTCTTCTTTCAAAGGAAATTACAATTTCTACGAAAAAGAAGTTGCAGCTCAATTAGTCCTATTACGTAAAGCACACGAAACTCAAAAGAAAGAGATCGAAAGACAGCAGGAATTCATCAACCGATTCCGCTCGAACATCAAGAAGGCATCCATGGTGCAAAGTCGCATCAAAGCTCTCGCTAAGATCGAACGCATCGTGATTCCCAGAGAAGAGAAAAAAATCTACTTCCGCTTTCCCACTCCACCCGTTTCCAGTTCCAAAGTGATCAACCTGGAGAACGTCTCAAAATCCTATGGTGATCTACAAATTTTTAATGGACTCAATTTCCATATAGAAAAAGACGATCGTATCGCCATTGTGGGTGTCAACGGCGCCGGTAAATCAACTCTAGCCAGAATACTCGCAGGCATTGAGCCCATTCAAGCTGGAGAACGAACAATTGGCATCAACACCGTCATTGGTTATTTTG
>CAXMUM010000253.1:0-1961 GCA_964196585.1 uncultured Opitutaceae bacterium
GCTATGCGAAGTTGTTTAATTTAGGCTCTTATTCTAGTGCGATGAGAATTGTGAAGGGGTGAAGGCTTTCGATTGTATTTAGATCAGTCGTAAGCTATCAATTGCCATTTTCGGACGACTTTCCTCAATCAGTAACGGAGGTTCCACATATGCAAGACTTTGAATTTTGTAATCCCACGAAGATAATTTTCGGACGTGATACTGTTGCCAAGTTGGATGGGCAGGTGCCGTTCGGTGCTCGTGTGCTTGTTTTGTATGGAGGGGAAAGTGCTCGAAAAACCGGAACTCTGGATGAAGTGATTCAGGCCCTACGGGAACGCGAGATTCATGAGTTCGGAGGGATTGAAGCGAATCCAACTTATGAGACTCTGATGGGCGCGGTGGAGCTGGTTCGTAAAGAGGGGATTGATTTCCTTATTGCCGTTGGTGGTGGTTCCGTGATCGACGGTGTTAAATTTGTGGCAGCGGCTGTTCCTTATAAGGGAGATCCATGGGAGATCGTCGAATCTTCTGAAGCAGAGGTGACATCTGCTGTTCCCTTTGGAAGCGTATTGACCCTTCCGGCTACTGGTTCGGAGATGAATAAGGTGTCTGTGATTTCTCGCAAAGAAACTCAGACAAAACTTGCATTTTATAGCCCACATGTCTTTCCGCAGTTTTCGATTCTCGATCCCAGCAAGACTTTCACTCTTCCTCCACGTCAGGTGGCTAACGGAATAGTGGATGCCTTCTCTCATGTGATAGAACAATATCTTACGTATCCAGTCGAAGCCCGGGCACAGGATCGATTTGCTGAAGGCTTAATGCAGACGCTCATCGAGATTGCTCCTAAGGCATTGGCAGAGCCTCCTGATTATGATGCGCGCGCCAATTTAATGTGGGTGGCGACACTGGCTCTCAATGGACTGATTGGGGCAGGTGTCCCACATGATTGGGCTTCTCATCGAATAGGCCATGAGTTGACGGCCTTGTACAATATTGATCATGCCCGAACCCTTGCCATTGTGATGCCCTCTTTATTGAGTGTATGCAGAGAGGCAAAGAGGGCCAAGCTCTTACAATATGGTGAACGTGTTTGGAATATTACGGAGGGAGATGAGGTAGAACGTATTGAAAAAGCGATCACGGAGACCCGTAATTTTTTTGAAAGTGTTGGCATTAAAACTCGGTTGGGTGATTATGATCTTGGTCGGGAGTCTGTTGATGCCATTGTGAAACAACTTGAGGAACACGATATGGTAGCCCTAGGTGAACAAGATGAGATAACCCTTGATGTTAGTCGGACAATTCTCGAGAGGGCTCTTTGAGAAAATATGAAAGCTCTGGTTTTAGAAAAAAAGGAAGTTCTTTCACTTCGAGATATTGAAGTGGATGAGATTTTGGGTGCTGCGGATGTTCGGATCGAAATCGATACGGTTGGTATTTGCGGCAGTGATGTTCATTATTACACCAATGGCGAGATAGGACCTTTTGTCGTGAGGGAACCGATGGTACTGGGTCATGAGGCTTCTGGTGTTGTGTCGGAGGTTGGTTCAAAAGTGACAAGTTTTTCGGTGGGAGATCGCGTCTGTATGGAGCCGGGTATTCCCGATCCTACGAATAAAGCGAGTCGCCTGGGTCTATATAATCTAGATCCATCAGTTCGTTTTTGGGCAACCCCTCCGGTTCATGGAGTCCTCAGGCCAAGTGTTGTTCATCCGGCAGACTTTACCTTTAAGATCCCGGATAATGTCAGTTTTGGTGAAGCCGCGATGGTGGAGCCTTTGGCGGTGGGGATGCACGCAGCGACTAAGGCAAGGATCAAGCCAGGCGATTTGGCTGTGGTGTCTGGTGCGGGTCCCATTGGTATGGTGACGGCGTTATCGGCGTTGGCGGCAGGTTGTCGCAAAATAATCATGACAGATGTTATTCAACCGAAGCTGGATTTGATCAGTGGTATGGGCCCGATTGAGCCGGTGAAC
>CAXMUM010000254.1:0-1948 GCA_964196585.1 uncultured Opitutaceae bacterium
AAACTCTCGTCGCCTTTTTGTCTTAAAAGATAAGACGATTAAGCCTTCTGGAGAATCTCCTGAACACTCTCGACAACCCGGTCGCAATCACTTTTCGAATTATAAAGATGAGTTGAGATACGAACGGCATCAAGCCCTCGTTCCGAAACGATTCGACAACGAAAATGATAATCATCTGACAGGGCACGGTATAAATCATGAAAATCCATTTTTTCGCATTTAAACGTCGAAATGGACCGATACATACGAGGATCTATAGGAGTTAGTACATCCACTCCATCTATCTCACGCAGCCCTTTCTGCAAATAAGTGGCAAGTTTCTGTCCATAGGCGCCAATTCGTTCCATTCCGATTGACTGCTGAAACTGCATGGCAACGGCCAATCCTTCAATTATCTCCGTATTACGTGTTCCATATTCATGCCGCTGAGCACGAGGAGCATAGGTAAACGTATCAGGAAAATCATATGGTCCGGAGTATGATCCTGCATGGCTACACTCCACCCCATCAATATCATCCTTCGCAATATATAAGATTCCCGTCCCTCTCGGACCACCCATCCACTTATGACCACTGGTCGCGTAGGAATGACAGCCAATCTCATGGAGGTTGAATGGAAACATTCCAGCGCTCTGCGCTCCATCAATATGAAACCAGATATCACGTTCCCGGGCCAATTTAGCAATCGTCTTAACATCAAATAAAATACCCGTTGGGGCCGTCACATGGCTGAGCTGGATCGCACGTGTCTTATCCGTAATTAAAGCTTCAATACGATTGATATTACCCTCTATCGAGTTTGGGTCAGGATCAAAGATTTTCACCTTAATCCCATGACGTTTTTGGCGATTCATCCATGCCATTCCACCTCCAGGATGCGCATGGGATTCAAAAATTACTTCATCCCCTTCTTTTAATTTTAGACCGGCAGCCACGATCGAGTTTCCTTCCGTAGCACTCCGGGTAAAACAGACTTCATCGGCATCAGCTCCAAAAAAACCAGCCGCAATTTCCCGGGTCTCTTCCATTACTTCATGTCCCGTTTCGGAAATTTCCTGCAACTCTTGGGCTTTAGCCTGAACCGCATTTAAAACCCTCGATGACGCGGGGCCCAAGCCACCGTTATTCATATAGGTTCTTTCTCTCGTAAGAGGAAATTCATTACGCACAGCGGCCCAGAACGGATCCGGGTTTTCCATCGAGAATGTCGGAAGAGCCTTGGTTGAGGCCATCCCGTTTTTACATCCAAAAGTCATCAGCCCAGCTGCACCGACTCCCAGTGTTGAGATAAATTGTTTTCGATTCATTTGTTAGGGGATATAAGCAAAAAGTGAATGTATAACAGAAGCCTGTTCACATGAGAGGGTTTTTAAAAAAAACCTATAGAGAATCTTTTAAACGGACCTAAAGGCAAAAACATCTGCATCTGATAGGATGAATTTCAGACGCACTGGGCGACCTCTCAACGGAGCCATAGACAAATTGTCTTTCCATTGAACAGGACGATCTAATGCGTCACCCCACATTGGCTCCATATCTTCAAGACCAAATCCTGCTATTTCGTTACCACTTTCATCACATAGAGCTATCTTGAGTGAACCCGCCGCAGAAGTAGAAAAATTCACCCGCAAATCGTCACCATCCATTACCAATGGTTTTGTTAAGCAATAGCCTCCTTCATGCCCCGCTCTCAGTGACGCAAATCCATATGGTCGAATCGATAAACGACGGAGTCGACCAGGTAAGTGTTCCTGGCGATAATGCTCCGAGATATACATCGACCATTCCGTGTCTGAAGTCTCCACGATCCCCCATGTCGGATAGTTATTCCGATCTGTCCAATTCAGATCATCCAAGCCGGGACGAACCCATGCCTCTGTGAAACGATTCCAATGATATCCATCCCGACTCGTCATAAAAAGTGCGTCATTACAACCGGGGGCTGGAT
>CAXMUM010000255.1:0-1931 GCA_964196585.1 uncultured Opitutaceae bacterium
ATATCGAGTTTTGACGGCTGTTGACGCTGCTTTGATGGTTATCGATGCGAGTAAGGGGATTGAGAGTCAAACAAGAAAGCTTTTTGAGGTCTGCCGGAAACGGGGTATCCCGATTTTCACCTTTGTTAATAAATGTGATCGTCCGAGTCGTGAACCGTTCGAGATTTTGGACGAAGTCGAATCTGTGCTAGAGATTAAAGCATATCCAGTGAATTGGCCGATTGGAAATGGGCCAACATTTAAAGGAGTTTACGACCGAAAGGGAAATCAGGTTCATCTATTTGAAAAGGTGCCGGGTGGCAGTTTTCGGGCTCCGGTCAGTATCAAAGGGTTTGATGATCCGGTTGTTCGTGATATGGTGGATTCATCGATAGTCGATCCTTTGGTTGAAGAGATAGAGATGCTCAATGGCGTAGGAGAGGCGTTTGACCACGACGAGATATTAAAGGGGGAATTGACCCCTGTTTTCTTTGGAAGTGCCGTCAATAACTTCGGTGTTCAATTACTTTTGGATAGGTTTCTGGAGCTATCTGCAGAACCATCGGGGCATTTTTCAGGAGAAACTGTCGTGGAGCCAGATCGGTCAGATTTCTCAGGATTTATCTTTAAAATCCAGGCAAATATGGATCCGAGGCATCGGGATAGGATCGCTTTCTTGAGAGTGTGCTCTGGAAAGTTTGAGAGAGACATGTGGGTGACTCATGCAAAGACTGGAAAGAAACACCGCCTTTCAAGTTCCCATAAATTGTTTGCTCAAGAGAGACAGACAGTGGATGAAGCATGGGCTGGAGACATTATTGGTTTAGTGGGACATCCAGAATTCCATATTGGTGACACTTTAACAGAGGCCAAAGATATCGTTTACGATGAGATGCCCCGTTTCCCGCCTGAGTGTTTTGCCTTCCTTCACAATCCCAATAAAGGGAATGATAAACGATTTCGAGCAGGGTTGAATCAACTTCTGCTAGAAGGAGTTGTGCAGGCCTTGTATTTGAGGAATTCACCAACACCAATTCCTCTTTTGGCAGCAGTGGGCCCATTGCAATTTGATGTATTTAAACATCGATTGGAATCAGAGTATGGAGCCGAGCCTAGGATCGAGCCGACCTCATGGACCTCTATGCGATGGTTGGACTGGAATGGAACGGATCCAAATGCTGCCTCTCTCATGCTTCCGGGGGGTGTCTCACTCGCTCTGGATAGCAAGGATGATATGGTCGTTTTGTTTCCAAATGAGTGGTTAATCCGTTTTTTTGAGGAGAAAAACGAAGCCGTTGGACTTACAAAAATGCCACCAACTCAAAAATGAAATGGTGACATTAATATAGGTGTTAGAAGCAGTTCTAGGAGTTTAAAAAATTTCCCGTCAGTTTTTCTATCGCTTTACGGGCGGCTTTGACGAAATTGGCTTTGGCTTCTTCGCTTCCGGGTAGGGTAAAAGATTTCTTTTTTCCAATGAAAGTCCCAAGATTAATTTTCTGTTCGCCATCACTTATCGCTGCGAAGAACCGACATTCATATTCACCGAAGGAATTTATTTCCCAATTGCCCATCATGATTGTTAGAACGTAATCACCCTGAACTTCCTTGTCATACCCTAGTTGAGTAAATTCAATCTTTGCTGATAGATTTGCTTTATTGAATTCTTCCGTAAGGGCTTCCTTGAAATATCCGAAGCGGGAGCTTTCGCCCTCTTCATTTTTTATCATACTCTCACCGTATATAACTACCAAGGTATCACGTTCATGGAGAGGAATAAGGACGTCTTTTTTCTCAGAAGCTTCTTTGGCTTGGAGAGGAAATATTTAATAATTTTAGACCAGTACATATCAATGGTTACGATTTAAGGAATCCGAGCAATTTCACACTTTATGGTATTCGTCTAAAATTATCAATAATAAAAAAATAAAAAGCAATCAACAGGATATTTG
>CAXMUM010000256.1:0-1931 GCA_964196585.1 uncultured Opitutaceae bacterium
TGGTAGAAAGATTCGTGGTCCCTCAGGTGGAGAATTGTTTGGATGCTGATGCAGAGCGAATTCATTTTGTGACTCATTCACTGGGAGGAATTCTTTTGAGGACCTATCTTCAAGAGCATCAGTTACCGGAAGGGAGCAGGGTTGTAATGTTGAGTCCGCCCAATAAGGGCAGTGAAGTAACGGACACTTTGAAGGATTGGCCTCTTTACCGTTGGTTGATGGGACCAGCTGGGCAGGTTTTGGGGACAGAGGATGATAGCTTACCGAATCAGTTAGAAAGAATAGATGGTGAGGTGGGGATCATCGTGGGAAACAAATCGATTGAACCCTGGTTCTCCAGACTCATTCCAGGCGAGGATGATGGAAAAGTTTCGGTGGAGAGCGCACGTCTAGATGAGATGAAGGATTTTTTGGTGGTCGAAGAGAGCCATCCTTTCATTATGCGAAAAAATGTGGTGATCGATCAGGTTGTTGCTTTCTTGAAAAATGGCTCTTTTGAAAAGTGAAGAATTCGTTATAATCTTGATTAGGGTTGATCGATTTTATTTTTTGCATAGGATGATTAAATGAACAGGCGGGAATTTTTATGGGAAACAGCCATGATTGCGGCTGCAGGCTGTGTTTTGCCAGGGTATGCCTGGGGTCAGAAGGCTAAGCCAACGGGCTTTCAATTGTTGAGAGACGGGGTAGGTACTTTTACAGGACGAGGTGGTACAATGGGGTGGTACATATCAGATGAAATGGTTATTGTCATTGATAGCCAATATCAGAGCTCTGCTAAGAAATTTGTGGAGGTGTTGACCGGGCATACCTCCCGAAAGATCGATCGATTGATCAATACACATCACCATAAAGATCACACTGATGGAAACGGTGTTTTGAAAGAAGCAGGGGCGAGAACGATCATTGCGAACGAGAATGTGCCTCGTTTACAAAAAGCCCATAATAGTACCGGAGATAATGCTGAAACACTGACTTATGCGGATCGGCTTTTTAAGCGTAATTGGCGCATGAGTTTACATGCTGAATCTGTATCGGCTAGCCATTATGGTGCGGGCCATACTGGAGGAGATGCGATTATTCACTTTGAAAAAGCCAATGTGGTTCACATGGGAGACTTGGTTTTCAATCGGTTATATCCTTTTATTGATCTGAAGGGCGAAGCAACTGTCCCTGGATGGATCTCCGTTTTAGAAAAAGCCGCCAAAATTTATCCCTCTGATGCTATCTACATCTGTGGTCATGGAAAAGAAGGCTTTGGCGTGACCGCTAAGCGGGATGATTTATTGATGATGCGCGATTACCTTTCTGCTTTGTGGGAAACTGTGGAAGCAGATCGTGCTGCAGGGAAATCCCTCGATGAAATGAAAGAGAGGCAGGGATTAGACCGGTTTTCTGATTTTTCCGGTGGATGGCCCGGTGCTTTTCAAGCCAACATAGAAGCAGCATTCAAGGAAATGGAGGGATAGAGGTGGCTTGTAAAATTGAATTGAAGGACAATGCGAGTCCTTCCCTAACGGCAATTCCGATACGTGATTCTGTTGAGATCAATTCAGCGCCTATCCCTTTTTGAGCGTGTTCCAGAATTGGTTCGAAGTGGGTAGTTGGTTTTATTCTTAGGAAATGGTCTATCGCTATAAAAGTTAACTCGGTTCCTCAGAGTCCTCCTGTCTGAGTCATATTTGTTCTCCCAAGTTGCATGAACTTTGTTGATCGAGAGACTGCGGTTAGTCGAATTTGGCAATGGTTGCTTCAGTGCAGACCCTTTGAGGGGATCATTTGGTTCCTTAGAATAGGGATATTGTAGCGAATAGGCAGTACCTAGCCCTCCAATTTCACTGGAATAGAGTTGCTCTAAGTTATCGAAAGGCACTTGTCTGAACGCAAGACTACACAAGCCTGAAATTACGCCAATGCAAAGAGCAAGAGTT
>CAXMUM010000257.1:0-1889 GCA_964196585.1 uncultured Opitutaceae bacterium
TCAGTAGCCAAGCAAACGTAATACGCCGCATCATAAGCGGCATCATCTGTATATTAGGTTCACTCATCATGGACGGACTCTTCCTTAAATACCCTTCCTCAATTTCGAAAAATTTTCTCCCCCACACAGTCCCAATTGCCCTGAACCGGTAACCTTTTCTCGTGCGCCATCTTTCTCGGGATCAACATATTTCGAAAACCACTCAATCAATCGATCCTTCATCTCCTTTTCAACTTTCCCCCACTCAAGTTCGCCAATGAGGTTTCTCTCTTCTCTTGGATCGTTCTCTAGATCATATAGTTCATTGAGGCCACTTTCATAGCGATGCACATATTTATATCTCTCAGTCCGCACCATACGGACCGGACCATATTCATCAAAAACCACAATATGCTCATGCCGCTTTGACGGCTCATTGCATAGAGACTCCTTGAAGCTACGCCCAGGAAGCGAAGATATCGATGAAACTTCACAGCCAACATATTCCAACAAGGTCGGCATAAAATCATATTGGCTAAGTAAATCTGAATTCGTTCTGCCAGCCTGAATGCATCCCGGATGCGACATGATAAAAGGAACCTTAATCGACTCCTCGAACATGTTGAGAGGATACGTCGCATTCCCTTTTCCAAAAACTCCGTGATGCCCCATATTCATCCCGTTATCACTGGTAAAAATGACCAGGGTATCTTCCAGTTCTTCATTCTTTTCCAACCAATCGATCAATCTTCCGATATTGGCATCCATCGCCGTAACAGCGGCATAGTAACCGCTCAGGTGATCACGTCTCGTCTTTGAATCACTCACAGGTATGTTCTGGAATTCCACCCATTCTGGAGGCTTCAATCCATCGGGGACTGATGCGAACGCACAGTCATTGAAATAATGATCATACAAATCAGCAGGATGATGCTCTCTTTGCCACGGCGAATGAGGTGCCGTATAATGTACGCTCAAATAAAATGGGTTTTTCTCATTCTTCTGACCGCTGAGCCAACTCAGGGCATTGTCCGTTATCACATCGGTTACGTACCTTGGCTCTTCATAGACTTCATTACCTCGGACCATCGGTGCTCCATAATATGGGCCACATCCCTTCGCATGAACCTTCCAAAAATCGAAACTTTTTTGCGGATGATGTGAATCCCCTAAATGCCATTTTCCACTCAGACCACAAGAGTAGCCAATTTCCGACAGATAATCTGTATAACCAGGGATGTCTTTCAAATATTCGATCAACTCACCATTTCCTTCGGGTTCATATTTTTGGACCGTATCGCCTACAGAGATCCAATCATGAACACCGTGCTGCGAAGGAATCCGGCCAGTCAACAAACTAGCTCGAGCTGGCGAACAGACTGGAGACGTGCAGAAGAAATTCTCAAACCGAACACCTGACGCAGCCAACCTATCCAGGTTAGGTGTCTCTATTTCAGAATTACCAGCACAACCCAAAGCCCAAGCACCCTGATCATCCGAAAGAAGAAACAGGATATTTGGTCGTTTCCCAGAAAGATCTGTTTTATCCGATCCGTTCACGAATACATTGGCTGTTCAGGATGAAAAAAAGAGCCATCACAACAAACGAACCCAGAGCATCCGACAGAATATCTTTCTGCGCATCCCATACATCTCCCTGTGATCCCAGAACTGCAATCCCCGCTTCAGGATCTGCCATCAAAGCAAACTGCCACTCAAAAAGTTCATATCCTCCAGCAACTGTAAAAATGAAAAAAATCGGGAAGAGAAGCAGGATCCATTTCGAATTCACCAACTTCTTTCGCAGTAAGATCTCTGCCATGGGATACGCATAGAAACCCACACTAAAATGCCCTAAACGATCATAATGATTGCGTGAAAAATCAAATAACTCCGTCACAAAACCAAAC
>CAXMUM010000258.1:0-1889 GCA_964196585.1 uncultured Opitutaceae bacterium
ATGCCCAGCCTATTCTTTATATCAGGGAGTTCGTCCAGTTCATCGATCAACTCATCGACATTAAAGTCGGCCAAGATAAAGTCATCCATTTCAAATGTTGGTGTGTTTGCTTGTCCACTGACTTCCACAAGACGTTGCAGATGAACGTAGTCTTCGCCCACATCACGGATTTCCAGCGAAGCTCCATGTGTGGCAAAAAAATTACGTGCCTCCCTACAACATTGGCATCCTCCTCGAACGTAAAGTATAGGATCACCTTTCATACTGAAAACCTATGCAGAAATGAGATAAACAGCAAGCTGTTTATCACCAATTGAGAAGAAAATTAAGCCAAAAATTCTTTTTTAACTTCAGCAAATGTCTGGATAGCAAATGCCAGATCTTCCTTTGAATGTCCGGCAGATACCTGGGTGCGAATTCGAGCTGTTCCTTGAGGAACCACAGGATAGAAAAACCCGACGACATAAACGTCTTTTTCCAACATGCGCGCGGCCATTTTCTGTGCCAGGACAGCATCCCCGAGCATGATCGGAACTATTGGGTGAGTACCTGGTTTTATTGTGAGACCAACTTTGGAAAGACCATCACGGAAATAGCGGGTATTGTCTTCCAGTTTGTCTCTCAGCTCAGTGGACCTTTCAAGCATGTCGAGAACCTTGATGGATGCCGATGCGATTGAAGGTGCCAGAGTGTTGGAGAAGAGGTAGGGTCTGGAACGCTGTCGAAGTATTTCGATGACTTCTTTGCGTCCAGTTGTATAGCCGCCACTGGCTCCACCGAGGGCTTTCCCCAAGGTGCCAGTTATGATGTCGATACGGCCCATCACATCACAGTGTTCATGCGTGCCGCGTCCAGTCTTGCCGAGGAAACCCGCTGCATGGCAATCATCGATCATGACTAATGCTCCATATTTATCTGCCAGATCACAGATACCCTTCAGGTTTGCGATCGTTCCATCCATGGAAAATACGCCATCTGTGGCGATTAAGCGAAAACGTTTGTCAGAGGCTTCCCTGAGGGTTGCCTCCAGGTCGGCCATATCGTTGTTCTTGTAGCGATAACGGGCCGCTTTGCTCAGACGAACTCCATCGATGATGCTGGCATGATTCAATTCATCGCTGATGATGGCATCTTCTGCCGTTAAGAGTGTTTCAAAGAGACCTCCGTTGGCGTCAAAACAGGATGGATAGAGAATGGTATCTTCAGTCCCCAGAAAGTTGGCGATTCTCTGTTCTAGTGTCTTATGGATGGTCTGGGTTCCGCAGATGAAGCGGACCGAAGAAAGCCCAAAACCCCATCGGTCGAGGGACTCTTTGGCTGCTGCGACGACCTCTGGATGATCGGAAAGCCCGAGATAATTGTTTGCGCAAAGATTGAGGACATCCCGACCTCCTTCCACTTGGATATGGGCGCTTTGTGAGCTTTCAATTAAGCGCTCTCGTTTGTAAAGACCTGCCGCTTCAATTTCGCCGCAGGTTTTTGTCAGATGTTTGAAAAAGTCTTCTTTCATGGAGAATGATAGGAATAAACATCAGAATAGGAAAAAGGTGAATGAGCCCATCAAATTTTTCGAAAGAATCTTTTTGAAGCGCGAACCAATTATCACTGAAGCAGAGTATAGAGAGATTCTGCGATGACGAGATGCCCGGTTTCATTTGGATGAACAGGTTCTGGGCAGAAGACTTCGGATTCGTGATTTTTGAGAAGCCGCTGAAAAAGATTATGCGTTTTTAGGCGTTGCGTCTGGTATTTAGTGCTCAGTTTTGAAACCACCTTGATGTATTTGGGTAGTAATTGCAGGACTTCGTATCGAAAGGAGTTGGGGGATGTTTCCTGGCTGATGAAAAAGGGATCAATCAGAACAATATTACTTTTGGGAAGTGAAGTCT
>CAXMUM010000259.1:0-1836 GCA_964196585.1 uncultured Opitutaceae bacterium
CAGTAAGCCAGAAAACTTGGTGCACAACGCCATCTTAGGTAGTCATTTTTGCCACCGCGTCCTCGGAGAAAAATCTCCGAAAATAGGTCTATTGACCATTGGAACAGAAGAAGGCAAAGGCAATGTAAGGACAGCCGAAACTCATCAATTGCTCAAAAGACTGGATCACTTAATTAATTACGTAGGGCCTATTGAAGGCTTTCAAGTGTTCGACAATTCGGTTGATGTCATTGTTTGCGATGGATTCACAGGGAATATTTTGCTTAAATCTTGCGAATCACTCTTCAAAGTTCTTTCCAGTTATCTAAGAGATGAACTCATGCAGAGCCCAGTAAGAAAGCTGGGGGCTTTTCTCTCTAAAGGCGCATTCATGGCAATCAAAGATCAGCTCAGCCCAGAACGTTATGGAGGAGCCCCTCTCCTGGGACTGAGAGGAAACATTTTAAAAGCACACGGATCCAGCAACCGGTATGCCGTCATGAGTGCAATACGTATTGCACATGAAATGATCGCCAGCCACCTCAATGAGCACATACTAGAGGATATTGCTCAAGCAAATGCCCTGCTGAGAGAGCCCAGCTAGATAGCAAAGAAATTTGCTACCATTCAAATTTACTCAGATGACATCAGAACTCCTCCCTATAACGATAAAAGGCACCGGATCGTATGCTCCTGAGAAGGTTCTGACAAACGATGAAATTTCAACATTCGTCGACACCTCCGATGAATGGATTCAATCACGCAGTGGAATAAAGGAGCGACGTGTTGCCGCCGAAAACGAAACCACCTCCGACATGGCAGCAAAAGCTGGAGAGGCGGCCATGAAAGCAGCCAACTTGGCCCCTGAAGACATCGACTTGGTTATTGTGGCAACGATTACTCCCGATAAACCCTTCCCCTCTACTGCTTGTTTAACGCAACATAAGCTAGGTCTACCTAAAGCCGTCTGTTTTGACATTGAAGCGGCTTGTTCAGGATTTCTCTTTGCCTTGGAAACTGGAGCAGCCTTACTGCGCAGTGGAAATTATAGACGCGCCCTGATTATTGGTTCTGAAAAAATGTCCAGTATCACCGACTGGACGGACCGGACGACCTGCGTCTTATTCGGAGACAGTGCCGGTGCAGTTGTTCTCGAAAAAGGAACACTCCAAGGAACCGGTTTTCTTGGAGCAAATCTTTCATCCGACGGATCATCTTCAGATATTTTACACATGCCTGGCGGCGGAAGCCTCATTCCCGCATCGGAAGACTCTGTTGCAACTCGTCAGCATTTTTTGAAAATGAAAGGAAGGGAAGTTTTCAAATTTGCTGTTCGTGCGATGGAACAATCGGCCATAGATATACTCCAACAGCATAACCTCACAACAAAAGAGATTGATTGCGTCATTCCGCATCAAGCCAACTTACGAATCATTGAACTCCTATCCACAAAATTAGATTTACCCATGGATAAGTTCTTCATCAACTTGGATCGCTATGGAAACACTTCTGCTGCCTCCATTCCTCTCGCTCTTGATGAGGCCGTTCGCTCCAAGCGAATACAATCCCAGGACATGATACTAATGCTAGCATTTGGCGGAGGATTGACATGGGGATCCTCCTTGATTCGCTGGCCCTAAACATGGTAACAAACTCGTAGCTAAGCAATTGAGACCTTAATGAAGACCTTTCCAAATAATCCTGCTTCGATCACAAAAGTTATTTTGTTATTCCTGCTAGCAGGTGCCACCCTCCTTTTTTCTCCATACACACTCGATGCACAACCTAAAGGTGACAGAAACGGAGGTAATAGAGATAGGACAGGAAGCTCTACTCTAATATGGAGCGCATTAGAAG
>CAXMUM010000260.1:0-1801 GCA_964196585.1 uncultured Opitutaceae bacterium
CGACTTCGACTTTGATTTCGTAATAGGAATGTTGATCGTAGGGAGCCCAACAAAAGAATTTTTCGGGAACAAAACGTGAGTAGACGATTGAGATGACTTGAAGGGATAAAAAGGTAAGCCCAACGATATGATACAATCTGATCTTTCTCATTTTTGTGACCGGGTAAGGATTTCTTTGTATCTCAGATAAACTCTATAGAACTCGGGGAAAGGATCGCGGAGTATGCCAATTAGGCCTGTCGTTTTTAGGGGTTTTTTGATGAGAGTAAAAAAGCGATGCTCGGGGTCTTTGATCAACTTGGCAATGCCTCTTGGGTAACAGAATAAAGTGCCGTCTTTTTGGATGGGCCAGTCCTCGATTTGGGAGGATTGTGCTGCGTTGCACATTAATAAGGGGAAGTTGATTCCTTCGGCTGCATTTGCCCCTATGTTGCCCCAGAAGCGAGCGTTGATTTCAAGGAGCCAAGGTTCCCCGGTTTGATTATCAACAATAAAGTCAACGTCGCAAACTCCCTGCCAGTTCATGAGTTTGAGTAGCTTTTTGCCAATTTTAAGGACCTCTTCATGCTGAGTGAATTGGATGCTGAGGGGAATCGCATACGGGTTCTTTCCGCTCAAGACAGCTTTCCAAAGCATATGGCATTTTATCTCTCCGTCTTCACAATAAACTGAAAGGGAGTGATCTTTACTATCAACATAGGGTTGAATGAAGTAATCGCTTTCAGCTTTTTCACCGAGTTGTTCGTAATAATCCGATAATTCTTCAACTGTATCCACTTTTCGAAATCCTGCACCACCTTCTTTGGCTCTAGATTTTACCAGTGCGGGAAGTGTAATGTTTGATTTATTGTCTCTTATGTCAGCGATTGTCGACTGGGTTAGAGATTTTGAAGGCAATACTGGAAGATCATTTTGGATGGCTAGATCGAATAATTTCCACTTATCAGATGCGGTGACTAGATTTTCGGGTGTGGCCAATGGGGGAAGGTCAAAGCGCTCTGAAAGTAAAGCACGATTCTTCGAAGCGAAGAGGAATCCTTCGGTTGTTGCTGGGAGAATAATTTCTTTTGATCCAGTGTTCTTTATCTGAAAGAGCAGTGCTATTAAGCTAGCATCGTCTATGGTTTCTGAACAAATAAACTGCTTACAATATCTGCTTTTTTGGGCGCTGTTTTTGGGTTCCCTCGATATGAGAATGAACTCAACTCCTTCATGGCCCAAGCACCTAATAACATCTAAGGGGAGCCGTCCATCAGCATATGGAATGATGACCGTTGTGCCTTTCAATTTCATCTAGTGAGGATTATCTTCGGCCCTAGTAGAGATGCCTTAAGAGCATTGAGAATTCCACAAGAGATTGCAAAGCATTTCAAAAGGTGGAATTTGTCATCGCCTTTTGGGAATCTTGTTTGTCTGATGATGGAATGATTTTTGATACGATTGAGAATGGTTCCACGGATAATTTCCTAAAAAGCTGCAGTGCTTTACAAGAGGCGCTTAACTGGATTCGCAGTCTTGACCAAGATCCTGAAGAAGGGACTCATCACTTAAGAGGGGAAGATATGTATGGAATGATCCAAAGTTACGAGACAAAGGATCGCTCGGATCGTTTATGGGAATCGCATCGTAAATACGTCGACCTGCAATATTGTCTATCAGGTGGAGAAATCATTGAGTGGGAGAAGATCGAGAATCTCACTCCAGAGGGAAATTATATGGAAGATAAAGACGCTACTCTCTATCAAAAGACGGAAGCTCCTTCGGTTCCTCTGATCATGAAACCAGGTCGATATGCGCTCTT
>CAXMUM010000261.1:0-1799 GCA_964196585.1 uncultured Opitutaceae bacterium
CGGAGGGGTAACAGCTTCTTTTGCTATGCTTGGCGATATTAATTTTTCTGAACCCGGAGCATTGATTGGTTTTGCTGGACCCAGAGTGATCAAAGAAACCATCAAACAGGATTTACCGGAAGGATTCCAATCAGCAGAATTTCTCTTGGAGCATGGATTGATCGATCAGATCGTGAATCGTCTTGATATGCGTGACAGGATAGCTGAGATATTGTCGGCACTTTTCGTAGGTAAGAAAGTGAGCTGATTCAGTTGGTCAATTGATGATTTTATAGGCTTGTTTCTTTATGCCAGTCACTTCGGCATTCTTTTCTTTCTGCCATGTCTATTGTTTCTCAATTATGTGATTATCCTGCGGTTAAGGCGTATTTGTTCGAACTAAAGAACAAGGGAGTTTCTTTTGGAATTGATCGGATGAGGGTTCTGGCAGGCAGGTTGAAGCATCCTGAATGTGCTTACCCCATTATCCATGTAGCTGGAACGAATGGTAAGGGTTCCACGGCCGCGATGATTGAGGCGGTTTTACGGAAAAGTGGATTGAAGACTGGGTTGTTCTCATCTCCTCACTTAGTCAGGCAGGGTGAGCGGATTCAGGTAAACCGTGAGATTTTGGATGAGGAAGAGATTGTTCAATACACTCGGAAACTATGTGTGATCGCTGAGGAAATCGAAGCAGATGATCCCAATATGCATCCGAGTTTTTTTGAGTTCATGACGGCTATAGGCATGCTGCATTTTGAGAGAAGTCGCGTAGATGTCGCCATTTTTGAAGTTGGCCTGGGAGGAAGATTGGATGCGACGAATGTGGTTACGCCGGAAATCTCAGTGATTACCTCTATCGGGTTAGATCACTGTGAAATTTTAGGTTACTCGTTGGAAAAAATTGCGGTGGAGAAAGCAGGGGTCATTAAAGAAGGCCGTCCTGTTGTAATAGGGTGTTTGTCCAAGGAATCAGAAAAAGTCATTCTAGAGATTGCGAGTCAACGTTCTGCTCCCGTGCTTTCGGTTAGAGAGATATTTGGAGATGATGTAACTAAATATCCTGAAACAAATCTTTCTGGCGGTTTTCAGCGGATGAATGCTGCAACTGCGACAGTGGTATGCCAGAGTTTAAAAAGTCGTTTTGGTTTATCTGATGTATTAATCCAGAGTTCACTAAAGGAAATCCAGTGGGAAGGACGTTGGCAGGAAGTTAAGGTCGGTGGAAGTAGCCTTATTCTGGATGTTTCCCATAACCCGGATGGAGCAATAGGTCTGAATGAGAATTTGGCCCATTTTGTTTGCGACAGGGGATATCGTCCGAAGGTTGTGGTTGGTGTATTGGGCAAGGCCAGAGCCAGGGCTCTCTTGGCGGTTATTTGTCAATATGCGAGTGAGGTGATTCTAGTTGTTCCAGATCTTCCCAGGGCTTCAAGTTTTGAGGAGCTTGAAGAGGAAATACCTGATGATTTTAAAGGAAAAGTTTCCCGATCTTCTCTCGAAGAGATATTTCCTTCTCCGAATGTATTTACCGTAGGGAGTCCCACAGAAACGGTTATAATAACCGGTTCTATCTATTTGATTGGAAATGCGATGGAGAGGATGAAATACAGCCAGCCGGTGGATCAAAGCATGCTGCAGGATTGGTAGTTGTCACCTTCAGTCATTCACTGAAATACTTTATGCTAATTTAATCAGCTCTTCAGTCGGAGGAACATCTTTGATGATCTGGGATGGATCTGGACCAACGCCTATGTAACGAAGGTTTGGCAGGTGTTCGGGCCATGTTTCACCATGATAAGCGGCATCCAGGATACTCT
>CAXMUM010000262.1:0-1784 GCA_964196585.1 uncultured Opitutaceae bacterium
GTTAAGTCTCCACCGACCAGGAGTAAATCCGCGCCACCCATTTCCTGGAGCTGCCGATAAGCAGTCTGCCAATTGTCCAGATAACGCTGCTGGCATCGGAAGGATCGAGGAGATCCCGGCTGCATATCACAGGCATGAATAAAAAACCAAGATTCAGTCATATGAATAGATATCCTGTAAGGTACTCTTCGTTACTTATTCACTCTCTAGATCATCGAGCGAAAATCCCCAAACAAGATTCTTAATAACTCCTTCATTGCTGCGATTCACTTCAACATAATCGAGAGTAGTAGGCCCATCCTCTGCTTTTAGAGGGAACCGCCTAAGCCCATCAGAAGTAGGAATAATCACACTGGCAACAAAGCCAAAACTGCCATCGGGGAGTCGAATTTCATAATAGCCATCTTGCCCATTTATCCGACCAATCAGGTTTGGACCATCTCCATTCAATTCCTCCAATGTCCTCGTCACGATATCATAGCCTGCAAATTCAATCGTAAAAGCCGGTAACGGATCTCCATCTTCCGTCAAAACCCTACCGATCATAAAACCTTTTTTCGGAACCAATGGCTGATCAATCGGAGGTCCTTCAATGGCTTCATTTGCCGCCCGTCGACGTTCGTCCCTAGCCTCTTTCGCTGCCCGTAAACGCTGTGCCTGCTGCTCCGCTGCTTTTCGTTCCAAAGCACGCCCTGTTAGGAATTCCGCTCTTGTCACCCTTCCATCATAATCCAGATCAAAACTCTCAGCCCCTGCATTTCGAATGTCCGTGCCAGAAAGATACCCCGATTGGGTTGAATCCATTTGATGAAAAAAACGTACGTCTTCTTCCAAGATAGTCCCCTCTTGAATCTGAAGCCTATCATTGGCCCGGCCCGACAAAAATTCGATTCTGGTTACCTCTCCGTCTCTGTCGATATCGTAAACCCTGGCATTGCCCAATTCGACACCTGAGAGCCAGCCATCTTCATTCCTATCCAACTGATCAAAAAGTTCTTCATCCTCAATGGGCAGCAGCTCCACTTGCGCCTCCTCTTCAGCTGAAACTTCCTCTGTCTCCTGCGAAAATCCCCAGCCCGGGAAAAAGGCGATAGGAAGAACGAACAGGATAAAACGAAGAGTTCTCATAGTCTTACGGTAAATGGATGGGGAAGGTAAATTCTCAGGGGAAGATCTTTATACAATCGGTTTTCTCTGAGGTTTAAAGGTTTTTTAAGGCGAAAAGGATTTTTTACAATTGCACAACCCGCTCCAGATCACCTGCTCTGAGTAAATTTCGCAAAAACTCTCACAACATTCTTTGACAACAGACAGAACGATTTCCTACTCTCAATCATTCACTGGTTCTTCCCTCCCATCTATCCAAAGACATACCATCACGTATGAAGCGCAGCCTTCTTTTCACCTTCCTGTTACTTCTGAGTAGCCAGCCTCTTTCATCCGCTTCCGCCAAGCAAAAGACTGAACCTATCCGGTACACTCTTTCGTTTCCCGCTCCGGAAACTCACTATATGGAAGTCGTGGCTAATATTCCTGCGAATGATAAACAGACACTCGATCTAATGATGCCTGTTTGGACGCCCGGCTCGTATCTGGTTCGTGACTACTCAGGTCATCTCGAAAACGTTACTTTCTCCAACGAAAGCGGAGATGCCCTAAGAGGGCATAAAACAAGCAAGAATCACTGGACTGTTGAAACCAATGGATCACCCCAAGTCATCCTTTCCTATCGCGTCTACGGTCGACAAATGACAGTCCGCCACAATTGGGTGGAGGACGGGTTT
>CAXMUM010000263.1:0-1735 GCA_964196585.1 uncultured Opitutaceae bacterium
GGATGAGTCAGCACTGAGATGAAAGGAAGCCCAGCTTTACTTAAACGCGCCAAAGCCGCACCGGTCTTTGCCATCTGCATCAAACTCAAAATACCTTCCTGCATCCGCGCACCTCCTGAAGATGAAAAAATGATACATGGAATTTTGTTTTCACAGGCTCTTTCAATCGAGCGCGTAATTTTTTCGCCTACAACCGACCCCATCGAACCAGCTCCAAATCGAAAATCCATTACAGACAACGAAACAGGAACTGCATGAATCTTCCCCAAACCACAAATAACTCCCTCTTCCAGCCCACTCGCTTTTTTGTACTTTGTGAGTCGTTCTTTATAAGAAACTTTATCCACGAATTTAAGTGGGTCAACTGAGCTGAGACCCACATCAAATTCTTCAAATGAACCTTCGTCCAAAAGAAAATGAATTCTCTCTGGAGCTGTAATCAAGAAATGGTGACCGCTCTTCGGAACAACGTTCTGATTCTGCTCAAGCTCCTTGTTAAAGATGATCTCACCAGAGAGAGGACACTTGCGCCACAGTCCCTCAGGGATATCTTTCTTTTTCACGGTAACAGTCGAATACTTCGGTTTGCTGAAAAGTGACATAATTAATTTATCCGTGGGCTAACGTAGCAACATCTAAATACACTACACCAGCCTTCCGTAAAACGGAGGCACAGCTATTGAGAGTTGATCCAGTTGTAAATACATCATCCACGAGAATATTTCGAAGAGACGAGTCTATGGACATTTTTGGAGCCAAAGCAAAGGCATTTTTTAGATTCTCCTTACGGGCCTTTAGATCAAAACCAGTCTGAGAGAGTGTGTCCCTTTTCCTTATTAATAAGTTGGCTACACCTCCTCCACTCACTTCCTTCCCAAATGACTCGGCCAAATATTGGCTCTGATTATACCCTCTTTCCCTTAGTTTCCGAGGATGCAAAGGCACGGGAACTAACACCGCTCCCCTAAGAAAACCCCATATATCCGAGTTTTTCTCCATAAGCGGCGCAATATCCACCAAAACATACAAGGCAGCCTTATACTTCAAAGCATGGACCATTCTTTTTACTGGCACCTTAAATAGGCACATCGTTCTTCCTCTAGAGAAAACCGGCTGTAAATGATAACAGTGCTCACAATGGCGGTTTTTACCCATCGCACCCCAAAATGGATATCCACAAGTCGTGCAGTGTGGTGGATTAGCATACACAAGCCTGCCAGAACATTTCTCACAGATATGCCTAAAAGATCCGCCATCCACAGCATTTCCACAGGAAATACAACTTCGTGGAAAAACGACATCCAATAGATCGTTAAACCAACTTTTCCTATTTCTCACACCTCCACCCATCTTTCAATAAGTAACTTTTTCCAGAAACAGACCCTGAGCAGGAGCTGTATGAACTAAAGAAGTCCTTTTCCGATTCTCCAGTATTTGCCAAAGATCGTTCGGCTCCAGTTTACCTAATCCGACATTAACCAGAGCCCCCGCAAGACTACGAACCATTTTGTATAGGAAACCACTTCCTTCCGCGGTGATTGCAATCCGCCTCCCATGCTTGCTGACAGATAAAATCCGCAAATCTTTAACCGTATCTTCAATAGCATCTCCATTCAGAGCTGAAAAGGAAACAAAGTCATGTTGACCAATCAACAATGTTGAAGCCCTCTGCATTTTAGGAACATCGAGTGGACGATTGATTGACCAGCAATAATCAATTTGAAAAGGGTCAGCA
>CAXMUM010000264.1:0-1668 GCA_964196585.1 uncultured Opitutaceae bacterium
CGCTACGGCCGCTACCATTTCAGATGGGCCCATATCAGAACCCATGGCGTCGACAGCGATCCCGGAAAGGTTAGCCATTAATGAGAAATCGAAAGATCTAAGAGTTGCGTAAGCCGCCCTATCTTACATGGAATTGTTTAGGCTTCGACATCGAGAACCTGTCTCCCGCGGTACATCCCATTATTTGGGTTTACTCGGTGAGGACGGAAAGCAGAACCATCTACTGGATCTTTTGCTAGTTCTGGTGCTTCGAAGCGATTTGCTGCACGGCGATTGGCGCTGCGTCGTTTTGATTGTTTACGTTTTGGATTAGCCATTGTGTTAAAATAGATTGAGAAGAGGAGCAGAGCTACCGTATCTCGAGTTTGGAATTCGGGTTAGTTAAGTAGGGCAGGATTCGGCGTCAAGTGTTATGTCGCAGACAAAAACATGTTAAATCACCGTAAAAAAGCGATTACGGCAATTGCCAACAGGATTCTATAGACCCCAAATAGGCCTAATCCATGCTTATTTAGGTAGGAAACTAGCCATCGAACGGCTAACCCTGCCGAGACTGCCGCCACAAGGCATCCCCATGTTATTTGAGGCCAACCGTATGCTTCGATCATTGCCCCTCCATTTTGATATCCTTTGTAGAGAGCTGCTCCAGTCAAAATGGGTAGCCCTAAAAGAAAGCTAAATTCTGCTGCTTTTGCTGGGCTCAATCCAGCTAGATTGCCTCCAACGATAGTCATCATGGAGCGGCTCGTCCCAGGGCAGAGAGCGAAACACTGCATCAGTCCGATAAAAAGAGATTGCGCAATACTCATCTGAGACGGATCGAGTTCAGACTTCGAAAGATCTGATGAACGTCGTTTCCACCACCAATCCATCCATAGCATAAGAATACCCCCGACGATGAGGGCAATGACAACGGTCGAGACTGAAAAAAGGTATTGATCAATCCAATCTTCCAGGAGCAGGCCAGCTATGACAGCGGGCAAGAATGCGATAAATAGGTTTCTGAAAAGTCGGATGCCTTCAGGGCTTTTACCCAGTAATCCAGACAGAATATTTATTATCGTTGTCCAGTAAAGAAAGGCGACTGCTCCGATTGCACCTGCTTGGATGACGATAGTATAGGTGTCGGCAGCAAGTTTTGAGGTCAGCGGAACACCTTCCGGGTTTGAAGAACTAGGTGGAATAATCCATGAAGGTTCTCCTAATGGAGAAAGAAGCGGGGTTTCGTCGTTCAGGTCCAATAGGTGATTTGTAAGGATGAGGTGTCCTGTCGAAGAGATTGGAAGGAATTCTGTAATGCCTTCGACTAATCCAAGGATGGTGGCATCGAGAAAGGTCAGTCCTTGGGCTGTCTGAACGGGTTCGTTTTCGGATGTCGTTCTGTCTGGAGCAGGAGTATTTCCACAAAGCATCGAAGCGATTGTGAAAGTTGACAAAAGAAAGATGATACGCATCACGTTTTTGTGGTTAGCATTTCAGTGTTCTGTGTCGAGTTCAATTGTGGTGCAGATTCATGCGTTGCCTTTCTATTGTGGGGCTATTTATGTTTCTCTCTTAATTTCAAAAAGATGGGTGATTTAAACACACTTTCAAAAAAGTTGGCAGCGAATAAATGTGAATTGAATTCGGAAGAGATTCAATGGGTCTCATCATCTTTAGCGTCTGCTG
>CAXMUM010000265.1:0-1592 GCA_964196585.1 uncultured Opitutaceae bacterium
CTGCCGGGATGTGATTTGCGCTTGCCAAGGGCATATTGTTCTCTAGAGAAATTCGTCTCCTTATAATTTTGTGAGGAGTAATTGTTCTGTTATTTCAGATTAATTTCGTTCTTTTTGTGCCTCTCTAGCTCAATCGGTAGAGCAGTTGACTCTTAATCAATTGGTTCGGGGTTCGAGTCCCCGGGGGGGTACCAGGAATAGATAGGCCGGTGTAGCTCAATTGGTAGAGCAACTGATTTGTAATCAGTAGGTTGCGGGTTCGAGTCCCATCACCGGCTCCATTCTGACATTGACCCTATGGAGGGCTGCTGAGAAAGATCTTTTCTTTCTTGTCGGATGGGAGGCAAGGCTGGTAACAGTATCGTTTTGGCAGATTGCCCGATGGTGTAGTGGTAGCACAAACGACTCTGACTCGTTTAGCCATGGTTCGAATCCATGTCGGGCAACCAAGAAATTTGGCTAAGGAAATAGGATTGAGGTAAATTAATCGGTTTCCTGATGCAGAAGTTTTAATTCACTCTTTACAAGGGGTTGGCCATACTGTTGGCTCTCCCGTTCCCATAAATTGCAACATGCAAAAAACAAGAAAATCAGTCGCAAAGCGTTTTAAGATTACCGGTACCGGTAAGCTTTTGCGTCGCTCACCAGGTCAGCGCCATATGATGTCGAGTAAATCGACTAAACAGAAGCGCAGAAACGGGAAGGACAAACTTGTCGCTCCAGGGATTGGAAAAGCCCTGATGAAGACACTTCCATCGGGAGTCGCGCGATAACGCTTATACATCATAACTAACCAATCAGGTAAAATCAACGAGGCGACCTGATGGTTTAAACCCAAATGAGAAAATAAAACATGCCTAGAGCAACAAATTCACCAGCATCCCGTAAACGGCGAAAAAAGATTCTAAAGAGAGCTAAAGGCTACTTTGGAAACAAATCCCGCCTGTTTCGCTACGCAAAAGAAGCCGTCGATCATGCACTCCAGTATGCATATAATGATCGTCGCAAGAAAAAGAGTACCTGGAGATCTCTCTGGATTGTTCGAATCAATGCTGCCTGCCGCTTAAACGGCATTAGCTATAGTCGTTTTATCGAAGGAATGACTGCTGCGGGAATTGAGCTGAATCGAAAGGTTCTCGCTGATATTGCCGTTCGCGATGAAAGCGCCTTTAAAGGCTTGGTAGAACAAGCACAGGCTGCATTGAAAGCCAAACCTTCTAGCTAAGAGGTATTTAACTGGATAACAACGCGAGCCGAAGCAGGCTCGTCTTCCTCAGAACCCATTTTAAAAGGAGGCCGAGTTAATCGCTCGGCCTCTTTTTTGTTTAAGCTCAGTCTTTTATTGTATCGCGGAAAATTCTTTTTACCGATTCTTTTTAACCAACAAATTTGATAGAGACTCTGATCCAATGGTCAGTTAGATAAATTTTCGAATATTATGGAGCAAACCCTCAACCGTCTTATCGAAAAAGCACGACAGGAAATTGATTCTGTCCAAACACGAGCTGATTTCGAATCCTTCAAGGCCCGATTTGTCGGTCCGAATGGGGATTTAACGCAAGTGATGAAGGGGATGGGCCAACTGACGAAAG
>CAXMUM010000266.1:0-1509 GCA_964196585.1 uncultured Opitutaceae bacterium
CACCTTTTATAGTATCCCAAAACCCGACATTTACCGTATCAAAGGTCCCATCCATATCCATTGGTTTTTCCTGGAGTTTCTTCCATCGAATTCCATCGCCCGATGTCATGACATAGGGCGTTTTCCAAACAGCCGAAATCCCTTTATAACGCTCCGAAGGGGGGCAATCTGGATTTTCATCTATAAACGGGGGTGGAATCGTAGGAACCTCCTCTAGAGCCAAAAGATTGTTTTCCGTAGACCCATCCCATTTAACTATGCCCAGATTGGGCTTCTGAAAGATTATGCCACCATCATAACTCTCCGCTATAGCTGTTCCCTTGGGGCTCTCCGCCTCATTCCCAGCTTCGGTAATACAGGCCCGATAATAAACTCGAATCGTATCGCCATCCTGCAAGACTCGATAAGCAAAAGCACCATTCGTTTCCCATGGAGCATCGTAGGTCAACGCAACCTCTCTTCGCTCTGGACAATGGAGGTGCAACTCCAAACCTTCTCGTTCTTCAATCAAAAATTCGTCAACAAACAGCTCACGTCGGGTCCCGATAGCAATTTCTTTCATAGGTGGCTTTATAACAATTTTAAAAGAGAGGTATTTTAAACATCCTATTCCTCACTTTAGATTGAATGAACGAAAGGCATATAAATCTGCATCCTTCAGGTAGAATTTTATTCGAACAGATTGGCCAGAAAATCCTCCCATACTTTTACCGTTTTTCCAGATAACAGGACGATCCAATGCATCTCCCCACATCGGTTCCATATCCTCGAGCCCAAACCCAGCTATCTCGCTCCCACCCTCATCACATAAAGCGACTTTCATTAAACCGGCAGCTGAGGTCGCAAAGTTCACCCGTAACTCCTCTCCATCCATCACCAAAGGTTTGGTAAGACATTGGCCTCCTTCATGCCTTGCTCTTAAGGACGAAAATCCGTGAGGTCGAATCGATAAACGACGGAGTCGACCAGGCACGTGTTCATGGCGATAACGCTCCGAAATGTACATGGACCATTCAGTGTCAGAAGTCTCTACAATCCCCCATACCGGATAGTTATTGCGGTCAGTCCAGTTGAGGTCATCCAAACCTGGTCGAACCCATGCTTCAGTAAAACGATTCCAGCTATAGCCATCCCGACTCGTCATAAAGAGCGCATCATTGCAGCCGGGAGCAGGATGATCTTTCTTGAAAATACGTTCCTGCACATACCTATTTGGGAAAGCCAAATAGATATGTTCTGCTTCGGGACAAGGAATCGTCGCACTGGTATACAGTTGGGTTTCACCCAGTGAATCAGTATACTCATTATGAATCGGTTTGCTCCAGTGAATAAAATCAGTTGATTCAGCGCTTTGAATAGCTCGACAAACCGTCGGCTTTTCGCCCAACACATCCGTTGCATCCGCGTCATCTGTAATACGCTCAAAATAACGAGTATAGCAGCGATAAACCTTTTTAATCGTATCCCAAAACCCGACGTTTATCGTATCAAAAGTTCCTTCCATTTCCA
>CAXMUM010000267.1:0-1391 GCA_964196585.1 uncultured Opitutaceae bacterium
CTTTCAATTGCAATAATCCTGACAGTCTAGAGTTGAAGGTCCATGTATCGGCAGATAGCCGCTACATTTTCTTTTGTAATGGGCAGCGAATTGGGCGGGGGCCGGGAAAGGGCGATTTGCGGCATCATTTTTACGAGACGTATGATCTAACCTCGTTTTTGCAAAAGGGGGAGAATGTCTTGTCGGCTTTGGTGATGGATTACTCAAAGGTAGCAACTCACCCGGCTAGTCTGGGAGCCCCGACCTCGGTCATGACCTATGCCGGTGGATTTGTATTAGAGGGAGCTTTATTAGAAAACGGGGATGAGAGAATGGATCTGTCTACCAACGAGGAGTGGAAAGTTCAGGTCGATAAATCCTATCGGTTTCAAAATGATAAGACTACGTTTGAGGGATTTATTGGCTATTTTGAGGAAGTTTACCGTGAGCTGGAGCCGGTTAGTTGGGCAGAGGCAGGTTACGATGAGGTTGAGTGGAAAAACGCATCTAATGTCTATGCTGCGGAGTCCTATGAATCTAGAAGAGATCCGAAGAGTCCTTATGGCCTGATGGCTAGGATGATTCCGATGTTAGAGGAGGAAAAGGAAGAGTCTTTCATCGATGTTTTTGTTCAGGGAGGAAAAGAGGCTCCTGCGGGATGGGATGAATTTATAAAAGAGGGTAGCCCCTTAACGATTGAGCCGCATTCTAAAGTAGAAGTCATCCTGGATGCAGGAGGGCCAACGACTGCTTTTCCGATGTTAGCGGTTTCGGGAGGAAAAGGAACTGAGGTAAGGATGCAGTACGCGGAGGCTTTGCGATTGGATTGGGAGACTGAGGACGCTGTTTTGATGGGAAAAAAACAGTCTTTAGCTAATCTGGCGTCTGAGTTTTCAGATGAATCAAGTACCTGGACGTATGATCGGCGTGGATGGATGACCGGTTGGCAAGATAAGTATCATTTGGCTGGTGCCGATGATTTGATTGAAACTTTCCATTGGCGTATGTTCCGTTACGTAGGATTGACGATTGAGACAGGTGCAGAGTCGTTGACGATTCGATCTTTTCTCCATCGATTTACGGCGTACCCCTATAAAGTGACGGGTTATTTCCGTTCATCTGATGCCAGTCACGAGCGGTTCTGGGATATGAGTGTCAAGACCATGAGGTTATGCTCCCACGAGACTTTTGAGGATGGTCCTTACTATGAACAGATGCAGTATGCAGGGGATACGCGCATTACCTCAAAGATAGGGATGCTGACGACGGGCGATTATCGCCTGAGCCGTCAGGCGCTGTATCAATTTGATTGGTCAAGGGTTTCGGATGGGTTGACACATAGTCGATATCCATCCCGATATATGCAGATAATCCCATCGTGGAGTTTGCATTGGGTTTCCAACATACGGGAT
>CAXMUM010000268.1:0-1376 GCA_964196585.1 uncultured Opitutaceae bacterium
CTCGCTGAGCTCGAAATCCCCCATGGTTGCCAAGTTCAATGAGATAGCGGAATGGAGTGAGGCTTCTACCTATAAGTCGAACGGGGAAACACGGTCTCTGAATGTTATGTTGGAGCAGAAACAGGCACCGATGGCATCGAGTGCCATTGTGTCGAAATCGGCAGCAAGGCTCTACCGGAAAGGATTTGAGTTGCAAATCGATAGGGAATTTTCCGACAAAGACGAGATAGCCATGGCAATAAAAAATCCCTTTAAAAGTGAATCATCTGACAAGAAATGAGTAAATTTACAAAAGCTATACTCCTATTGGGTTACTTACCTTCTGTGCTCATTCTCGCGGCTCTGTTGGCTGGTAATCATTACTTTCGTGCTGGCCTTGAAACTAAAACTAAATTCAGGAAAACGGCTTATGAAAGCTATCAGGAGGACCTGAAGAATCTCGATATTCTGGAAGATTATCTGGAAAAAGACCAGCGCAGGGAGAAAATGAAATTTTGGGATTCTCATTTAGAGGAAGATCTACTCCAGACCCTCAGTAGGAATCTTGCTGGAATTCTTGCCGAATACGATGAGAAAGACATCCAGAACACCGAGATAGGGCAGCCCACTAGCGCAAGTCCAATTGCATCGCAAACGGAGAACGATTTTTCAAGAGTGAATCTTGCGTTTGAAGGCCATTATCTGGCGATTCAGCAAACCATTACGGAACTCGAATTTCGTATGCCTCAACTCTCATTAGAGTCTCTCTCGATTTCCCCGAATGTGATTGGGGGAGGGAAAGGCAGACTCCCAAAATTGAAGATAAAACTTAATTACCTCTGTTGGCACAAGCCCAAATCATCATGAAGCAGCGACTCATCACAGACTGGTTACCGATTTTCATTTTTGTCGGCGTATTCTTTGTTTTCGGGACGGTTTCCCGGGGCGAAGATCCAGAACAGCCCGAAGCTTCCAATGCAGGGGTTAAGAAAGAAGAGCTGATTATTCTAACTCCCCACCAACTTCGTCATCCCAGAGCGATGGGGAAGATTGAGCGTCAGACGCGGGGTAAGGATCCTTTCGGAATTGCCATGACAGAGGAGAAGGCGCGGGCACAAAAGGTAATTTTTCAACAACAAGGCGAAGTGGAAGACGAAGATGAGCTTCCAAAGTCGGAGAATATTCTCGAGGAGGCTCTGCAGAAAATAACTATCAGAGGAGTGAGGCCCAGAGAGAAAATTGTCATGATCGGGGCCCGACCGGTTGGTGTGGGCAAAATTTTGGAAATCAAACATGAAGGAGTGTTATTCAGAATGCGGCTGGATGATGTCAGTTCCCGGCGCCTTGTTCTGACTGATCTGGTCACAAAGGATCAAATACAACTCCCTCTGAAAATC
>CAXMUM010000269.1:0-1274 GCA_964196585.1 uncultured Opitutaceae bacterium
GGTTTTAGAACACTCTATTCGGAATAGGTGAAAACGAGTTCCTGCTTTGCGGCGGGATCACAGTGTTGCCGCTCATGATTGAGTAGATGTTGTTTGCGCCAGAGTCCTCCAGCATAGCCAACCAATTTTCCGCTCTTTCCAATGACTCGATGGCATGGGATGATAATGGCCATGCGATTATCTCCATTGGCTTTGGCGACAGCTCTGACAGCCTGAGGATTCTTTAGGGTTTCTGCCTGTGCTTGATAGGAACGGGTTTCTCCATAGGGAATCGTTTGCAGGGCTTTCCATACTTTTTGTTGAAAGGGAGTACCGGGTAAAACCAAAGGAAGATCAAATGCTAGACGGGTTCCGGCGAAGTACTGATCGAGCTGTTTTTTGAGGGTAGCAAAGTGAGGACTGGAACCTGGGATGACATTTGCGTTTAGTCGTTTGCGCAGAGTCTTGATCTGCGTTTCGAGCATTCGACGATCGACAAACTCAAGGAGACAGATGCCCTGGTTGGTCGCGGCGGCCATCATGGGGCCAAGTGGTGTCAGTAGACGAGTGACTGTAACTAAGTTATGCTCTTTGCTCTGGATTGGAGAATGTCCGGTGGTTTTTTTAAAAGATTCGGTGAACCCACTGAGAGATTCATAGCCGGATTCAAAAGCGGCTTCGATGACTTTCTCGCCGTATTGGATTTGCCCAAAAGCCTGGCCGATGCGCAGGGTTCGCAGGTAAGCTTGGAAGGTCATATTGTGATGTTGCTTGAACCATCTACGGACTCTGTTGGGTTCTATTCCCCGTTGGATGAGAGCTTGATCTTTTAGACGAATGCCGGGAATCGCATGAATCTCTTTGAGCAGGGGTTTCAACCAATCTGGTGCGCTTCCTTTTGGGACGAGTGGGCCACAAATTTTGCAGGGACGATACCCATGCAGAAGAGCTTCTTTGGTCGTAGCAAAATAATCAACATTTTCTTCTTTTGGCTTGCGAGCAGTGCAGGTGGGTCGACAGAAGATTCCGGTCGTTTTAATACCTGCAAAGAAAATCCCCTCGAAGTTGCTATCTTTGTTCAGGAGAGCTGTGTAGAGCGTTTTACGATCGGGAAGTTTGGATGATATCTGGGGCATTTCCTTGTTTACCGATTAGAATACAGGATTTCTCAAAACCCAACAACCGGAAAGTTAACACCTATTTATTCCACTGAAGCTCTGCTAGATGAAGTCCGCCTTCTCCCCAGCCGGCACGGCTGATATAGTTTTTCTCTTCAGATGTTTCGATGATTTCGG
>CAXMUM010000270.1:0-848 GCA_964196585.1 uncultured Opitutaceae bacterium
CGCCGAAAATACTTGGCGATAAGCACTATACCGAAGCTCCGGGTGTCATTATTCTACGGAATAATGGCGCGGTAGAGGAGCATTCTCTAGACAGTGAAGGGTGATGGTGACTGACCCTGGAGTGTAGAGAAGTGAGAATGCAGACATGAGTAACGATAAGACCGGTGAAATCCCGGTCCGCCGTAAACCCAAGGTTTCCTGGGCAACGTTTTTCGTCCCGGGGTTAGTCGGGACCTAACCCGAGGCCGATAGGCGTAGGGGATGGTAAGCTGATTAATATTTCAGCACCTGCAAAGTGGATGGGGACGCTTTTTGAATTGTAACCAAGTTATTGAATTCTGAGGGGAGGCCTTGTGCCGAACCGTATTACATGAAGAAGAGCCAAGAAAAGCCAACACGATTAAAAGCAGCCCGTACCGTAAACCGACACAGGTGGGTGGGTAGAGTATACCAAGGCGCAAGAGTGAAACCTGGTCAAGGAACTCGGCAAAATAGCCCCGTAACTTCGGGAGAAGGAGTGCCCCTCTTCGGAGGGGCCGCAGTGAAATGGGTCAACCGACTGTTTAGCAAAAACACAGCATTCTGCAAAGGCGCAAGCCGAAGTATAGGATGTGACACGTGACCAATGCCAAAAGATTACGGTAAGGTGTTAGCCCTTGAGGCGAAGCTCCGAGCCCAAGTCCTGGTGAATGTCGGCCGTAACTATAACGGTCCTAAGGTAGCGAAATTCCTTGTCGGGTAAGTTCCGACCCGCACGAATGGCGTAACGATCTGAGCGCTGTCTCAACCAGGAGCTCGGTGAAATTGTAATTCCGGTGAAAATGCCGGATACCCGCAGTAGGACGGAA
>CAXMUM010000270.1:855-1199 GCA_964196585.1 uncultured Opitutaceae bacterium
AAAGACCCTATGCACCTTAACTGTAAGCTGTTACTGTTTATTCGATTTTAATGCTCAGCATAAGTGGGAGACTTTGAAGGGTGCGTTTAGGCGCATCCGGAGTCGTCAGTGAGATACCACCCTTTGACATTGGATAATCTAACCTCGAGCCGTAATCCGGCCGAGGAACCGTGGCAGCCGGTCAGTTTTACTGGGGCGGTATCCTCCTAAAGAGTAACGGAGGAGCGCGAAGTTTGGCTCAGCACGGTCTGTAACCGTGTGTTGAGTGTAAAGGCATAAGCCAGACTAACTGTGAGACCTACAAGTCGAGCAGATACGAAAGTAGGCCTTAGTGATCCGGCGGT
>CAXMUM010000271.1:0-1101 GCA_964196585.1 uncultured Opitutaceae bacterium
CCGCCCCAGTCAAACTGCCCGCCTGAAACTGTCCTTTGACCAGATCATGATTCAAAGTTAGAAATCTAACATTAGCAGAGTGGTATCTCACTGATAGCTCCTAAACTCCCGCAAGAGTAAACTCAAAGCCTCCCACCTATGCTGCGCGACTAAAGTCCAATTTCAATTTCAGGTTACAGTAAAGCTTCATAGGGTCTTTCTGTCCTGGTGCAGGTAGTCCGCATCTTCACAGACAAGTCTATTTCACCGAGCCCCTCTCCGAGACAGTATCCAAATCATTACGCCTTTCGTGCGGGTCGGAACTTACCCGACAAGGAATTTCGCTACCTTAGGACCGTTATAGTTACGGCCGCCGTTCACCAGGGCTTCAGTTATCAGCTTCGCTAATGCTAACCAACTTCTTTAACCTTCTGGCACTGGGCAGGCGTCAGCCCCCATACATCGTCTTACGACTTAGCGGAGACCTGTGTTTTTGATAAACAGTTGCTTGGATCTTGTTATTGCAGCCTTATAAATAAGGCACTCCTTCTCCCGAAGTTACGGAGTCATTTTGCCGAGTTCCTTAGAGAGAGTTATCTCGCGCCCCTTAGTATACTCTACCTACCCACCTGTGTCGGTTATGGTACAGGCATTATTTATTTACGACAGTGCGAGCTTTTCTTGGAAGTCTGACATACACTGCTTCAATGCCGTAGCATCTCGTAATCACGCCTCAGCTCAAAACGTTTTCTCCGTTTCTCAACACCTCGAACGCTTAAACCGGTAACCAATATCCGGCCAGCTTAGCCTTCTCCGTCCCTCGTTATCAATAAATAATGGTACGGGAATATTAACCCGTTGTCCATCGACTACGCTTTTCAGCCTCGCCTTAGGTCCTGACTTACCCTCCGCGGACGAGCCTTCCGGAGGAAACCTTGGGTTTTCGGGGTATAGGATTCTCACCTATATTTTCGTTACTCAAGCCGACATTCTCACTTCTGCTTCGTCCATATCCGCTTACGCTAATACTTCAATCTACAACAGAACGCTCCCCTACCGATATATTTTTAATATATCGCACAGTTTCGGCAAATTACTTAGTCCCGTACATTTTCGGCGCAG
>CAXMUM010000272.1:0-643 GCA_964196585.1 uncultured Opitutaceae bacterium
AAAATTCTACTAGCTGTTTAGTTTTGAGAGAGTGAGGGCCTATAGCTCAGTTGGTTAGAGCACACGCTTGATAAGCGTGGGGTCGGAAGTTCAAGTCTTCCCAGGCCCACCATCTAATTGATTTGTGGCTTTTATTAGCCATAGGTAGGGGGGTGTAGCTCAGTTGGGAGAGCGCCTGCTTTGCAAGCAGGAGGTCATCGGTTCGAACCCGTTCACCTCCACCAATTTATTGGTGGTGACTTCGATGAAATCGTGAAGCCCATGTCTAGAAAAATTTTCGTTCTTTGACAATTGCATAGAAATTATTAATTGATACCAAAACGACAGACACACGTCAGCGTGTTCTGTTGGCAATACCAACATAAAGGCTAAACGTAGTTAAAGACTTTTTTATGGTCAAGCTACTAAGGGCGCATGGTGGATGCCTTGGCATCGGGAGGCGATGAAGGACGTGGTAAGCTGCGATAAGCTTCGGTAAGCCGCTAAACAGGCTTTGACCCGGAGATTTCCGAATGGGGAAACCCGGCGGGGTTCATACCCCGTCATCGTACACTGAATACATAGGTGTACGAGGCGAACGCAGGGAACTGAAACATCTAAGTACCTGTAGGAGTAGAAATCAATAGAGATTCCGTAAGTAGCG
>CAXMUM010000272.1:653-1024 GCA_964196585.1 uncultured Opitutaceae bacterium
ACCAGTAAGGCTTGCTTTACTGGGGTTGTAGGACCCCGACATGGGATTGAAAATGTATAGCGGAACAGTATGGAAAGGCTGACCACAGACGGTGATAGTCCGGTACGCGAAATGCATTTTCACCCTAGGGTGTCCCTGAGTACCACGGAACACGAGAAATTTTGTGGGAATCTGGGAGGACCATCTTCCAAGGCTAAATACTACCCGATGACCGATAGCGCATAGTACCGTGAGGGAAAGGTGAAAAGAACTCCGATGAGGAGAGTGAAATAGAACCTGAAACCGTGTGCCTACAAGCAGTGGGAGCACTATGTCTTCGGACAGTGTGACCGCGTGCCTTTTGCATAATGAGTCAGCGAGTTACGCTCAGC
>CAXMUM010000273.1:0-964 GCA_964196585.1 uncultured Opitutaceae bacterium
TTAAAACACTTAGTCGCGTTTTCTGAAAACTTCTCAATCACACCGTCAAAAGAACCATTACTGAAAAAGATTACCACAAGATTGGAACGACCCGAAACAGAGGCTTCGAGTTCTTTCAGTAAAGCATCATTTCCGTCAAAGGCATGGGCGATTTTTCCGGCAGTTTTTATCTGCTGCACCATTCCCTCCGTATCCAGTCGTTCATCCTCCTTCATCCGGTCGGCTCGGCTGACTGGACCGATGTAAACTTCATCCGCTTCCGATAGAGCTGTGGTAAAACGTTCCTGCAACACATTCGTTCTAGCGGTATTACTTCTCGGTTCGAAGGCTGCGAGTAAGGTTCTTCCGGGATAACGCGCTCTTAAGGCCTGCAGAGTTTGTTCAATCGCCGTTGGATGATGCCCAAAGTCTTCGATCACCACAACATCTCCTTTTTCCCAGCGGATATCCTGACGCCGCCGCACTCCTTGAAATTCTGACAACGCCACTAAAGATAATTGCGTTGGATCTTCAGGATATAAATCCAGACCAGCCGCTAATGAAGCCATCGCTACATTGCGCACATTGTAGAGACCTGAAAGCGACCACCTAACCGTCGTCCAAAGTTTGCCCTTCCAATGAAGCTCGAAAGAGGTGCCGCCTGGAGACTCTACAAAATTACCAATTCGCAAATCGGATTCTTCACTGGTTCCAACGGTCAAAACCGTTGTCCATGGTACCGGCAAAAGGGATCTGAGGTTTTCATCATCTCCGTTAAGCAGTACAAAGCCATTACCGGGAATGATTCTGAGGAAATGCGAAAAGGTACGTTTAATATCATCCAGATCTCGAAAAATATCCGCGTGATCAAACTCCAAATTATTGAGCACGGCAATATGCGGTGCATAGTGGATAAATTTACTCCGCTTATCAAAAAAGGCACTGTCATATTCATCTCCTTCAATCACAAAGGCAGCAGACTCAT
>CAXMUM010000274.1:0-889 GCA_964196585.1 uncultured Opitutaceae bacterium
CAGTTCAACCTCGTTTATTCAACTTAACATATATTTTGGGACCTTAGCTGATGGTCTGGGTTGTTTCCCTCTCGGACATGGACCTTAGCACCCATGCCCTCACTGCTGATAATCATTTTATAGCATTCGGAGTTTGTCAGGAATTGGTAGGCGGTGAAGCCCCCGCATCCAATCAGTAGCTCTACCTCTATAAAACTATAAATCAACGCTGCACCTAAATGCATTTCGGGGAGTACGAGCTATTTCCGAGTTTGATTGGCCTTTCACCCCTACCCACAGGTCATCCAAAGACTTTTCAACGTCTACTGGTTCGGTCCTCCACTGTATGTTACTACAGCTTCAACCTGCCCATGGGTAGATCACCCGGTTTCGCGTCTACTACTACTAACTAAAGCGCCCTATTCAGACTCGCTTTCGCTACGGCTCCGTGACTTAATCACTTAACCTTGCTAGCAACAGTAACTCGTAGGCTCATTATGCAAAAGGCACGCCGTCACATGAAACATGCTCCGACCGCTTGTAGGCGTACGGTTTCAGGATCTATTTCACTCCCTTACTTAGGGTTCTTTTCACCTTTCCCTCACGGTACTAGTTCACTATCGGTCTCTCAGGAGTATTTAGCCTTACCGGATGGTCCCGCTCGATTCATACAGGATTACTCGTGTCCCGCACTACTCAGGATACCACTATCAATTACTTCGCTTACCTATACGGGACTATCACCCTCTATGGTCAGTCTTTCCAAACTGTTCTAGTTCGCTTAGCATCAAATATTGTGGTCCTACAACCCCAAAATTGCCGTAACAACTTTGGTTTGGGCTATTCCGCGTTCGCTCGCCGCTACTTACGGAATCACTATTGTTTTCTCTTCCTCCGGGTACTTAGATGT
>CAXMUM010000275.1:0-292 GCA_964196585.1 uncultured Opitutaceae bacterium
TAATTTTTCAACATTACCCGGTTCGGGCCTCCAGCAGGTATTACCCTGCCTTCACCCTGGCCATGGATAGATCGCCCGGTTTCGGGTCTGCTCCCAGCTACTAAATCGCCCTATTAAGACTCGGTTTCCCTACGCCTCCCCTAAGTGGTTAAGCTTGCAACTGAAAACAACTCGCTGACCCATTATACAAAAGGTACGCAGTCACCCATCCGAAGATAGGCTCCCACTGCTTGTACGCACACGGTTTCAGGTTCTATTTCACTCCCCTCTCCGGGGTTCTTTTCGCCTTTCC
>CAXMUM010000275.1:302-784 GCA_964196585.1 uncultured Opitutaceae bacterium
CCTTTCCCTCACGGTACTAGTTCACTATCGGTCAGTAAGGAGTATTTAGCCTTGGAGGATGGTCCCCCCATGTTCAGTCAAGGTTTCACGTGCCCCGACCTACTCTTTGTTGCTCCTCAAACTCATCTTTCGTGTACGGGGCTATCACCGTCTATGGCCGAACTTTCCAGATCGTTCCACTAGAGTTGTTTGATTGATGACAACTGGGCTGTTCCCCGTTCGCTCGCCGCTACTCAGGGAATCTCGGTTGATTTCTTTTCCTACGGTTACTTAGATGTTTCAGTTCACCGCGTTCGCTTCCTTAACCTATGTATTCAGTTATGGATACTCTGTAAACAGAGTGGGTTTCCCCATTCGGAAATCCCCGGGTAAGCGTGTTTGTCAGCTAACCGGGGCTTATCGCAGACTACTACGTCCTTCATCGCCTCCTACTGCCTAGGCATCCACCATGTGCGCTTAGTCACTTGACCATATAACCCCAA
>CAXMUM010000276.1:0-755 GCA_964196585.1 uncultured Opitutaceae bacterium
GGCCGGCGATAACCACGAAGTTTTGATTCCGAAGTGGCGTCACTTGAATGTGTTCGAGGGTGAGCAGGTTGTTAGTGGTGAAGTTATTGCTGACGGCGAGTTGAACCCGCACGACATTCTACGTCTACGTGGTGTACAGGCACTGTCCGACTACCTCGTTCGCGAAATTCAGGACGTTTACCGACTGCAGGGCGTGAAGATCAATGACAAGCACATCGAGGTGATTATTCGCCAGATGCTGCGCAAGGTTATTGTCGCCACAGCAGGCGAAGGTAAATACCTGCGCGGCGAGCAGATCGACAAGGCGCGCTTCCTGGAAGAGGCCGAGCAGCTGGTGGCCCAGAACAAGGAAGAGCTTACCGTGGATCCCGTATTGCTGGGCATTACGAAAGCGTCGCTGGCGACCGAGTCGTTTATCTCCGCTGCGTCGTTCCAGGAGACCACGCGCGTATTGACCGAAGCGTCTGTTCGCGGTCTCAGAGACGATCTCAGAGGCTTGAAGGAAAATGTCATCGTCGGTCGTCTGATTCCGGCAGGAACTGGCTTCGCGCATCACGCCGAACGTCGTCGTACTCGCGAGCAGGATCTTGCTGATCAGCTCAAAGAGCTGGACGATGCCAAGCGGCTGGAAGTCGAAGCTGCGGAACTTGCGGCCAATCCGGTGGAAACTGGCGAGGTTGATGCCGCTTCCGAGGATGCGGATGAGATTGCGGCGGCAGTAGAAGCAGCACTGACTGCCGAGGTCGAGGCGGCCG
>CAXMUM010000277.1:0-745 GCA_964196585.1 uncultured Opitutaceae bacterium
TACGGTTCAGTTCCTTGCCCACCAATCCAAATGGAAGGCTCTTGTTGTCCATAAGGTAAAACCTTATGTATTCAAATGTGTAACCCGCCATCTCTCACTTGATAATCAAGTGGTACCCGGGGAGGGACTCGAACCCACACGCTTTGCAGCACTCAAGATTCAATTCATGGAGCAACAACCAAAAAAAACTAATAAACCAATGTTTTGGATGGGGATAGCGATGATAGTAATATCGGCGGTACTTTTCCTGACGGTAGATAGAGACGAGGGGATAACACCCGCGGTGTTGGCATTTTTGGGACTGATATCTATAGGGGCTTCACGTTATAGACCTATGAAGTAATTGGAAATAAACCCTTGGATTGGAAGTCTCCTATTATCAGTGCTTCTGGAAATCTTCCTCCTAGTATACGTTCTGACAAAAAGAAGGGTATCTAAATTACAAATACGCTAATAAAAAAGTCCCAATTGTTCGGAAAAACACGTGTCTATACGAACCTGGTGTTAAGCGGAAGGACTCTAGCGATTTTATGCCCCCTACCCCTAATTCTACTTAACCATCTTGATAATCAAGATGGTACCCGGAGAGGGGGTCGAACCCTCACTCCCGAAGGAACCAAATTTTGAGTCTGGTTCTCATTGTTGATTGTCAAAGAGTTACAAACCAGCAGTGTCAAAAGATTTGGGGGGTTTGTGGGTATTTCAGGCCCATAATTGCTCTTCTCCTGCGTTGATAAACCAACAT
>CAXMUM010000278.1:0-733 GCA_964196585.1 uncultured Opitutaceae bacterium
CCGCATGGTCGCATCATGTTTCATCCTTAACGTCGGGCGGATTTACCTATCCCAACGGACTACGCATTTACACATAGATATTCAACACTATGCTGAGTTAACTTTCTCCGTCACTCCGAACGTCGAATACTTATAAGCCGGTACTAGAATATTAACTAGTTGTGCATCGGATACTGCTTACGCCCTCTCCTTAGCTCTCGACTAACCCTGGGGAGACGAACTTTACCCAGGAAACCTTATCCTTTCGGCGACATGGATTCTAACCATGTTTATCGTTACTTAAGCCTGGATTATCACTTCCAACCGCTCCACTGAACCTCGCGATTCAGCTTCGGCGCTGTTGGAACGCTTTCCTACCACTCATTTCTGAGTCCACAATTTCGGTATACTACTTAGTCCCGATCATCTTCGGCGCAGAATCACTCGACCAGTGAGCTATTACGCACTCTTTAAATGGTGGCTGCCTCTAAGCCAACATCCTGGCTGTCTAAGCAACTCCACATCCTTCATTCCACTTAGTATATATTAGGGACCTTAGCTGGCGGTCTGGGCTGTTTCCCTCTCGACAATGAAGCTTATCCCCCACTGTCTCACTGCTGCGCTCTATTGAATGGTATTCGGAGTTTGATAGGGGTTGGTAGGCGGGTATGCCCCCTAGCCCTTTCAGTGCTCTACCCCCACTCATCAACACGCAACGCTGCACCTAAATGCATTTCGAGGAGAACCAGCTATC
>CAXMUM010000279.1:0-708 GCA_964196585.1 uncultured Opitutaceae bacterium
ATTCGTTCGCACGTCGTGCGTTGGCGCTCTGTATTCTTGGCTTCGGATCACAAACTGCCTTAGCTCAGTCAGTCTTTATTAACGAGATTCACTATGACAATAGTGGCTCGGACACCGGCGAAGCGATCGAGGTTGCTGGTCCCGCGGGCACTGATTTAACAGACTGGAGCATTGCGCTCTACAACGGTAGCTCCAGCCAACGAAATGTCTACACCACAATCACTTTGTCGGGTGTAATTCCTAGTCAGGATAACGGCCACGGCACGCTGTCATTTGCGCAGGCCAGTATTCAAAACGGCGCGCCCGACGGCATGGCGCTGGTCGACGCGGGTAGTTCCTTAATTCAGTTTCTGAGTTACGAGGGTTCATTCATTGCGGCTAGCGGTCCGGCCGCCGGCCTGACGAGCACGGACATCGGCGTTGCCGAGAGTAGCTCATCAGCCGTAGGCACCTCCTTGCAGTTGACCGGGTCGGGCAGTGATTACGGGCACTTCACCTGGTCGAGCAGCACACCAAATACTTTCGGCACCCCCAATTCCGGTCAGACTTTTGACGGAACCGGTGGCGGCGGTGGCGGCGGTGGCGGCGGTGGCGGCGGTGGCGGCGGCGGCCCCAGCTCTAACATCGTCATTAACGAAGTTGACAGTGACACCGCTGGAACAGACACAGGCGAATTTGTCGAACTGTTTGATGGCGGAGCCGGTAACA
>CAXMUM010000280.1:0-326 GCA_964196585.1 uncultured Opitutaceae bacterium
CTGGTAGACGAGTGAGTCGGCGTTGTTTCGAGCCTCTGCTTCGGAGCGACGTCGAGCGTCTTCCTCAGCATGGGCTTCAGCGTCGCGCACCATTTGATCGATGACATCCGTGTCGAGTGAGCTCTGACCGGTGATCGTCATCGACTGTTCCTTGTTGGTCGCCCGATCCTTGGCCGACACGTGCACGATGCCATTCGCATCTATATCGAAGGTGACCTCAATCTGTGGAACACCGCGAGGAGCGGGCGGGAGATCCACGAGCTGGAACTTCCCGAGCGTCTTGTTGTAACTGGCCATGTCACGTTCACCCTGGAGCACGTGGATCT
>CAXMUM010000280.1:359-693 GCA_964196585.1 uncultured Opitutaceae bacterium
GCCCTTGAGTACCCCTGCCTGGACAGCAGCACCGATGGCCACCACTTCGTCGGGGTTCACGGTCTTGTTCGGCTCGTTGCCGGTGAGCTCCTGGACCAATTCTGCCACTGCCGGCATACGAGTCGAGCCACCGACGAGAATCACATGATCGACCTCGCCCTTCGTGAGGCCAGCATCTTTGATCGCCTGCTCGAACGGCCTGCGGGTCCGATCGAGAAGATCCTCAGTGAGCTCTTCGAACTTCGAACGGCTCAGGCTGTAGTCGAGGTGTAGTGGGCCGGCATCGGTCGCGGTGATGAACGGCAGGTTGATCTGCGTCTGCTGAACTTGAGAC
>CAXMUM010000282.1:0-668 GCA_964196585.1 uncultured Opitutaceae bacterium
CCCGGTTGAAGTGTCCACAACCTATCGGTTGTTTAAGAAGCAGGGGCTAGGTGACTCTAGGCTGAGTACTTGAAAATTTACGTACAGCTATTGTCATGGACCCTTAAATTAGGGTCTGTAGCTCAGTTGGTTAGAGCACACGCTTGATAAGCGTGGGGTCGGTGGTTCAAATCCACCCAGACCTACCAACAAAGAGGGGGGTGTAGCTCAATTGGTAGAGCACCTGCTTTGCAAGCAGGGGGTCGTCGGTTCGATTCCGATCACCTCCACCAATTAGTTAGACAGGTTTAGTAATTTTAAAGAGTAGAAGTAAGCGAAAACGCTTACTTCTGGTTTTTAACCAGCGGCTGTATTTTAGGGAAATGGTAATAAATGATATTTAATGGTCATTTTTGGCCTAATATTTATCATATCTATTTCCTGATGTTCTTTAAAAATTTGGAAGAAGTAAAATATTTTGTGTTCTGAGGAATCTTTGATCTGTATGATTAGGGTTTCTTTCTTGGAATACAGGATATTGGGTTAGATTGTATCTATGCATTGTATTTTTAGTCGGATGCAATGCACAAACAACCTGTAACCAATTGGTTTTGGATAACGGGATTAATTTATAAAGTTGTTTTGTTGTAATTAACTTTATACCCTTACTCTAAAAGCCCTTAAGGTTA
>CAXMUM010000283.1:0-380 GCA_964196585.1 uncultured Opitutaceae bacterium
TATTGATCGGAACCGTCAAAGGTCCCTGTCGATCATAGGTCCCTTTATTCACTTCAAGTAATCCACCCAAAATAATTGTTTCGCTTTTGCCTTGTGCGGAATGAGAGGCACATCCTGAGAAGAACCCAAGTGACAAAACAGCGATGAGAAAGAGAGGAAAGAGTTTTTTTATGCTCATGATCGTAAGAGGGTTTGCCCTACACCCGGGCCACTAGAAACTTCCCGAACCATAACGATCCGGCACATCGTCTTTCAAGACTTTTCCTCATCCTCCTCTTTGTGTTCCCCGCTCTCAGCCAACTTATCTGGCGCTTGGAACAACGCTTGGGTAAACACAGGATTGGCTTCTATCGATTCGTAAACCGTGACAACCGTTAATC
>CAXMUM010000283.1:390-664 GCA_964196585.1 uncultured Opitutaceae bacterium
CTGCCATCGAGCAATGTCTCGATCCGATGGGGTAACCAAACACCCGCTACCGGCCTGAAATCGCTAAACGTTATGACTGAGGGAACGTTCCTCCCCTGAAGATATTCCGTAGATGATTGCCGAATGATCTGGTAGGTCTCCGCATCTATTTCGAGAACCGACTCATACCCATCCGGTTCGACGACTTTGATTAGATAACAGTTTTTATCTTCCCTTACTTGTTCGCCCAGGTATTCAAACTTGTTCTCCTCTGTCCTCAAATCGAGCAGAGAGC
>CAXMUM010000284.1:0-649 GCA_964196585.1 uncultured Opitutaceae bacterium
AGCGATAATTAAAGTGAGAATCTTTAACGCCGAAAACCCAAGGTTTCCTACGCGATGCTCGTCATCGTAGGGTTAGTCGGGTCCTAAGTCGAGTCCGAAAGGGGTAGACGATGGCAAATAGGTTAATATTCCTATACTTATGATAGAGCGTGATGTGGGGACGCATAGAGTTAATCGAGCTCACTGATGGAATAGTGGGTCGAAGGACGTAGGTCGTAATTTAGGCAAATCCGGATTACATGAGACCGAGATCTTACAGGCTGTTGACGCTCTTCGGAGAAGATACAGAATCGATGATACTGTCGTGCCAAGAAAAGCCTCTAAGTATATTGTATGTTGCCCGTACCGTAAACCGACACAGGTAGGTGGGATGAGTATTCTAAGGCGCGTGGAAGAACCCTGGTTAAGGAACTCTGCAAACTAGCACCGTATCTTCGGTATAAGGTGTGCCTACTTTCGTATATGGACTTGCTCCAAAAAGCGAACGAGGTTGCAACAAAGAGTCCCTCCCGACTGTTTACCAAAAACACAGCACTTTGCTAACACGTAAGTGGATGTATAAGGTGTGACGCCTGCCCGGTGCTCGAAGGTTAACTGATGATGTCAGCACTTGTGCGAAGCATTTGATTGAAGCCCGAGTAAACGGCGG
>CAXMUM010000285.1:0-644 GCA_964196585.1 uncultured Opitutaceae bacterium
AATCGCGGCGCGCGTCGAAGATGGCACACCTTGCTGCGAATGGGTCGGCGCAGACGGGGCCGGGCATTTTGTCAAGATGGTGCACAACGGCATCGAATATGGTGACATGCAGTTGATCTGCGAAGCCTACCAGATAATGAAGCAGCTGCTGGGCATGACAGCGGCTGAAATGCATGAAGTCTTTGCCGAATGGAACAAGGGTGAACTGGACAGTTACCTGATCGAGATCACCCGCGACATCCTCGGCTACCAGCAAGATGGCGAAGCCCTGGTCGAAAAAATTCTCGACACCGCTGGCCAGAAAGGCACCGGCAAATGGACCGGCATTGCCGCTCTCGAACTCGGCATCCCATTGACCCTGATCGGCGAGGCCGTCTCGGCGCGATTTTTATCGGCTCAAAAAGACGAGCGCGTGCAGGCATCACGCCTGCTGAGAGGACCCGAAACCCGCTTTGAGGGCGATCGACAGGCCTTCATCGAGGACATTAGCCAAGCCGTGCTCGCTTCCAAAATCGTGTCTTATGCGCAAGGTTATTTGTTGCTGCGCGAAGCGGCCAGCGAGTATGACTGGACACTGGACTACGGTGGCATTGCGCTGATGTGGCGCGGCGGATGCATTATTCGTTCCGTATTTCTGAGCCGTA
>CAXMUM010000287.1:331-618 GCA_964196585.1 uncultured Opitutaceae bacterium
AGTCGCAGCGGCCTGGCTTCTGCGGCCATCGCCAGCTCAGAGAGCAAGTCTCATCACCGGCCATGGCGTACCTTCTCCCGAAGTTACGGTACCAATTTGCCTAGTTCCTTCACCAGAGTTTTCTCAAGCGCCTTAGGATTCTCTCCCCACCCACCTGTGTCGGTTTACGGTACGGTTTTGTTACCTAAGCTTAGAAGATTTTCCTGGAAGCATGGCATCAACCACTTTCCGGTACAAAGACCGGTCGTCATCGTATCTCAGCATTAAGAACCCGGATTTACCTAAGT
>CAXMUM010000288.1:0-610 GCA_964196585.1 uncultured Opitutaceae bacterium
CTCCATAAACTATCGCTGCAAAAGCGGTGCCCGAGTCGGCTTTATCGCTTCCGAAAGCAAACCTTTTTGTAAACACTGCTCACGTCTGCGCCTGACCGCGAACGGCAATCTGAGAGCATGTTTAATGTCCATTGGCTGCAAAAGCCTGATCGGCGAGAAACTCAGTGCCTATCCAGTGCTGCTGAAAAACATAATGACTATGAAACCCTTGGAACGCCTGGAGAAGATCGACCAGCCCATGTACCAGATCGGCGGCTAAACGCCGCATTTTCATCACTATCCGATGCATGCACGACATTGACCATCATATCAGTTCCATCATCTCCCCGAATCGTACCTTTTTCCGCTTTACTGGAATCTAGTTTTCGGTGATATCAAACCTTCATTTTAAGGCCCTGCAGATCAGGGGCTTTAAAAATGGCAGGATGGACGGGACTCGAACCCGCGGCCTCCTGCGTGACAGACAGGATTTTACCATAGGTAGTGTACCAGTTTTACTGTACCAATTTAGAGGATTCTTGCCCTGATTTGCTTAAAACAATCCTCTGTCGGACAGTAACGGTGACCTCTTAGAGACTATTTCTAAAAGGCGTAGATTTTTCCGGTTTCG
>CAXMUM010000289.1:0-230 GCA_964196585.1 uncultured Opitutaceae bacterium
TCCCTCTAAATATGACCCACTTTAGCCGCCACCTTATCGGACTCTCTTTACTTTTCACCCCTACACTGGCTTTAGCTCAAGACTCCAACGCTATTGATACCGGAGACAGCGCATGGATCCTTGTTTCCACTGCTCTTGTTCTTTTTATGACGATACCGGGCCTTGCCTTTTTCTATGCAGGCTTGGTTCGGGATAGAAATGTTCTCTCTGTCTTGATGCACTGCTTTGTT
>CAXMUM010000289.1:240-578 GCA_964196585.1 uncultured Opitutaceae bacterium
GCTGTTGGCTATACGGCAGCCTTTTCAACCTCAGGAATGCAAGCGGGAGAGATTGGATTACATTCTTTTATTGGTTCCTTCGACAAAATCTTCCTCAAAGGCGTCAATGCTTCCACGCCATGGGGCTCCATACCAGAGCCTCTCTTTTTTGCCTTCCAGAGGACCTTCTGCATCATCACCCCTGCCCTGATGATTGGCGCTTTTGCAGAACGCATGAAGTTTTCATCGATGCTCTGGTTTGTTACGCTCTGGTCACTCTTGGTCTACTTACCCATTTGCCACATGGTTTGGGGAGGAGAAGGTGCGTTTTTTGCCGATATGGGAGTCCTCGATTTTGC
>CAXMUM010000290.1:0-273 GCA_964196585.1 uncultured Opitutaceae bacterium
CTCTTTTGAGGCATCGGTAGGGGAGCATTCTGTCAGGGCTGAAGGTCGACCGTAAGGACGACTGGACTTGACTGAAGAGACCATGCTGACATGAGTAACGATAAAGCGGGTGAAAAACCCGCTCGCCGAAAACCTAAGGTTTCCTGAGTAAAGCTAATCTGCTCAGGGTTAGTCGATCCCTAAGCCGAGGCCGAAAGGCGTAGGTGATGGAAAACAGGTTAATATTCCTGTACCACCTCGTTATCAATGTCCCTTCGGGGATGAGAGTGATGG
>CAXMUM010000290.1:311-576 GCA_964196585.1 uncultured Opitutaceae bacterium
AGGCAGAAAGGATAGGCAAATCCGTCCTTTTATTTAAATGCTGAGAAGCGATGAGGAGAGACTTTGTCTCATAAACTGATTGATCCCACACTGACAAGAAAAGCCTCTATCGAGATAATTAGGTGATCGTACCGCAAACCGACACAGGTAGGTAGGGAGAGAATCCCAAGGCGCTTGAGAGAACCCTGGTTAAGGAACTCGGCAAAATGACACCGTAACTTCGGGAGAAGGTGTGCCCTCGTTAGGTGAAACGTTTTACATGTGG
>CAXMUM010000291.1:0-571 GCA_964196585.1 uncultured Opitutaceae bacterium
GGCGGTGAAGCCCCCTAGCCCAATCAGTAGCTCTACCTCTATGACTATAATTTTCAACGCTGCACCTAAATGCATTTCGGGGAGTACGAGCTATCTCTCAGTTTGATTGGCCTTTCACCCCTACCCACAAGTCATCCAAACACTTTTCAACGTATATTGGTTCGGTCCTCCATCTCATGTTACTGAGACTTCAACCTGCTCATGGGTAGATCACAAAGTTTCGCGTCTACCCCCACTAACTATGCGCCCTATTCAGACTTGCTTTCGCTTCGGCTGCGCATATTAAATGCTTAACCTTGCTAGTGAGGAGTAACTCGTAGGCTCATTATGCAAAAGGCACGCTGTCACCCCAAAGGGCTCCAACCGTTTGTAAGCGTACGGTTTCAGGTTCTATTTCACTCCCTTGTTCAGGGTACTTTTCACCTTTCCCTCACGGTACTAGTTCACTATCGGTCTCTCAGGAGTATTTAGCCTTACCAGATGGTTCTGGCAGATTCACACAAAATTTCACATGTTTCGTGCTACTCAGGATACTACTAGGTATTAAATGTATTTCGTTTACGGGACTATC
>CAXMUM010000292.1:0-545 GCA_964196585.1 uncultured Opitutaceae bacterium
CGGTATATTCCCTGTGCGCCAAAACCCACTTTTGCTTGCCATCCAGTACCGAATCGAGCCAATGCTTATTGGCTTCGTTGCCGGTAAAGCTCCTGACGAAAGTTGTTTTGGGCAGTTTTGCCTGGCGAACTGCCATTTGCATAATGGCACGTTCATGTTCACGGGTCTGGGAAACAGCGAAACGTAAACGGTCAACAAGATGATCCACCATCTTGGCTGGAAGTTTCAGGTACGTGAACATTACGGCCATTGCATCAAGATGTTCCTGCGCCTTGGCGTTACCCGGTCCATGTTTATCATTCAACTTAATGAACTTCGCATGGTGTTTTCCGAGCCTGGTAAAGTGTTCCGCAACCTCTTCAAGATCCGGACCAGTCGGGCCTGTATCCTCTTCTTCCTCTTCTTCTTCCTCTTCTTCTTCTTCTTCTTCTTCCTTCTTCCTCTTTCTCTTCTTCGTCTTCGTCTTCTTCTGATTCGTCGTTGTCCTCTTTCTCTTCTCCCTCTCCTTCGTCTTTTTTTTCTTCTTCCTCTTCTTCTTCCTCCTT
>CAXMUM010000293.1:0-539 GCA_964196585.1 uncultured Opitutaceae bacterium
CTATTGGTAGCTCTACCTCTATAAGAAAACACCCCACGCTGCTCCTAAAAGCATTTCGGGGAGTACGAGCTATTTCCCGGTTTGATTGGCCTTTCACCCCTACCCACAACTCATCCAAAGACTTTTCAACGTCAACTGGTTCGGTCCTCCAGTGCGTGTTACCGCACCTTCAACCTGGTCATGGGTAGATCACCAGGTTTCGCGTCTACCTCCACTGACTATACGCCCTATTCAGACTCGCTTTCGCTCCGGATACGTGTCAATCACTTAACCTTGCCAGTGAAGAGTAACTCGTAGGCTCATTATGCAAAAGGCACGCCGTCACAGCACAAAGTTGCTCCGACCGCTTGTAAGCGTATGGTTTCAGGTACTATTTCACCCCCTTATTCAGGGTACTTTTCACCTTTCCCTCACGGTACTAGTTCACTATCGGTCTCTCAGGAGTATTTAGCCTTACCGGATGGTGCCGGCAGATTCAAACGGGGTTTCACCTGCCCCGCCCTACTCAGGATACTGTCCCGGTTATAAAACTTACCTAT
>CAXMUM010000294.1:0-533 GCA_964196585.1 uncultured Opitutaceae bacterium
ATTCTCTAATATAAAATCCGTACAGGTGAAATACTCATCATAATCAAGTACATTCAAATTTTCGGTGACGGATTTACGACTTAATTCATTACCGGAAAAACTAACAACCCGATCAAAAATGGATAGGGCATCTCGCATAGCACCATCTGCCTTTTGTGCAATAATGTGCAAGGCATCATCTTCGGCCTGAATATTTTCTTGCTGCGCAATTTTTTTTAGATAATTTTTAGCGTCGAGTACACCAATTCGTTTAAAATCAAATATCTGACACCGTGACAATATGGTTGGAATTATTTTGTGTTTTTCCGTAGTTGCCAAAATAAATATGGCATGTGCCGGAGGCTCTTCTAAAGTTTTCAAAAAGGCGTTAAAGGCCGACTGAGAAAGCATATGAACCTCATCAATAATATAGACCTTATATTTTCCTGTTTGAGGAGGGATGCGAACCTGATCTGTTAAACTCCTGATATCATCCACGGAATTATTGGATGCCGCATCCAACTCAAAAATATTAAAAGCAAAATCTTCCTCAG
>CAXMUM010000295.1:0-532 GCA_964196585.1 uncultured Opitutaceae bacterium
TTGGCTCAGTCAGTAAATAACTTCACCATGCAGGCACACCTTCTCCCGAAGTTACGGTGCTATTTTGCCGAGTTCCTTAACCAGAGTTCTCTCAAGCGCCTTGGTATTCTCTACCTGCCTACCTGTGTCGGTTTACGGTACGGTCACATTCATAACTAGATACGAGGATTTTCCTGGAAGCATGGAACCAGCCACTTTGCTGTCTAAAAGACATCGTCATCACGCCTCAGAGTTAAAAAGACCCGGATTTGCCTAAGTCTTACCCCTACACGCTCCGTCCCCCCTTACCATAACATTATGAAAGTGGTACAGGAATATTAACCTGTTTCCCATCGACTACGCCTCTCGGCCTCGCCTTAGGAGCCGACTAACCCTGAGCAGATTAACTTGACTACAGGAAACCTTAGGCTTTCGGCGACAAGGTTTCTCACCTTGTTTTTCGCTACTCGTGTCAACATAAGCTCTTGTGGAACCTCCAGCACTCCTTTCGGTGTACCTTCTCAGGCGGCCACAATGTTCTCCTACCATATCA
>CAXMUM010000296.1:0-253 GCA_964196585.1 uncultured Opitutaceae bacterium
TCGCAGAAAAACGGTGAAGGTAATCAATGCCAGAGCAGCCAGTAGTTGATTGGTTGATCCAAAGAGAGGCCAGGTCGCTTTCCAGGCGGGTTGTCCGTCGAAGGTCTGAAAAACAAAATAGGCTGGGGCTATCATAATCAAGACAGTGCCTAAGTAACGGCTGGTGGTATTACGCCATCCAAAAAGTTCTTCGACGAGAAAGCGACAAAGGCGAGTGCAAGTGTCCAGAGTCGTTAAGAGAAATGTGCTTATT
>CAXMUM010000296.1:263-529 GCA_964196585.1 uncultured Opitutaceae bacterium
GCAAAGTTAACAGCGAAATCTCCGCCGATTCCAAACGGGAACACTGAGATAATTTTACCAAAACCAGTTGCCAAAATTGAAACAGGATCAGTTGCTTTAAGGGCTGCGATATCGGCGGTACTTAGGACAACAATTGTTCCAAGAGAGAGGGTAGCAAGAACGCCTTCGACCAGCATGGAGCCGTAGCCTATTTTTTTAATATCACTCTCTTTGTTGAGCTGTTTCGAAGTCGTTCCACTTGCGACAACACTGTGAAAGCCACTACA
>CAXMUM010000297.1:0-263 GCA_964196585.1 uncultured Opitutaceae bacterium
ACCCAGACGCAGACCGGTAACGACCTGTTCTTTAGTCAGATCAGCATCTTCAAGGTAAGCTTCCATTAATTCTTCGTTTGCTTCCGCAGCCATCTCAACCATGTATTCATGGGCAGCTTCGGATTCGAGCAGCAGGTCCTCTGGGATATCACGCTCTTCATAGGTGACGCCCTGGTCTTCAGGATTCCAGTAAATGGCTTTCATCCTGACCAGGTCAACAATACCCTCGAAACCTTCTTCAGCACCAATAGGCAACTGAATCG
>CAXMUM010000297.1:273-523 GCA_964196585.1 uncultured Opitutaceae bacterium
ATAACGTGTTGCCTGACGCCATACGGTTTCAGATTGAGGCTGAACACCACCAACTGCACAGAACACAGCCACGGTACCATCGAGCACACGCAATGAACGCTCTACTTCAATGGTGAAGTCAACGTGTCCCGGTGTATCAATGATATTGATCCGGTGTTCTTTGTACTGCTTATCCATACCATTCCAGAAACAGGTGGTTGCAGCAGAGGTAATCGTAATACCACGCTCCTGCTCCTGCTCCATCCAATCC
>CAXMUM010000298.1:0-515 GCA_964196585.1 uncultured Opitutaceae bacterium
GAACTGCTTGCGATAGCTCCGTTGGCAGGTTGGCTCGCGAGTTTTTTGCCATCGACGATGAGGCTCATGTTTTTGCCATCATAAATAGCGGCAATATCGTGTTGCATACCAGCCCAGTCAGCTGGAAGGTCTGTTACGAGGCTTTTCCAATTTTTTTGATAGATGAAGAATTCGAGTCGTCCTTTGTTGTTGATCTTAAGGGCGTAACTTTGATCTCCTTTGGTGACAATTGGGTTGTCTCCATCATTGCCGTTTCCTGGGCGGAGTGTGACGAGGATAACCTTTGGTGAGCCCATTGATTTTATCTAGCCGACCGTTGAGTCGGATTTTGTTTTTGCTTGAAGAAGAATCGTTCAGAGATGCTGTTGCGGGTTTTGTTTTACGAAGTCCCTGATCCACCCAGTCCCAGATACAGCCGCCTTGAAGGAGGCGTTCTTGTTCGAAAATCATCCAGTAGTCCCAGAGGCCGCCGGATGAATTGCCCATGGCGTGTGAGTATTCGCACTGGATCATAG
>CAXMUM010000299.1:0-506 GCA_964196585.1 uncultured Opitutaceae bacterium
TCCTTTCTCTACATGGCTATTTTCATCCTTGTGACAGCCTGGTCAATGAAGTCCATCTGCGCAGATACGCTACATACCGATACCTATCTACTATCTATCATCGGAGACGGAATCCCTCTGCAAATCCTCCCACTTCTCACCTTTCTTATAGCCTCTGTTATGGCCTTTGCCATGGGAACCAGCTGGGCTACAATGGGGATCCTTCTCCCAATCCTTCTCCCTTTGGCCTACAATCTGGGGGCCTGGAAAGCAGGTGAAGATCATCTATATTTCTTACTTGTGGCCGCAGCCGTTTTGGACGGCGCTATCTTTGGTGACCATTGTAGCCCAATCAGTGATACGACAGTCCTCTCATCCCTTTCGACCGGATGCGATCACATCGATCATGTAACCACCCAGCTTACTTATGCGGTGACAACAATGGTCTTCGTCTCTCTCCTGGGTTATCTTGCCGTCGCCTTTGGAATGCCTGCGATCCTATTTCCTTTCGTTTTTCTCCTCACCGC
>CAXMUM010000300.1:0-500 GCA_964196585.1 uncultured Opitutaceae bacterium
CATGCCTCCGGTGATCAATTGGCCCTGGTACACAATGGCATTATTGAAAATCACCAGGAGTTGCGCCGGGAATTACAGGCTGCCGGTTGTGTATTCAGCTCTGACACCGACACTGAAGTCATGGTGCATTTGATTGCGCAGTTGATGGATTCCGGCCTGGATTTGTTTTCGGCCGTGCAAAATGCCGTAGGTCGCTTGCGTGGTGCATTTGCAATTGCCGTGGTGAGTGCGGCCGAGCCAGGAGTTGTGGTAGGCGCCCGTCAGGGTAGCGGATGGTTATACGATCGTTGACAAAAACCTCCAGCAGGCCGAGAGGCCGGTCAAAGAAGTAGAAACCAAAGCGGATGCCGTGCAGCGTGGAGACTACCCGCACTACATGCTCAAGGAAATTTTTGAGCAGCCGCAGGCGGTGGCCGAGACACTCGAAGGCCGTGTCAGCGCCACAGCGGTTTTACCGAATATTTTTGGTGTCGGTGCCGTTGATATATTAAGAAAAATCA